>JBOGBZ010000125.1:0-12302 GCA_051656485.1 Cellulosilyticaceae bacterium
ACCACCAAGTGATCTTTTGGCATGATTGTTTTTTCCATAGAGCCGGTAGGTACCCTTGTATGCATAAATAAAAATTGATTAATAAGTAAAGCCGCTAAAACAGCTAGCATAGGTTCCTTCATAAACTCTAAAAAATTGCGTATTTTACTCACTGAAATCACTCTTTTCTATTTTGTAGTGGTTTCTGGGAGCTCGAGTGTTACTTTACCTAACTTACCACTACGATATTCATCAAGAATCATATTGGCTGTACGTGTTTCATCCACACTTCCCCCAGATACAATAAAGCCTCTCTTTTTACCAATAGCAAGTAAATAATCATAAGATGTCATATCTTCTGTCATTTCTACTTTATAGCGCTCTTCAACATTCTTTTTAAAGTATTTGTGTCCATGGTCTAAGAAGTGTAGCGCTAACTCTCTACTATCTAATATATCATCATTGATAGATCCTAGATAAGCCAGTCTTAAAGCCACTTCTTGGTCTTCAAACTTTGGCCATAAAATACCTGGCATATCTAACAGTTCAAAGCCTTTTTTAATTTTAACCCACTGCTTACCACGTGTCACCCCTGGTTTATCACCAGTCTTAGCTGTACCTTTACCAACTAAAGTATTGATAAATGTCGATTTCCCTACATTTGGAATACCTACAATCATCGCACGTATTGGACGGTAAATACGACCACGTGCTTTATCTCTTGCGATCTTTTCACTTAGCAAGTCTTCTGCGGCTTTCGTCACTTCTTTAATACCCTTGCCTGATGTAGATGTTACTTCTACAACTTTAACATTGTGTCCACTATACCACTTAATCCATTCTTTTGTTAGTTGTGGATCTGCTAAATCCGCCTTATTTAAAATGATAAGACGCATTTTATTGGCTGCGAACTTATCGATATCTGGATTTTTAGTACTAAATGGTGCACGCGCATCAACGAGTTCGATAACAATGTCAACGAGTTTAATGTTTGCTTCAATAAGTCTTTTTGTTTTGGTCATATGACCTGGATACCATTGTATTTGCATATTATTCACCTTTATGTTGCTTATTTAAGTACAGGATTAATTCCAAGTGGCCATAGACGTAAGCTGATACGCCCACAAATCGCTTCCTCTGGAACGTCACCTATGTAATGATAACGACTATCTATACTTTGATTATAGTTATCTCCTATAACAAAGTAGGTGCCTTCGGGCACAGTGTAAGGATACTTACGATCACCTTTATTAAAAATATCATAACTATCGTCTTGAAGGATAGGTTGTTCATTTCTATAAATCATATTATTTTTAAAATCAATAACGTCACCAGGAACACCTAGAATACGTTTTACTACTTTTCCATTTAAGCCTTCCGCGTAAAAGCCAATAATATCGCCAACTTGAGGTTCTGTGAAGTGGTAGATCCACTTATTCATCAAGACCATATCACCGTTTTTCATTGTCGGTGCCATAGAATTTCCCTCTACCCGTTGGTTTTGGACAATAAATTGATTGATTAATAGGACAACTGCCAGTGCAATCAGTAGGTCTATACCAAAGTTTACAAGCTGCTTTTTAAATGAGCGACTTTCATTTCTTTTCACTGTTTCCACTTCATTTCTATACACAAAAAGGGACTTAAAAAGTCCCTTTTTATTTTATTAATGCAAATTATCTAATTAATTCTTTTACTTTAGCGTTTTTACCTACACGCTGACGTAAGTAGTTAAGTTTAGCACGTCTTACTTTACCAAGACGGATAACTTCGATTTTTTCGATTTTTGGTGAATGTACTGGCCATGTTTTTTCTACACCAACACCGTAAGATACTCTTCTTACTGTGAAAGTTTCACGAGCGCCACCATTTTGTCTTTTAAGAACGATACCTTCGAACATCTGAACACGTTCTCTTTGACCTTCTTTGATACGAGCGTATACACGTACTGTATCACCTACGTTGAATGCTGCAACTTCTCTTAATTGCGCGTTTTCGATTTCTTGAATGATTTGATTTTTCATAATCTAAGTCTCCTTTTTTCTGAGATGTTCTTGATCTATAAGCTCTATGCGATCAGCGGACCATCCGTAATAACACCACAAAATTATAGCATGTCTTTCTATTTTTTGCAACTTGTTTTTGCATATTCTGATATAAATTGCTTTTCTTTATGTGTAAGAGGTGCTTTCTTCAGCAAATCTGGACGTTTATTGAAGGTATTGATGATCGCTTGCTCACGTCGGTACACATCAATTTTCTTATGGTTCCCTGATAAAAGTACTTCTGGCACTGGCATATCTCTAAAAACAGCAGGTCTTGTATAATGTGGATACTCTAAAAGACCCTCTGAAAAGCTTTCATCTTCGAAGGATTCTTTCTTACCAAGTACCCCTGGTACAAGTCTTATAATACTATCTGCCACTGTAAGAGCAGGTAATTCCCCTCCTGTTAGGACATAGTCCCCCATAGAGACTTCATCTGTAACGATGGCATCTATAGCACGTTGGTCAATGCCTTCGTAATGTCCACAAAGCAGGATAATATGCTCTTCTTTCGCGAACTCCTCTGCCATCTGTTGATTCCATGGCTTGCCTTGTGGCGTCATATAGACCACGCGTGGTTTTGTCTCAGCAGGCATCTGCTCACATAAATGTTCATAACACAAGCATACAGGCTCTGCCATCATTAGCATACCCGCGCCTCCACCATAAGGGTAATCGTCTACTTGCAAGTGCTTATTTTGCGCAAACTGACGGATATCTATGGCATCAATGTCTACAAGGCCATTTTGCTTAGCTCGCCCCATAATACTATAGTTAATGACGCCATTTACCATTTCGGTAAATAAAGTCATGATTGTGATTTTCATTATTCTAGCCCCTTAAGTAAATGAACAATCATTTGTCCATCAGCAATAGATACTTTTTTGATACATTGCTTAATGGCTGGAATCAGAATCTCTTTGTTGTTTTCTTTATCGATAACTACATAAACATCATTGCTACCTGTTACAAGAATATCTGTGATGATTCCTAGCTTTCTACCTTCTTCTGTCACAACCTCTAGGTCATATAAATCGCACATATAGTACTCATCTTCGCCTAATGGCAAGCTATCTTTACGATCAATCTTAAGCTGTGCATTTTTTAGAAGCTCTGCATCGTTCATTGTATCAACGCCTTTTAAGCGCATCAGTACGAAATCCTTATGATATCTTACACTTTCAATCTCATAAGACTTTAATTCTCTTTGCTCTACGTAAATTGTCTTTAACTTTTCAAAACGCTTAATATCATCTGTAGATGGCTTAACGCGCATTTCTCCTTTTACACCATGTGTATTAACTATTTTTCCAATAGTAAACATTTCTGTCATTCTACGAACCTCCTCGTTATTTACCTTTAGTATGAAATACTTAAGTAAAAGATCCTTCGACCAATCCCTTACTTAAATACACCCTACTTTTCTTTAGTCTTCCCACCGTGGTGCCTCTTATACGCATATAAGCTTCTATCAGACATTCGGCTATTATACAAAATAGGTTAGGGCAAGCCCTAACCTATTGCATAATTTCTACTACTACTTTTTTATGAGAAGAAGCAGCAGCTGATTTAACTACGGTACGAATTGCTTTTGCAATTTTGCCTTGCTTTCCGATGATTTTACCCATGTCATCTTGGGACACTTTAAGTTCAATAGTTACTGTATGATCATCTTCTTTTTGTGAAACAAACACTTCTTCTGGACAATCCACCAATTCCTTGGCTATTACTTCTACTAAATCTTTCATCGGATACCTCCAAGTGGGTATTACATTTCAATACCAGATTTTTTGATTAATGCTTTAACTGTTTCTGTTGGTTGAGCACCATTTGCTAACCATTTTTCAACAGCTTCTTTGTTTACGCTTAATTCATTTGGTTCTTGACAAGGGTTGAAGTATCCAACTTCCTCGATGAAACGTCCATCTCTTGGTGAACGAGAATCTGCTACTACGATTCTATAAAAAGGAGCTTTCTTTTGTCCCATTCTTTTTAAACGAATTTTTACTGCCATGTTCATTACCTCCGTGTAATTAAGTTATAATTTTTTCTATTTACATAAAAGGAAACTTATGTTTGCCTTTTTTGCCTTTCATCATACCAGAGAACTGCTTCATCATGGTTTGCATCTGCTCAAACTGCTTCATCAGGCGATTTACCTCTTGGATATCTCTTCCTGACCCTTTAGCAATACGCTTCTTACGTGCCATATTGATAAGACTTGGATTAAGTCTTTCTTCTTTTGTCATCGAAAGAATAATCGCTTCAATATGGGCAAGTTGCTTATCATCCACTTGAATATCGCCAAGCTTTGCTTGGTTCATTCCTGGAATCATGCCAATAATTTGATTAAGTGGCCCCATGTTTTTCACTTGGTTCATCTGATCTAAAAAGTCCTCAAAGTTGAATTCAGCTTTTCTAAACTTCGCTTCAAGTTCTTTTGCTTTTTTCTCATCAATATTTTGCTGTGCTTTTTCAATAAGTGTTAAGACGTCTCCCATACCAAGTATACGAGATGCCATACGTTCTGGATGGAACGGTTCTAAATCACTTAGTTTTTCACCCATTGCTGCATACTTAATTGGCTTGCCTGTAACTGCTTTAACAGATAGGGCTGCACCACCTCTTGTATCACCATCAAGTTTTGTCATGATGACACCATCAATGCCTAATGCACCATCAAAAGATTCAGCTACATTCACTGCATCTTGTCCAGTCATCGCATCGACAACGAGTAAAATCTCTCTTGGTTTAACATCTGATTTAATGAACTTAAGCTCGTCCATTAAGACTTCATCAATGTGTAAACGACCTGCTGTATCTAGAATCACTACATCATGATTATGCTCTTTCGCATAAGCCATACCTGCTTTGGCGATATCTACGGGATTATGATCGATACCTAATGAAAACACTGGTACGTTCACTTGCTTACCAACCTTTGTAAGCTGCTCAATAGCTGCTGGTCGATAAACGTCACATCCTACAAGCAGTGGACGTTTGCCTTGAGATTTAATAAGTGCTGCAAGCTTTCCACTCGTCGTTGTCTTACCCGCACCTTGGAGACCTACCATCATAATAGGTGTAATCCCTTTAGATGAGAATAATATCTTACTTTGTGCACCACCCATCAGACTCACAAGCTCGTCATTTACAATCTTAACAACTTGCTGTCCTGGTGTTAAGCTTTCAAGGACTTGCGAACCAATTGCTCGCTCTTCAATAGTTTTTATAAAATTTTTAACAACTTTAAAGTTAACGTCTGCTTCTAAAAGTGCTAACTTAACTTCTCTTAAAGCTAACTTCACATCTTTATCTGTAAGCTTTCCTTTACTTTTGAGTTGTTTAAATACCTCTTGTAATTTACCTGATAATTGATCAAAGGGCATTTTAAAATCCTCCTACATTTCACTGGTTAACTGATCCAAAAGTGTGCTTAACCCTTGTATATCTTCTTGTTTACCTGAACTTACATCATTCTGCAAGTCGGCTACAATTTTCTTCATGTCTGTAAGGATTTTTTCCTGACGTTGGTACTTTTTCCATAAGCCTAGCTTACCTTCATAATCTAGAAGCTTCTGTTCACCTTTCTTAATGGTGTCAAATACGCTCTGCCTACTAATTTGATGCTGAATGGCAAGTTCACCTAATGATAAATCGTCAAAGTAATACTCACATAGCAAATCTCTCTGCTTCTGTGTCAGTAGCTCTTGATAAAAATCATAAAGGTATGTGACTTCTAAAAACTTCTCCATTCAATTCACCCCCTAGTAAGTGTCAGCCCTTTTTGCTTTACACATGAATTATAATGAATCTATACCTATTTGTCAACCACTATTTTTCACTTTTTGTAAATAATGCGTCTGCAAATGCTTGTGGATCAAACACTTGTAGATCTTCTATCTTTTCCCCTACACCTATATATTTTACAGGAACTTGTAGACTTTCGCAAATACCAACTACAGCGCCACCTTTTGCTGTACCGTCAAGTTTTGTAAGAATGATACCATCTACTTTTGCTACTTCTTTAAATACTTTTACTTGTGAGATAGCATTTTGTCCTGTGGTAGCATCTAATACGATAAGTACTTCTTTGTGTGCATCTGGATATTCGCGATCAATGATACGTCCAATTTTTTCAAGTTCTTTCATTAAATTTGTCTTATTTTGAAGACGTCCTGCTGTATCACAAATTAGAATATCTGCTTTTCTTGCTTTGGCAGCTTGTACGCCGTCAAATACAACCGCAGCTGGATCTGTGCCTTCATCATGCTTAATAAGGTCTACACCTGCACGTCCTGCCCATACAGCTAACTGCTCGATGGCTGCTGCTCTAAAAGTATCCGCTGCTGCAAGAATAACTTTCTTATTATCTTGTTTAAATTGGTTTGCAAGCTTACCAATGGTTGTTGTCTTCCCTACACCATTTACCCCTATAACAAGAATAACATTTTGCTTTGATTCATCAATAATAGGTGTTACTTCTTGTGCTGTAAGAATCTGTGTGATGACTTCTTTTAAGGCTTCTTTTAATTGTTCTGGTTCTGTAAGCTTACGCTCTTTTACGATTGTTTTTACTTTGCTGATGATTGCAAGAGTTGTATCTACCCCAAAGTCCGCCATAATAAGGACTTCTTCTAATTCTTCATACAGATCTTCATCTATTTTCTTGAAGCCTTTTAATACTTCATCTACGGTACCCATAAACTGATCACGTGTCTTACTAAGCCCTTCTACAAGCTTACTAAAGAACCCTTTTTTCTTAGCAGTAGGTGGGACTTCTTCTACCTTTTCTACTTCTGCTGGTTCTTCCACTTCTTGAACCGGCTCTTCTTCTACTAGTTCTTCTACTTCTTCAACTAGCTCTTCTTCTGCTGGTTCTTCTGTTTCTTCAACTAGCTCTTCTTTCGCTGGTTCTTCTGCTTCTTCAACTAGCTCTGCTACTGGTTCTTCTACTTCTTCAACTAGCTCTTCTGCTTCTTCAACTAGCTCTTCTGTTGCTGGCTCTATGATTTCTTGAACCTTTTCCTCTACTGGGCTTTCTATTGCCTGCTTAGGTTCTTCTTTTTTCCCAAATAATCTTTTAAAGAATGACATGTGCATTCCTCCTAGCTTGATTTTTTATCTAAATACTGAGTCGCTTCTTCAAGTTTGATGGATAGTACGGTAGATACCCCTCGCTCCTGCATCGTTACACCATAGAGCGTATCTGCGCGCTCCATTGTCCCTTTTCTATGGGTAATAACCACGAATTGGGTGTCTTTTGAAAGGCTTCCTAAGTATTCTGCAAAGCGTAAAACGTTGGCATCGTCAAGGGCAGCCTCAATCTCATCCAGTACACAGAATGGTGATGGCTTAAGCTTTAAAATACCAAAAAGTAATGCAATGGCTGTAAGGGTTCTTTCTCCCCCTGATAGTAAGGTCATATTCTGAAGCTTCTTGCCTGGTGGCTTTGCTACAATCTCAATACCTGACTCGAGAATATTTTCTTCATCTACCAGCTGTAAGAAAGCAATACCTCCTCCAAAGAGCTCTTGGAAAACTTGTGTAAAGTTTGCGGCTATGGCTTCGAACTGTTCACGGAAAATCGTATGCATCTGCATCGTTAGACGATTAATAAGCTCTTTCAACGTTTCTTCCGCTTTTTCGATGTCTGCTCTTTGGGTACTTAAAAACTCATAGCGTGTTTTTGTCTCTTCATATTCTTCCACTGCATTGACATGAACACTTCCTAATGTCTTAATACGCGCTCTTAACGTATCTGCTTCTTTTTTAATTTCAGCCAATGTACCCATCTCTTTTTTGAAGACTAAAGCACTTGTATGCGTCAATTCATACTGATCCCAAATCATCTCATGGTATTTTTCATTTTCGGCTTGTAAGTTCTCTTGTTGATGAATCAGTCTAAAGTGCTCTTCTTTTAGGCGCTCGTTCACTTCTAATAGATGCTTTAGGCTTTCCTCAATACTCGCCTCTTCTTGCTCTAGCTGCTCTTTCGTCGCATCATAAGTTTGCTTTTTCCCATGCGCTTCGATGATTTCTTGCTCGATCTCTTCGATAGCCTTATGGCATGCCACAATCGCTTCTTGGAGTTTCACTTTATCACTACGAAGTTCACCTTGTCTTGAGACAATACTTGTATGCTGATCTTTAGTATTTGCGATGTTTTTCTCTGTCTGACTAATCTGCTCTTTAATATGAGCGATGTTTTGCGTGGTTTGTGAAAGTGCAATCTTTTTCTCAGTCACATGGTTACGATGTACTTCATTTTCTTCTTTCAAGCGCTCTAATGCTGTTTCAAGCACCTTAAGTTCTGCTTCATCTGTTGATAAATCTTTTTCTAAGGTCTCAATCTCTTCATAGAGCTTTTGACGATCACCCTCAGCCTTTTCTTTGACTTCTTCAATACGTAGCTTTTCTTCTACTAATTGTAGTTGTGATTCTTTGGTCAAACTTAAGCTATTGGTTGCCTTACTCACTTCTACAACCACATGCTTTTCTTGGTCTTGCAAGTCCATCATAAGCTGTGTGAGTCGATCCCACTCTGCAAGCACTGCTTGATGTTTGTCTTGTAATTGTCCAATCTCTTGCTTTAAGGCTACTAATTGCTTTGTAAGGGTGTCTTCTTTATCTTTAAGCTGATTTAATTCCCGGCTACGTGCAAACATATTGTTTTTATTATTTTTGACACTTCCCCCACTTAAAGATCCACCTGCATTAAACACTTCCCCTTCAAGGGTTACGATCTTGTACTTATACTTGTACTTGCGTGCTAGGTGTGATGCATTTTCTACATGGTCAACGATAAGGATACGCCCTAATAAGTATTCTACTACTGGCTTGTACATCGGTTCATAAGTGATAATTTCACTTCCTAAACCTATGAAGCCTTTTTCTTGGCGTAAAGCTTCCATTTCTTTTGTCAGTGGGTAAGGCTGGATGGTATCCAGTGGTAAGAATGTCACCTTCCCTATACCACGCTGCTTCATGGTTTGAATCATTGCTTTAGCATCTTTTTCTGATTTGGTAACGATGTGTTGCATCGTCCCTCCTAAAGCTGTAACCATGGCAACTTCATACTGTTCAGGCACTTCAATTAAGTCTGCTGTAATCCCTAGTATGCCTGCCCACTTCGCTTCATCACTTTTCTTAAGTGTGAGCACTTGCTTAACACTATGAAAATACCCTTCAAAATCATTCTTAATTTGCATAAGCCATTGATGCTGACGTGTGGTCTGCGCAAGTTCCTGCTCCATTTGTTGCTTTTGATGAAGGCTTTTTTGAAGCGCTACTTCGGTATCCTTTTTGCTCTGATCCTGTGCTTCAAAAAATGTCCCTTGTAGACTTAAGTTTTCTTTTAATTCAGTGCATTTCTTTTCTTGTACTTTAAGATGCACTTCTTGGTGGGCAATTTCGCTATTCATACGAGCAATAGACTCACTAAGTTGCATATGACGATAATCCATTTGCTCATCTAATGAAGTCTGCTTATCCACTTCTGACTTAAGGAGGTCAATGGAACGCACTTTATGATAAAGGTCATTCTTAGAGCCTTGTAATTGCTCTGCCTTCTCAAGGAGCTGTGTTTGCTCTTCTTCTAATTGCTGCTCCGCTTTTCTTAGGATATCTTCTTGGGTTGCCTTTTCTAAGTCTAATCCCGTTTTTTTAGCATGAAACATCTGAAGTTCTTGTTGTAAAGCGTCTTTGTAATCCGCTTGTTTTTTTGTATCTTTATCGATCTGATCAATAAGTTGGTCGATACTTAAGATACGCTCTTCGTTTAACTTAATGTCCCCTTGCTTTTGCTGCTGCTTTTTCTCTAATTCACTGATGTCGCTTAAAATACTCTGTACATCCTTGAAAAGCTGCTCACGCTTCAATTTATGCTGTACTTGTCTTTCAGAGGTGGCTTCTTTTTGTATTTGATTATCACCCATCTGAGTCTCTACCGCATCAAGGGTGACTTTGACTTTCTCAAGACCTTCTTTTATACGGTCTACTTCTAATATGAAGAGATTAATATCATGATCTTTTAAGCGGTCTTTAAGCATCAAATAATTTCTGGTCTTTTCCGCTTCTTTTTCTAATGGCCCCAGACGGGATTCGATTTCTACCATGATATCGTTGACACGAAGCAAATTCTCTTTTTCTTTTTCTAATTTACGTTCTGCCTCTACACGTCTTACTTTATACTTATAAATCCCTGCCGCTTCTTCAAACAAGCTTCTGCGGTCTTCTGGCTTGGAACTTAGTACTTTATCAATCTGTCCTTGTCCGATAATGGAATAGCCTTCTTTTCCTACCCCAGTATCCATAAAGAGCTCATGTATATCTTTTAATCGACAAATAGATCCATTCAAAAAGTATTCGCTCTCACCTGAGCGATATACACGTCTTTTGACAACAACATCTTCATAGTCCACAGAAAGTTTACGGTCATCATTTTTAATATGAATGGCTACTTCTGCATAGCCTAGTGACTTTCTCTTTTCTGTCCCTGCAAAGATAATGTCTTCCATTTTGGTACCACGTAACGTCTTGGCGCTTTGTTCACCGAGAACCCATCTAATAGCATCAGCAACATTACTCTTACCACTACCATTAGGTCCAATAACCCCCGTAATACCTTGTGGAATACTTAGCTTAACTGCATCCCCAAAAGACTTGAATCCATGTATCTCTAGTTTATCTAGATACATACTTCACCTCTTCTTCTATTTATTCTCTAGTGCCTTAAGTGCTGTCTTTGCAGCATGTTGTTCAGCTTCTTTCTTACTCTTACCGATACCTTTGCCTAGGCATACCTCACCGTGATATACCGCTACATAAAAGTCCTTATCATGGTCAGGGCCTTTTTCATCTACAACTTCATAGTGAAGTGGCTCTGTGCTTTCTTTTTGGATATTTTCCTGTAAAAGCGTTTTATAATCGGTATATAAATCTTCAATAGTAAGATTATCCACACTTGCAATAAGTGTCTTATTGAGGAAGTTCCCCACTGCCTCAAACCCATCATCTACTAACAACGCACCTGAAAGCGCTTCAAATAAATCCGCAAGGATAGAAGCACGCTCACGCCCACCTGTCATCTCTTCGCCTTTACCTAGTAAAATATAGTTCCCAAAGCCATTTTTCTTTGCCACTTTCGCCAGTGATGCTTCACAGACAATACTTGCACGAATCTTTGAAAGGTCCCCTTCTGGCATGGTTGGATATTTCTTAAATAAATATTGGCTAATATGCAAATCAAGGATCGCATCGCCTAAAAACTCTAGACGTTCATTATCCTTCATGTTTCTCCCACGATGTTCATTCGCAAATGAACGATGGGTAATGGCTTCACTTAAAATCGTAAGATCTTTAAATTGGTAACCAATAATTTCTTGTAATCTAGCAAGCTTTTCTTCCGTATGCCCACTGACTTTGTTTTTCTGCATCATTTTATCTCTTCCTTTTATCTGTGTAATGTTAACCCTTCTTAAATAAAATGTTGAATAATTAAATATTTTAGTTACTTAACACTTTATTTAAAATATGGTAAAAGCCTCGCAAACAGCGAGGCTCATATTTTAATCTAATCCATTTGCTTCTTTAATGAATTCAACCACATCTCTAACGGTTACAATGCCTTCTGCATCGTCATTAGAAATCTCAAGTTCAAACTCTTCTTCTAAAGCCATTATAATTTGAAAAACATCTAGAGAATCTGCATTTAAGTCATCTGTAAAAGATGTATCTAATGTAACATCCCCTTCTGAAATATTTAGCTGTTCACTGATTATCTCTCTGACTTTCTCAAATACCATACTATAACACCTCTTATGAAATTTTATACTTTGATAATATTATATACGTCTTTAGTAGTCAATATTATTTTTTATTTATTGAAAGCGATTGGCAATTTTTTGGATAAGCTGATCTTCAATAAACTTTTCTGTTTGCATAATCGTACTGTAAATCTGCTTTTCTTTTGAATTACCATGTGTCTTAACTACTAAACCGTTCACTCCTAAAAGTGGTGCCCCACCTTTATCATCATAATAAAATTTACTCTTAAGATTATAAAGGTTTTTCTTCATAAGGAGTGCTGCAATTTTTGTCTTTAAGCTACTCTTAAATTCATCTTTAAGCATGCCAAACACCCATAATCCAAATCCTTCCATAAACTTAAGCACTACATTTCCTACAAAGGCATCACACACTAAAATGTCTGCTTTACCTGATGGAATTTCGCGCGCTTCTATATTTCCGATAAATGTAATACCCTCTTCTTCTTTT
>JBOGBZ010000126.1:0-5028 GCA_051656485.1 Cellulosilyticaceae bacterium
TGGCATCAAAGTTTCTAGGATTGTTAAGAGATATGGTGTTGGCAGCTTATTTACCAACAGCAGAATTGACAGCATTTCTAGCAGCTAGCAAAATACCACTTATGTTATTTGACATTACCATAGGTGGGGTCATTTCAGCAGCCTTTATCCCTGTATTTAACTCCTTGTTAATGAAAGAAAACAAAGAAAAAGCTTTGAAATTTGCAAATGAGTATATTAACTTTATCATTATCATTACAAGTGTACTGACCGTTATCGGTATATTAGGAGCAGATGGCCTTATAGGATTCACTTTATCAGGGGATGAAATCGCCCCAGAGACGAGACTGCTTGCGGTAGAGCTTTCGAGGATTATGTTTGGAATGATTATCTTCACCGGCGTTGCATATTCCTTCGTGGGAATGCTTAATTCCAATGGTCAGTTCTACATCACATCAATCCTAAGCCTTATATCCAATGGACTCATTATAGGATACTTGATGGTAAGTGGGTCAGGTGTGAGTGTACATGGTTTAGCAGGGGTGATGTTACTCGGATGGTCGATGCAAGTAATGATGCAGATCCCTTCCATTTGGAAGTATGGCTACCGATTTAGGCCAACCTTTAAAGTACTGACTCCAGAGATGAAATCAGCAATGGTACTTTCGGTACCAATTCTCATTAGTTCTTGGGCACAACCATTATCTTCACTCATTAATATGAAGATGGCATCGTACCTTAATGGTGGGGATGCAGTCGTTGCCTTAGAAATGTCCAACCGTTTGTACGTTGTTATCGCAGGGATTTTTGGCTATGTAATTTCCAACTTAAGTTATCCCTACTTATCAAAAGTAGGCATCTTAGAAGATACGACAGCCATAAAGAATCTGCTACGTACATTAGTCAAGAGCATTACATTTATTATTACACCTATTATGGTAGGGCTTGTCTTACTGGCACTACCAATCGTAAGCTTAGCTTATGAGCGTGGGGAGTTCACAGCAGAAGTAACCCTACTGACAGCAACAGCATTAATGACAGCAGGACTGGGGATGCTCGCATTCTCGTATAATGAAATACTGAATAAGACTTTCTATGCCATGAACAATTCCAAGATACCAATGTACACAGCGACAACAGGTATCGGGGTAAATGTGGTGTTAAGTATGGTTTTACCACAGTACTTAGGGATAGCAGGGCTTGGACTTGCTATTGCAACAGGAACAATGGTAACAGCGACGCTTAACTTTACCATGATTAATAGAAAACTTAAGGGATTCTTTGGTAGAGAAGGTTGGGTAGAGGTCTTGAAAATTGCAGTGGCAGCTCTTGTGATGGCAGCAGTGGTCGTACCACTGAGACAGCAGTTTGACCATGTGTTCTTACAAGTACTTATTCCAACGTGTGTAGGTGCTGTGGTGTATATGGGACTTTGTCTACTCTTTAGAGTATCTATTGTGATGATGCTACTAGACTTTATAATGACGAAATTGAAGAAAGGTGGAAACGATGGAAAATAGTTTTTTTGGAACACTTCTTCTACGCTTTTGGATACTTATGAAACAAAGTATGCTGGCACATCTGCTAGGTAAACTTTACACGGGTATACAAAACTTTTGGCAAGGAAGTGGAACTTATAGGATTTTATTCGATGCACCATTTAAATTAAATATACAAGATAGTAGAGTATATAAAATCATTGCATCACCCTTTACACTACTGAATGTAGTAGGTGAAAAAGGGTGGTTTGCATGTGTACAGAAAAGTCGTGTATTAGGCTGGATTAAGCAGTACTTAATGTATATCCTTCATCTTAATACCCGTTTCTTTGGCGGTTTTATGATAGGGTTTGCCATCTTTTATGTAGCGACCACACAGCAGATGAACTACTACGGTATCATAGCAGCAGTTATTGGTTTTATAGGCATTATCCTTAATATGGATGGTGCAACATTAATCAAAGAAAGCTGCATTGTACGCTGGGTATTGAACTGGTTAGATATAGAAGTTGCGACACCACCAGAAAGAATCGACGAGCGTTACAGCATTCTTTATGGCTGTATCATCGGAGGGATAACTGGTATCTTAATGTTCTGGTTATCACCAATCAAAGCACTTCTTATGCTTATCGGGTTGACTGTTGTAGCATTTATGTTTTATAAACCTATTTATGGTTTATACTTAACGGTCTTTATCGCGCCGATTTTACCAACAAAAATCATGCTTATCGTATGTGCAGTGGTAGCGGCAAGTGTGGTCATTCGTAATCTAGTGGATAGCACACATAAATGGCATTTAGATGACGTAGGGTTTCTACTCATCGCCTTACTCATTATGTATGGCATTGGGGTTATCGTATCCTTTACACCAATGAGTAGCTTGGCAGTATGGTTTGTGTATATGATTTTCATTGGTTTTTATGTGATTATGATGCAACTACTAGAAGACAAGCGAACCATTTTTACACTCATCAAAGTGTTTGTCATCTCAGGAACCTTAGTTGCAGTATACGGTATTTTACAATATGTATTTGGCTGGGGTGTTAATGAGAACTGGATTGACCCAAATGTGTTCTCCATTACAAAACGTGCTTACTCAACTTTAGAAAACCCTAATATTTTAGGGGAGTACCTCATCCTTACAGTACTTGCAGGGACAGGCCTTATGGTGACACGTAAGACTTGGATGGCAAGGATTGGCTATGCAGGATGTACAGGGCTTATGATTATATGCCTTATGGCTACTTTCTCAAGAGGATGCTGGCTAGGTGTAGGTTTTGCAATCGCAGTTTTCATTACTTTCTACAATGGGAAGTTATGGGCAGCAAGTATTCCACTTCTTTTAGTGGCACCACTGGTATTGCCAGATAGTGTCATTCACCGTTTTACAAGTATAGGGAATATGGAAGATACATCGACAGCGATCCGTGTAAAGATTTGGCTTTCTTCATTAGGCATGGGGACAGACTTTATGCTTACAGGACTTGGTCTTGGAACAGCAGCTTATGCTTTTGTTTATCCATTCTATGCGTATTACTATATACCAGCACACCATTCACATAATGCTTTTTTCCAAGTGTTAATTGAAGGTGGAATGATAGGACTTCTTCTTTTTGTAGGGATTATATGGCGCTTTGTTAAGCACATGACACTTACTTATAAGAGAGAACTTACTAAAGACAAGACAGTATCCTTTATGGTACTTGCTCTTGCAGCAGGTGTAGGCGGCTTCTTTATACAAGGGATGTTCGACTATTCTTTCTATAATTATCGTATGGTACTTATTTTCTGGTTGTTTGTGGCAATGGGCACAGCACTTGCAAAAGTAAGTCAAAAAGAAATGCACCAATAGGCGTATAGAAAAAGGAGCATATCATGATTAAAGTAATGCATGTGTGTAGTGATACCAATATTGGAGGAGCTGGCAGATATTTATTAAATTTATTACAAGCTAGTGACAAAGAGCAGTTTGAAACACTATTCGTCTTACCAACTAACAGTAAGCTTAAGCCATTACTTGAGAAAAGTGGTGGTAAAATAATAGAAGCAGCCATTGCACCGGATCAGTCTTTTAATAAAAAAGATATAAGCATTCTACGAAAGCTTATCAAAGAGATAAAGCCGGACATTATCCATACACATGCCAGTTTATCGGCACGTATCGCAGGGAAGCTTGCAGGTGCTAGAGGTGTCATCTATACAAGACACTATGTAGATACAAGTTGTATGAATAACGAGGTAAAGCAGAAGGCTTCCCTTAAGGAAAACTTGAAAAAAGCTTTTAATAACGGTCTTTGCGACGGTGTGATCGGTGTAGCGTATGAATGTGAACCCGTTCTTTTAGAGATGGGGATTGCGCCAGATAAAATAAAGATCATTCCTAATGGGGTCATGGCACTACCAAAATACGACGAGGCAACAAAGTTAGCTGTAAAAGCTAAGTATGGTATCCCGCCCACTCATAAAGTCATTACGATTATGGCAAGACTTTCAAAAGAAAAAGGCCATGACATTTTTATAGATGTGATGCAGAAGGTAGTGGCAGCGTACCCACAATGTACAGGACTTATCGGAGGGACAGGGCCAGAGGAAGTACGTATCAAAGAGCTCATCCAAAAGAAAGGCCTTGAAGATGTGGTGAAGATGGTTGGATTTGTAGAAGATGTGGCATCCATCCATAACGTAGCGACTATTCAAATGAATACGTCGTATACAGAAGCACAGAGCTTAGCGTTATCAGAAGGTATGAGTCTTGGGGTTCCAGCAGTAGTTACAAATACAGGTGGTAATCCAAGTATGATAAGACATCAAGTGAATGGTTACGTAGCACCTGTTGCTGATGTAGAAGCCTTAGCAGATGACGTTATTCAATTATTAGAAGATGATAAGAAATATAAAGTGATGTGTGAGGAAGCAAAGAAAATTTATGAAGCACATTATACAGCACGTGAAATGACAAAAAGTACCGAAGCATTTTATAGAGAAATACTGAAAAGAAAAAAGAGGTAGGTGAGAAGATGAGCAAGAATAAAGAAAGAAAAATTGCATTTAATGGAATAGATGTTCTTGTAATCGTGGGGATACTTGTAGCCCTCGTAGTAGGTGTACGTATCCTTAATATGAAACCACTTGTACAAGAAGTAGAAACACGTATAGCAACAGCAGTTGTCGAATTAAAAGAAGTAGATAAAGCATTACTTGACCGTATCAAAGTAGGCGATGATATCTTCTTAACAGTAGATAATGTGGACAGAGCTAAGATTGTAGCAGTTACAGAGCCACAACCAAATGAATTACTAGGCTTAGATGAACAAAAAGGTGAGTATAAGTATACAAGTAGTCCAAACTCAAAGTATACAGGATACGTAACCGTAGAAGCTGAAGTTAAAGAAGATGACGCAAATATTTACGCAGGAAGCACAAGCTTAAAAGTAGGAAAAGCTGTCTTTATCAAAGGCAAGGGTTATTCTTCTAAAGGCTATGTGGTAGAACTTGATACTAAGGCGAAAGGAGAATAAGAGATGGCTAGTAAAAATGGAAAGTTATTCGG
>JBOGBZ010000127.1:0-11858 GCA_051656485.1 Cellulosilyticaceae bacterium
AAATAAATAAAAAGAGCTATGACTAAAGAAAATGAGGTAGAAAAAATGAGTAAAATAATTGCAGTAGTTAATCAAAAAGGAGGCGTAGGTAAAACTACGACAGTTATTAACTTAGCAGCAGCCCTTGTTGAAAAGCGTAAAAAAGTACTAGTTGTAGATATTGACCCTCAAGGAAATACAACAAGTGGGTGTGGCTTGATAAAAAATCAGCTGAATTATTCGGTATATGATTTATTTACAGGTCAAGTTGATGTCAAAGAGGTTATTTATAGTTCACCTACTGAAAAAATAAATATTATACCTGCTAATATGAATTTAGCGGGTACAGAAATAGAAATTGTACAGCTCAAAGAGCGAGAGTACATCTTAAAGAAAGCTCTGGAATGTGTACAGGAGAAGTATGATTATATCTTCATAGATTGTCCACCAGCGGTCAATATACTGACCATTAATGCACTTACAGCAGCAAATACGGTACTTATACCTATGCAATGTGAGTACTATGCACTAGAAGGACTATCACAATTAATGCAGACTATCAAATTAGTGAAAGACTCAACGAATAAGACATTAGCATTAGAAGGTATCTTATTTACGATGTATGACAATCGTACAAACTTATCAATGCAAGTTGTAAATGAAGTAAAAAATCACTTCGCTAAGTTTATTTATGAGACTAAAATTAGTAGAAATGTAAGATTAAGTGAAGCACCAAGTTATGGTATGTCATGTATTCAATACGATAGTCGTTCGAAGGGTGCTGAACAATACCGCGAGTTAGCAAAAGAATTTTTAGGAAGGAATAAAAAGTAATGAAAGCAAAAGGATTAGGCAAAGGATTAAATGCACTTTTATCAGAGGAAGCGTTATCAGTACAAACAGAAAGTGGCATTAAGGTAGTAAGCATCAGCGATGTGGAGCCAAATGCAGAACAGCCGAGAAAAGAATTTAGACCAGAGGAACTTTTTGAACTTAGTATATCGATAAAAGAATATGGCATTTTACAGCCTATTCTCGTAAGACAAAGAGGAGATAAGTATGAGATTATTGCAGGGGAGAGACGTTATCGTGCAGCACGTCTTGCTAAGCTTACAGAAGTACCTGTCATTATCAAAGATTTTTCAGACCAAGAAACTTTCGAGGTGTCTATTGTAGAGAATATTCAAAGAGAAAACCTCAACCCAATGGAACTTGCCAATGGATATAGTTTACTTATAGAGAGATTTGGGTATAATCAAGAAAGACTTGCAGAAAAATTAGGTAAAAGTAGACCGTTAGTAGCGAATATTCTACGTCTTTTACAACTATCGCCTTATGCACAGCAGAAATTAAGAGAAAATGAGATTACTTTTGGTCATGCAAGAGCAATCCTTGCCATCAAGACTGGTGAAGGACAGAGAGAAATCATTGATCTTATCGTTGAGAAAGAACTAAGCGTACGTGAGACAGAAAAGTACGTACAAGCATTAGTAGAAACCACAAAGAAAAAAGAAGAAACTACGGTAGATGATAATAGTATCTTCTTAAGAGAAATCCAAGAGAACTTACAATTAAAGTTAGGGACGAAGGTTATGATTTCTCAAGGAAAGAAAAAAGGAAAGATTGAAATAGAGTATTACTCACAAGAGGAGCTGGAAAGGCTCATTGAAATATTTCAAAACGTCTAAATACCCATTAACAATTAAGGTGAAAGAGGAAACGATTTTATGGAGCAGATATTAACATTATTGGAACAATACAATATCTATATCGTAATAGGACTTGCGATTCTCTTGCTTATCACATTCATTATGCTTGTAGCAACCATGTCAAAAGTAAAGAAAATCCAAAGAAAATATGAAACATTCATGCAGAAAGATGATTTGGATTTAGAAAACTTACTGATTCATTATGCAAAGAAAGTAAATAAAGTTAAAGATATGCAGTGTGAGATTGAAGACCAAATCAAAGATATCAGAAGTAGAATGCAGTATTGCACGCAGAAGACAGGCGTTGTACGATATAATGCTTATGAAAAAGGTGGAGCAGATTTATCATTTGCAGTAGCCTTATTAGATGAAAAAGACACAGGTGTCGTGCTAAATGGTATCTATGGACGTGATGGATGCTATATCTATGCAAAACCTATCGAGGAAGGTACTTCAAAGCATAATTTATCTGAAGAAGAAATACAAGCTATTCATAAAGCTAGAAATTATAATAAGGCAATCTCTGAATAAGAGATTGCCTTGTTTTTTTTAGAATGTTCCACGTGGAACATTCAGTATTTCCATTTCGACACAATTCCAAGTTTCACCGAATACTTCATAACTTTCAGGCTCTGCAACGGGAACATCAGTAAAGCCACTAGCCTTATAAGCATGATAAGCGGAAGGATTATTCTCAAACACACCTAAGGTAACTTTCTTTACTTTTACCACATCAAAAGCAAACTGAAGAGCTAATTGTACCATTTCTTTGCCATAACCTTTACCACGTTTTTCAGCATCGATAATGATGAACCCAAGGCGTAAAGTTTCTTTACTAGGGTCAGTAAAGCGCATAATGAAATGTCCCACAACACCAGTTTCATCAAAAGCAGTCATAGGCCAGAAAGAATCACTATGATCCGCAGCTTTATAATATTCATTCAAAATATCTGCGGTTAAAGGGAAATGCTCGTAGCGATCTGCCACACCACTGACGAAAAGCATATTCATCGGTAAACCATTGTGCGATGTATTGGGCATCGCAAGCTTTATAAGGACGTAATCTTAACATATGTATCAACCTCATTTCTAATTTGTTTTTTAAAAATAAAAAATATATGAAGAGTATAACATAAAAAGCATATAAAAATAAATTATTCTGAAAATAAAAAGAGAGATATAAGCTTATGCATAAAAATTTGGAGACAGGAGAAAGGTATAATAAGAATATAAAATGAAGGTGATAGAAGATGATCATAGCAATTGAGAAAGATTTGGAGCATATTAAAGATTATATACAACAGCAAACAGCCTATGAAGTGTATACTATAGGAACGTATGATGGGGCAGTAGATGTGGTAATCTATGCTAAGCAGTATACGAGTAATGATTTTAGTCAGTATCAATATGAAAGCATACAAGATGCATTAGAGCAGCATACAGATATCTCAAAGGGTACGCTGATGATTAATGCACAGCAAAAAACACCAGTACAAGTATTAGAAAGTATTAAAATACAACTAGAACATCAAAAAAGTGACGGTTATTAAACCGTCACTTTTTAATGTTCTTATTTTTGCATCATCACTTTAAGTGTTTTGTAAACAGGTGTTTTGATAAGGATAATGCCTATTATAAGTGTAATGATAAGTTCTACACCTAGGAATCCAGCATTATAGCCCATAGCATATACCCAAGGATTCATGCCTTCTGGCGCATATTCCCCGAAGTAGATAGCACCTGATAAAACGTGCATAAAGAAGCGACCTACCATTGCTAGGGATGTTCCTAAGATAAAACGAAGTTCAAGGGATTTCATTTTAGCTGGGATAATACCTGCAAGACCTAGGAAAGCAAATGCAAGTGGATAATCTAAGATGATGGAAACCCAGTGTGCAGCATAAGCGTCTTGGAAGAACTGTAAGAAGCCATAAGCAAGGCCAGCGATAAGACCAGCAGTTGGACCAGCTACGAAAGCAAAGAAGATAATAGGTACCATACTAGCAAGGGTCACAGAACCACCTTGTGGCATGGAGAAAAGTTTTATATAAGATAATACGAAAGAAAGTGCTACACACATACCACCGAGTGCAAGCATTTTTGTGCTGAGAGGTTTACTCACTTCTTTGTTAGTTTTTATTTGTTTCGCTACGATAATAATAATCACAGCTAAGACAAAAGCAGCTAATGTCCCCCAGATTTGGATAGGTGTTTCTTGAAGTTGTAAAATAAATTCATTCATTGGTAAATCCTCCTTATAAATATGTAGTGTCAAGTAATATAAGCAGGAAGCAAGAAAGTAAAACTTTCTAAAAGGTTAATATAAAAAAGTGCACCACGAATGTGGTGCACCTAAGCACATGATTAGTCACACTCGCTTCCCTGCAGCAGCATTATCTGTAGACAGGTTTTAAGGGTCTGTACGAAAATGTACACTCTCAGCCACATTGGCTCCCCCAGCATTTATATACTTGATTAATTAAATCATAGTATATAAAGTTTAAAATGTCAAATGGAGTAGAAAAATTACAAATAAATTATCTGAATGAACAGAAAAATTAAAGATAATAAAGTAAGTGCATTAAAATAAGTTTCCACTAACTTGAATCTTGAAAGGAATTAGTGGTATAATAAAGACAATAAAAAAGAAGAATGCTACGAACATCCTTCTTAGTACAATTTCTAGTTGTTTAGGCAACTGGTATCACTATTTATTTTATGTAAAAAACAGTAGCACACCATTGCGACACGGGGCTACTATTTTTTTGCAATTTTTTCTATAAGTACGACTATAAACATTAATAGTGTCAGTAAGAAAGAACCTGCATCGGCGAAGTGATACCAGTAGCCCGCTCAACTATAGGATTGTAAAAATAATTATACCATGATGTGAGGTAAGTTACCATAAAAAAGGAAAATAGAGGTTCCAAACAAACGTATTCGAACAAAATACAAAAATAATTTTAAAGATTTTGTAGGGCTATCTTGACAATAACCATGTGGACTAGATAAAATATAGAGAACAGTAAAATAAATAATGACAAAGCAATGATGAGACATCAATTAATAACCCTTGAGCAGAGAGAGGATTCACCGGCTGAGAGATCCTTAAAGTGTAGTATTAATTGTCCTAGCTCGGAGCATTACGTGATAAAGCGTAGCGGGAACTCCCGATATAGAGTAAATGAGAGATTATCAGCATTTCGGTTGATAATAACAAGGGTGGTACCACCGAATACGATATTTGGTCCCTATGCACATGTTGCATAGGGCTTTTTTAATACAGAAAATCTTTGCAACATGTACAGACTGTTAAAGAATAGAGTGCGCGGGCACAATAAAAAGAAAAGGAGCAAAACGATGTTACTTAGCAAATTATTAGGCGAAAGAATCAAAGAAAAACCAGGTGATGCTACAAGCATTAGCCATATTTATCTTGTAAGAGGAGGATACGCGCGTCAGGTATCGAATGGTATTTATTCATTACTTATGCCAGCAAAGCGTATCACGACAAAGATTGAGAATATCATCCGTGAGGAAATGAATCGTATCGATGGTCAAGAGGTTATGTTCCCAGTTGTATTACCAGCAGACCTTTGGCAAGAATCAGGAAGATTCGAAGGCGTGGGCAATGAACTTGTACGTTTCAAAGACCGTACAGGAAAAGATATGGTACTTGGTATGACACATGAGGAAGCAGCAGTACATCTTGCACGTACAGAAGCGAAGTCTTATGCACAGTATCCATTTATGATTTACCAAATTCAAACAAAATTCCGTGACGAGCCTCGTGCACGTGGTGGCCTTATCCGTGTAAAAGAATTCACAATGAAGGATGCATACTCTTTCCATACATCAAATGAAGATTTAGAAGTATACTACGATGAGTGTTTACAAGCATACCACAACATCTTTGCAAAAGCAGGTGTACCAGAAGTTATCTGTGTAAAATCAGATACAGGTATGATGGGTGGTAAGGTAGCACACGAATTCATGCTTCTTACAGATATCGGTGAAGATACAATCGTTGTATGTGATTCTTGTGACTACCGTTCAAATATGGAAGTTGCAGTATCAAAACTTGATAAGTACGAAGTAGCAGAAGAAGCGATGCAAGAAGTACACACACCAGGTATCAAAGATATCGAGTCACTTGCAGAGTTCTTCAAAGTACCAACAAACCGTCTTCTTAAAGCATGTGTATTCGAAGTAGAAGGTAGAGAGCAACCACTTGTTGTATTCATCAGAGGTGACTTACAAGTGAATGAATCTAAGCTTTCAAAAGTGGTTCAAGCGAATGTGACACCATTTACAAACTACGAAGCACTTGATTTATCATTTGGTTTCATTGGTCCAGTAGGCTTTGATGCAAAAGGTGCACAAGTTGTATGGGATGCATCTCTAGAAGGTGAGACAAACCTTATCTGTGGTGCAAATAAAGATGACTACCATATGAGCGGAGTAAGTGTAGTTCGTGACTTAGATGCAAAAGATTTTATCGACGTATCAGAAGTAAACGAAGGCCATGAATGTCCACACTGCCAAGGTAAACTTCAATTCAAACGTGGTGTAGAAGTGGGGAACATCTTCCAACTTGGTACAAAATACACAGAGAGTATGAAGATGACATACACAGACAACGATGGTAAGTCAAAAACACCTATTATGGGATGCTACGGTATCGGGGTAGGTAGACTTCTAGCTTGTATCATTGAGTCTCATCATGATGATTACGGCCCAATTTGGCCATATGCAGTCGCACCATGGCAAGTACACATTACTACATTAAATAGTAAGAAAGTAGATATGGGTGCAGTAGGACATGAAATCTACAACAACCTTAAGTCAAAATACGAAGTCATCCTAGATGATAGAGATATGGGTGCTGGAGCTAAATTTGCAGACGCAGATTTACTAGGTGTGCCAATCCGTATCGTCGTAGGTGAGAGAAACTTCCAAAATGGTGAAGTAGAGATCATGACACGTGATAAATCAATTAAAGAACTCGTAAAAATCGAAAATATCGAAGAAGCAATTGCAGATATCGTGAATAAAATAAAATAATAAATACTAAAAGACACAAAAGGTTAGCATAATAAGAAAGCCTTTTGTGTTTTTTAAAATAAATTTTAAAAGAGAGGAGGAAGAGCATGGATAAAATGATTAAAAAACTTCTCAAATTTTTATTTAGTAGAATGTTTATCGTGGGGATGCTTATTTTAATTCAATTAATGATTTTATTTTTAGCGATATGGACGTTGGGGGAATACTTTGTATACGCGTATATCGTATTTATCGCCATTAGTTTATTGACGGTTTTATATATATTAAATAAGAAGGAAAACCCTTCCTATAAATTAGCCTGGGTAATTCCTATATTACTTGTCCCTGTATTTGGTGGACTCTTTTATGTATTTGTAGGTGGTGATAAAGCGGGTAAACGTTTCAGGAAAGAATGTAATGAGATTTTCGAGACACGGCGAACAACGCTTTTTCAAGATGAAGCAGTCTACCTAGAAATTCAAGAAGAAAATAAAGCCATAGCAAATCAAGCTAAATACATCATGGATTATGCAGGATACCCTATTTATAAGAACACAACTACGACATATCTAAGCCCTGGAGAAAAATTCTTTGAAGTACTTATAAAGGAAATGAAAGAAGCAAAACACTTTATTTTTATGGAATACTTCATTATAGAAGAAGGAAAGATGTGGGATACCCTTTTAAAAATTATGGAACAAAAAGTAAAAGAAGGTGTGGATGTAAGAGTCATCTATGATGATGCGGGGACGATACAGACCTTACCAATAGGGTATGCGGAGTATTTAAGAACAAAAGGTATAAAAGTAGGGGTATTTAATGAAATAAAAGCCCAACTTTCCTTAAAGTTTAATAATAGGGATCATAGAAAAATAACAGTTATTGATGGTTATACAGGGTTTACAGGTGGTATTAATCTAGCAGATGAATATATCAATGAGATAGAAAAATTCGGCCACTGGAAAGACACATCATTAATGGTTAAAGGAGAAGCAGTAGCAAACCTCACCATTATGTTTTTACAAGCATGGGAATACATTACAAAGAAAAGAGAAAATACTAAGAAATTCATGCCTTACGCACATCATCCAGAAGCTTTTGAGTCAGATGGCTATGTGCAACCTTATGGAGATAGCCCATTAGATGATGAAACAGTAGGGGAAAATGTGTATTTAAATATGATTCATAAAGCGACGGACTATGTGTATATCAATACACCCTATCTTATAGTAGATAATGAGCTGATGGTAGCCATTACATTAGCTGCTAAGAGTGGTGTAGATGTACGTATTGTCACACCTCATATAGAAGACAAATGGTATGTGCATTTAGTTACCCGTGCATATTATCAGCAACTTATCGAAGCAGGTGTTAAGATTTACGAATACACACCAGGGTTTATTCATTCAAAAACTTTCGTAGCAGATGATGAGGTAGGGGTTGTAGGAACGATTAATCTAGATTATCGAAGTCTATATCTACACTTTGAGTGTGGCGTATGGTTGTATAAGACTCGGTCAGTCCTACAAATCAAAGAAGATTTCTTAGAAACACTGAAAATATGTATGCCGATTACCTTAGAGGAATGCCATAGAGTGAGATGGTATGTGCGTTTTATAAGGTCTATACTGAGGGTGTTTGCCCCACTTATGTAAATTATTTAGCAATGTATATGGAAAATATAGACATCCTAAATTTGGAAGAGTATAATGTAAATGTGTGTAATGTTATTTAAAATAAGATGGATTACTAAAAACCAACCTTAGGGAAAAGAGTGAGTATAGTCAAAAACTATATGAGCTCTTTTTTTTGTGTTTATAGATAAGCACAGACAAAAAAGTGACGGAATAGAGTATAACGTGACTATATAATATAAAAAGGCCTAAGGAGGAATTAAAATGGAAGCAGTAAAATCCAATAGAAATTTAAATGAATTACACCCTAAAGTCAAAGAACTAGCAGAAAAATTCATACAAGAATGTAAAAAGCAAGGGATTGAGGTAGGCATCAGTGAGACTTACCGCACAGTAGAAAGACAAGAGTATCTTTATGCACAAGGGCGGACACGCTCTGGGGGAATCGTAACCAATGCAAGGGGAAAGGATATGAAGTCTTACCATCAGTGGCGACTCGCATTTGATGCTTTTCAGAATGTGAAGGGGCAGGAATATGATACAGCGGTCATAAAGAAAATGGGTGCCATAGGTACGCAATTAGGCTTAGAATGGGGAGGTAATTGGTCGACATTTAAAGATACACCGCATTTTCAGTATACCTTTGGGCTTAGTATAGCAGACTTGAAAAGCGGTAAAAAGCCACCAGTGTATACACTCAATACACCAAGTACGAATCCTCCACCAATAGTTGTACCAAAGCCTGCTGTTGATACTGCATATGAAAAAGCAGTCAAAATACTAGAAGAGGTAGGTGTGGTTAATTCTCCAGAGGCATGGTATCCAACGCCTAATACGGAATATACAGAAGCACTTATCGAAAATATGCTTGTAGCGTTGATGAGAGATATCAGTTTTGACTATCAGATTAAAATCTTTCAACTATTAGGTATCTTATCAAGTCCAGAGGCATGGCTCAATAAAGATTTTAAAGAAGACTATGTAAAAATACTCATACAAAGGGTGGCAGCAGTATTAGAAAAATAAATAAGTGACAAAGAAAAGGTTATTTCTGGAATTAAAGAGATAACCTTTTTGTAATTCGGATAAAAGCTGATATAATAAGAAGAAAAACATTAAAAGTTATAGGAGATAGTTATGTATAAACTTATTGCACTTGATATGGATGGCACACTTTTAAAAAGCGATCACACGATTTCAGAGGAAACAAAACATAAATTAATGCAAGCAAAAGAACTAGGTGTAAAGGTAGTTCTTGCATCAGGTAGACCTATAGAAGGCTTACAGCGTTATCTAGAGGAATTAGATTTACAAAATGAAGGGGACTATGTAGTAAGTTATAATGGTGCCTTTGTACAAGATACGTATACAAAAGAAGTCGTAAGTAAAATCACACTTAAAGGCCAAGACTTACATGAACTGCATGAACTGGCACAGGAGCTTAAGGTAAATATCCATGCTTTTTCAAAACTAGGCTGTATCACACCGATCTTAACGAAGTATTCAGAGTTAGAAGGAGAGATTAATGGTATTGATGTGACAGTACTAGATTACAATACAATTGAAAAAGAGGAAGACATCATTAAAATTATGATGGTAGAAGAACCAGAGATATTAGAAGCAGCTATAAAAAAATTACCAGCAGAAATCTATGAGAAGTACACAGTCGTACGTAGTGCGCCATTCTTCTTGGAGTTCCTTCATAAAGAAGTGAATAAAGGGGCAGGTGTAAAAGCCCTTGCAGAAGCCTTAAATATCACAAGAGAAGAAGTCATCTGTGTAGGGGATGCAGGGAATGATGAACATATGGTACGATTCGCGGGATTAGGTGTAGCCATGGGTAATGCATTCCCAGAACTAAAAGAAATAGCGAATTTTATTACTAAGACAAATGAAGAAGATGGCGTGGCCCATGTAGTAGATAAATTCATTTTAAAAACTGTAATATAGATGTACATTAATATTAATACAGTGGTAATGAATATGTGATAAGATGAAGCCAATGAGAATATAGTGGAGGTACGCATATGAAAGCAAAATTAGTTAAAGGGCTAGCGGTAGCGCTCTTAAGCTTTACAGCCCTAACAGGATGTGCAAATCAAGATGCAAATCAGATAGATACACTTAATGAAAAATTAGTTCAGTTAGAGACGACAAATAAAGAATTACAAACAAGTATACAAGAATTAGAAAAAGAAGTAGATGCCTTAACAACTGAAAACAATAGCTTATTGCTAGAAATTGAAGGCATTACAAAAGTAGAGTATACACTTTATACACGTGATGTAGATAGTTGGGAAATTATAGAGACTGAAAAAGTAAAGGTAGATAAGACCGTATCTATAGAAGAAAAACTACAAACATTAGCGAATGTATTATCAAAAACAGAGTTTGGTGGGCTAGAAATAGAAGTACAAGGCATCAAGAAAATAAATGGTGATGATATCGCAATGATTAATCTTAAAGATGCAGGAGAAGGGGATAATACGTGGGAACGTAAATACTTCCAAGGATCTGCAGGTGGGGAGATAACAAATACAGCCATTCAAGAAACCTTCTTACAAAAAGAAATGAAAGAAGACTGGATAGATGGTATTAAGATTTTATATAATGGAGAAGAGATGATGTCATCACATATGACTCTCGGACCAATCATCTATAGAAACAAATAAAACCCTTGAAAACCATAGTGTTTCACTTGAAAAAAGTGGAAATATACTATGGTTTTTTTATAGGTTTCATAATATTGTTAAAAAAATATTTATTAATATAGTATACATGACATAAATATAGTTATAAAAGACTATAAAAAGTACATATAAAAAGTGCTTTTTTACTTAAAATTATAGATGATTTAAACAAATTGCCAAGATATTGCACTAAAGGACAAAAATGACCTATAACGCTTTTTTCAGAAAGTGATATAATCAAAATGGTAGAACGAGTATTCAAAAAAATACTTCAATTTAATCAACTAGGGTTTTTAAAAAAAGGAAACTTATAAAGGAGATGGAATGATGAAAAAGTTTTCAAAAGTATTAGCATTAGGACTTGCAGCAACCATGCTTGGGGGAGCATTCGTTGGATGCCAACCAAAAGAACAACCAAAACCAGAAGCTGAAAAACCAGCTGACAATGGTGGAGACACAGCAAAACAACCAGAAGCTGAAAAGCCAGCTGGCCCTGTAACACTTAAGACAGTATCTATGTTCGGTGGCACAGACCCACATGCTGAATTCTATCAAAAATTACAAGCAGATTTCCAAGCTGCTAACTCAAATGTAACAATCGAAGATGAATCTGCAACAGCTGACCCAGCATGGAAATCAGCAGTAGCTACAGATTTCGCAGCTGGTAATGAACCAGACGTTATCTTCTACTTCACAGAAGCTCAAGCAAAACCACTTGTAGATGGTGGCAAAGTAGTTTCAATTGATGAAATCCGTACAGTAGATCCAGAATACGGAAAAAACATTGCTGATTCAGCATACAA
>JBOGBZ010000128.1:0-21363 GCA_051656485.1 Cellulosilyticaceae bacterium
ACTGCCTGTGATTTATATTCTTGGTCGTATGATCTAGTAATTCGTTTTTGTGGCATAGTAATTTCTCCTCTTCTCTTATTATTGAGTATACATCAAATTACTTGAGAAGAGTGTGCCAACTTTATTTATACAACATCAAGACGACGTACATCAAAAACAAGTATTACTTCAGATGAAAAGACAGTTAGCGGATACTTACTTGAAAAAAATGAATGTAGCTTATGAAGAAATAGAAGACTTTCTAGCTGTCATTCGTGTATGTCGTCAATACGAGTAAATAGGTTAATGGAAAGCAGATGCTTCAAGATTATTATACCCTTATAGAAAGTACAAGAGAAGTGATGGGGGGCCGGATTATACTTTTAGAATGTAAGCCACATCTTAGGTTATGTAGTTCCGATGAGTCCGAGGGATATATAGATATTACTGAAGATGAAGATGGATTAAGGCAATATATAAAATTTATTAGTTAAGAAACCACATATGAAATAGTTAACAATCCCTTCTTAGAGAAGGGATTTGTTGTATCTAAAATAATTGAGAGGTCTGTAATGAAGAAAAGAAGAATTGGCTAAGTATAAAGAATGTCTTTCAGTCATAAATCAAGAATGTAGCTGAATCTAGGATAGTATTTTTAAATTTAAGTATTCACAATATTATTGACAATAATAAAATTTATATCTATAATGGGTGTTATATAACACGCAGTACATATTAGGAGGTGTCGTATATGCCACCAAAGACAAAGATTACAAGAGACATGATTGTAGATGCAGGATTTGAGATTCTTCGGAAAGAAGGTGTAGAAAAGGTTAATGCTCGGACTGTATCAAAAAATTTGAACTGTTCTACCCAACCTGTTATGTATCATTTCAAAACAATACAGGAATTAAAAAAGGCGGTGTATGTGAAGGCGGATATATTCCACTCGGAATACATCAGTAATATTGAGGGAGCTTCCCCTATGGAAGGTATTGGGTTGCAGTATATCCGATTTGGAGCTAAAGAAAAGCATCTCTTTCGCTTTCTCTTTCAAAGTAACGAATTTTGTGGGAAAAGTGTCGCTGATTTGACAAGTGGGGAAGAAGTCAAATTCATCTTGGAAATCATATCAAAGACAAGAAATATTTCTATAGAACAAGCAGGTGGCATCTTTAAATCCGTATTTTTAGTCGCTCATGGCTATGCCAGTATGCTGGCAAATAACGATATGGCATACGATGAGCAAACGATTGTATCTAATTTGGATTTGATAGTTAAAGGGACGCTTTATGCGTTACAAGGAGGAGTATAAAAATGTATGGCTTATATAAGAAAAATGAATCAAATTTTGCAGTGATGTGGATTATTGCCTTTGTTGTTTTGTCTATTGTTTCTGATAGTTTTTCAGCTTCACTTGGTATTGCAAAGATAATCACTGCACCTATGGGTATAGTCTTAAGCTTACTTATTTATGGCTTTATCAAGAAACACGATTTATTAGAAAAATACGGCTTGTGTTCATTTAAAGGGAATCTGAAAAATTATCTGTACTTTATACCGCTTGTTTTATTAATAAGTATGCAGTTCAGAAACGGTGTTACAATGCGTGGCTCTGTTTTTGAAGCTGTTTTATTTATTGTGAGTATGCTTTGCGTTGGGTTTCTTGAGGAAGTCATCTTCCGTGGTTTTCTTTTCAAATCTATGTGCAAAGATAATGTAAAGATGGCGATTTTTGTTTCAAGTATTACCTTTGGCATGGGGCATATTGTCAATTTGTTGAATGGTAGAGATTTGATACCTACGCTTATACAAATTTGCTATGCAACTACAATCGGCTTTGTATTTATGATTATTTTTTATAAAGGAAAAAGCCTTTGGCCTTGTATTATTACACACGGTGTTTTCAACGCACTGAGTCTTTTTGGAATTGAAGATTCTTCAGGGATGTCTAAGATTATAGTTGCCGCCGTAATATGTGTTCTTTGTATAGGGTATGCCTTGTGGATATTGAGGACAACTAAAAAGTATGATTAATCATTCATAATTAATAATAGGGGGGATTTGTGATGGATTCAAAGAACAAAAGCAAGGAGAGGTATCTCATAGGGCCTAGATATTTCGATAAGTATGTGCAAGTCATGAAAGTGGTTCTTCTGGCAGGGTTTATAGGACTTACAATAGGAAAGTTCGTTGGAGGCATTCTTGACAGTCAAGATGTGCTCTCTATGATCACAAGCTACTTTGCCACTACTTTTGAAACATTATTACAGGTCGCTGCATGGGTAACGATTATTTTTGCACTTTTGGAATATAAGGGGGTTCCTTTAGGGAAAGAATCGAAAGGGTCTATCAAAGATTTACCCGAAGTGACTTCTTCTAAAGCACGTATTTCTAAAGTAGGGTGTGTCATTACGATTATGATTACTGGCTTGTTTTTTAGTGTATTATATCTTTCACCTCAACTAGTGAGTTTTACGTATACAACAAGTCAGGGCATTGTAAACATTCCTGCTTTCAATATGGAAGTATTAGAAGGTTATAAGTTACTCATGCTCCTTATATTTTTAATTATTCTCCTTAAGGAAAGTCTAAAGATGATTTGGGGAACATGGAATAAAATGAGAGGAATCTTAAGTGCATGTGCATCCGTTTTATCAAATGGGTTACTACTGGTGATCTTTGGATCACAGGCTATATGGAATAGTCAAATAGAGCAAGTAATGGCTGAATATGCAGGTATTGGAACGGATATGATGACCAAGGTGCTTGTGATGGCTATTATACTTATTGCTATAATTGAAATAGGAGAGAGTCTCTACAAAGGATTAAATTAAAAACGGCTATACTTCTTGAACATAGAATTTGATCAAGAAGTATAGCCGTTTTTTTATTGAAGTGTAGAATCGAGAGGATACATTTTAGAAGTGAGTAAAGGCTTTATTTATAAAGTAGGACCTGCTTGAACAGTTATTTGTGTGCCACAGATAGTCAAGGTTGCAGTTGCTCCAGCAGGAGATACTTGCCCACCTAGATAGGTGAAAGTAAGTGTATTGCCAGATAAAGAAAATGTTCCGAATGTGAGATCTCCAGTAACACTTTGTAAAGTGATTGGAATTCCAGCAGGGACAGTTGTTATTTGAACAGAGGCATTTTCATAAATACCGCCCTCGGTGCAAATTCGTCCACCTGATACTAGATAATAGTCTGGAGAAGTACCACAAACTAATAATGAGGCAGGAGTGACTGGTGTTAGTATTATAGAAGTAGGTGGCTGACATGTAGTCGTGGTAGTCGTAGTCGTGGTGGTGGTAGACGTGGTGGTCGTGGTGGTAGTCGTCGTAGTCGTGGTAGTCGTAGTCGTGGTGGTAGTAGACGTTGTTGTGGTGGTAGTAGACGTTGTTGTGGTGGTAGTAGACGTTGTTGTGGTGGTAGTAGACGTTGTGGTGGTAGTAGACGTTGTGGTAGTAGACGTTGTGGTAGTAGTAGTAGTAGTAGTAGTAGTAGTAGTAGTAGTAGGGCACTCATCGCATAGACAGTCATCAAAGAGCTGTAGTTTTTCCTTGAGTACAGTTTCTAACTTGGTAAGCTCAGCAACCATCATAGTAGCAGAATCGTTAATGTAGAGCTTTTCGCAGTATGTGCCTGAAGTTGCAACTGATTCAATTTTTTTGTGTTCAGCATCTAAGATTTTTGCGATAGCCGCTTCTTCGGCAGCAATAGATGAGATAATATCTGTAATGGCTTGGCATCTGGTCGTAGTATCCTTTGGAATGTTAGGAAGTGACATAGTAAATCCTCCTTATATAATTATAAAAATATATCACTACTAGTATATGATGAGAGGAGAATTAGGTGAGATATAAGTGGAAATAAATAAACGTAAGTTGTCACATTGTTGTCACAGAGGCAGGATAGAGTACTTAACAGGAGGTGCAATGATGAAAAGAAAACAACTTATTGCAGGTTTATTAATAACGACACTACTGAGTACTGGATGTGCAAAACGTTACGAACAAAAGATAGAAATCTTACCGGATCCGGTGACATATAGCGAAAAGGTATATAAAGGATTAGCGTTTAGCTATGAAGTGGTACCAGAAACTTTTGAAATAACAATAGAGAGTGATGGGATCAAAGAATCAGTCTCATTACCGCAGCAAGCAAGAGAAGTAAGTGAGTATAAAGAAGAGAATGGTAAGGTATCTTGGCGTTATCCAAAAGAAGAAATAGAAGTCGTCATTGAACAGAAAGAAGACTACTTAGATGTGACCATGACTTCCTATAAAAAAGGGGAAAATAGTATTTCATGGCCACAGGTAGCAGGTGAAAACTATATGCTGCCTTTAAGAGAAGGCAAGTACATTCCTAAGGATGATAGTTACTGGAAAGACTATTTAGATGACATGGATATGGAGATGATCGAAGCTTTATCCATGGGATTTTTCGGGGTTAATCATGAAGCGTATAATGTGCTTTATATCGCAGATGATCTTTTCCATAGTGAGATGCACTTTGATACAACAGAGGACATCACTTTTGGGGTAGAGCATACGTACACAAGTATCACTCAAGATAAATCGTATGGGTATCGCATTTATGTGACACCCAATAATCCAGTGCACTTAGCCAAGATATATAAGCAACATCAAATCCAACAAGGTAAGTTCAAGACATTAGAAGAAAAGGCAGCTGAACAACCGAATATACGTAAACTTTACGGTGCATCACATATGTATTTGTGGGATAAAGCAGTCGTTGCAGAAGAAAATATCAATTGGAAGGCTCTAGAGCAAGTAGACATCAAGGCGATGTTTAAACAATTAAATGATGAAAGCATCACATGGCTTACCAAGATGCTAACCACCACAGAGCAGGGAAGTGCGATGCAGCAAGTACTGAAGCAGATAGTAGAGCAGGATTATATTGATAATTATCAAAAAAACGTGATTTGTCTCTTCTTAAGTGAATTACTTTTACGCCCTGATTTTTATGAGCCAAGTCTTTTTATAAAACAAAATGACAGAATGGAAGAACTTATTGAAAAAGGAGTAGAGAATCTCAGTGAAACCGAGCGCATCGAACTCAATAAGCATGCACTTCAACAAAGCCTGCCAGAAGTTTTCGCCCCTGTAAATGAATGGACTGCCAGTAGAGGCATCGATTTGTTAGAAGAAATGAAAGCAGAAGGACTGGATAAACTTTGGATAGGACTTGACCATTGGGTACAAGGGTTATCCAACCCTGCGTTAGTAGATTATGCAGTAGAAGCAGGGTACCTGATAGGACCTTATGATTCTTACCATTCGATTCATGAGCCGGGAAAAGAAGCATGGCATACGGCCACTTTTGAAGATACGAGTCTTTATGAAGAAGCAACCATTATAAATAAAGAAGGTACACATGAAAAAGGCTTCCAAGGTGTAGGGCGTAAACTTAATCCGACGGCATCTCTAGATGCGGTAGCAGAAAGGGTCAAAGACATTATGACCAATGGGGTGAAGTTTAATACCTGGTTTATCGACTGTGATGCCACAGGGGAAATCTATGATGATTATTCCACAGACCGTATCACAACAAAAGAAGAAGATTTACAAGCACGTCTCGAGCGTATGGCACTTGTGCGTGACCATTATGGGATGGTGATCGGCTCAGAAGGCGGTAATGATTTTGCCAGTACGACACTGGCACTTGCCCATGGAATTGAATTACCATCGTTTTCATGGATGGATGCGGATATGAAAACTAATAAAGAAAGTGAGTACTATTTAGGCCGATGGTATAGCCCAAAAGGAGGCGTACCAGAGAAATTTAGTAAGCCAGTACCTGTCAAAGAAGCGTATAAGAAAATCTTCTTAGATCCTGTGTATAGTATCCCGCTCTTTAAATTGGTCTACAATGATTCTGTGATTAGTAGCTACCACTGGGATTGGTCTACCTTTAAAATCCAAGATGAAGTAGAAAACCGTATGCTTTATGAGATTTTATATAATGTGCCACCGATGTATCATCTAGATAAATGGGAATGGGACAAGTATAAGACACCGATTATCAAGCATTCACGTTTCTATGAAGACTTTAGTGAGCAGGCGATTTTGCTTCCGATGACATCTTTCGAGGTGCTAACAGAGGATCGCATGGTACAAACCACAACTTTTGGAGATACTTTACAAGTAGTGGCTAATTTTAAGGATGAACCTTATGTGTATGAAGGGGATGTCATAGAGGCACAATCAGTCCTCGTATATGATGGCGAAGAAAAACACAGCTACCAGCCTTAGTATAGAAGACAGGTGACTTGACGCTTAGATAGGAGAACGACTATGAAAATTCTTATAGCAGAAGATGAGACGGCGATGCAGAAAATTATCGCAGCATATCTTCAAAAAGAAGGCTATGAAGTAAGTCTTGCAAGTGATGGTGAAGAAGCGTTAGAGAAGCTTTATGAGGAACACTTTGACTTAGTGATTTTAGATTGGATGATGCCTAAAATGAGTGGCATCGAAGTGTGTAAGTTCATGAGAAATAATCAGATGGATGTTAAAACCATGCTACTAACAGCTAAATCAGAAGCAGACGATGAACTGATGGGCTTAGAGGTAGGTGCAGATGATTATGTGAAAAAACCTTTTGATCCGCGTGTTTTACTTCTACGCATCAAAAAGCTTCTCGGGCATCAAGACGTGCTCAGTCATGACCAGTTTCTTTTTCATGTAGCAAGAGGTTATGTGGAAGTAAAAGGTGAGCAGCTGATGCTTAGTAAGATTGAGCAAAGGCTTTTACAGTATTTGATGAACAACAAAGGCATTATTTTATCGCGAGAGAAACTACTAGACCATGTGTGGGGAATGGACTATGAGGGGGATGATCGCACCCTCGATACCCATATTAGAAGGCTTCGTAAAAAAATTGGCGAGCAAATCATTAGAACGTATCGTGGGATTGGCTACAGCCTAGGTGGAAAAGATGAGTAGATTTGGTAAAAAGCTCATTCTTTGGCTCATGGGAATCATCATTGTACTTGGAGGGATTTCACTGAGTATGACCACAGTGGGACTAGAAAAGTATTACCTTGCTACCCAAAAGCTGGAGATGCATCAAATAAGCGAAGAGATTAGAGCCTTACCCTTAGAAACCCTTTATCAAAACACCCATGCATTGGGCAAAGAACATCACATTGTATTGCTAACCCTACCATGGCAAAAAGATTGGCAGAAGCTGAATGAACAACTGAAAAACGCTTTTACAGAACAAGGCATCTTGCTAGAAAAGCTATGGCTATGGGAGGATAATGCGGAAAAGCTAGAAGCAGGTAAGGTGGTTAATGAGCTTTATAACCAAGGCAATAGAGGGTATAGTTTATTCATCAAATACTATTTAAAAGATAGCACACTGGTGGTTATGAGCCGTACCATCCCACATATTGATGCTGTTTTAAAGCTTATCAATCTTTTTATAATGGGTGTATGGCTTATCGCCCTGACGCTTATCGTTGTGTGCATTGTTATTTATGTGCGACGTATAACGAAGCCGCTCTTAGAGCTAGAGCATCTGATTAAGGATATAGGTCATCTTAAGTTCAATCAGATTGAACTTAAGACTGGCGATGAGCTAGAGTCTTTGGCGAAAGGAATTAATCAAATGAGTGCCCACTTACAAGCCTCACATCAGCAATTGGAGGAAAAAAACGAACAAATGAAAGAGCTCTTAGCCAATGTATCCCATGAACTTAAAACCCCTATTGCACTTATTAAAGCTTACGGGATAGCTATAGAAGATGGTATGGATGATGGCACGTTTATCGCAACGATTCTAGAGCAAAATGAAGTGATGGAAAATAGGGTGACTAAACTTCTGATGCTAGCAAAAAAAGAAAGCCAAGACAGTAAGCGAACGTCTATCAATCTGAGTGAAATGGTGGAAAGTTACCTGAAGCAGTATGCAGTCTATCGTAATGAAGTGGTAGTAAAGATGCAGTTAGAAGAAGTAGGCATGCTAACAGAAGACCAAGAAGTTATAAGTTGTGCCATAAGTAATTTCATAAGCAACGCCATTAAATATACGGCAAATGGGAAGGTTGAAGTAAGGTGTTATGAGGAAGCAGCGTGTGTACATCTGGAAGTAAGAAATGGTATCACAGAAAAGACGAAAAGAGCCATCGAACAATTATGGGAGCCTTTTTATGTGGTAGAAGCATCTCGTAATAAAATGTTATGTGGTACAGGGTTGGGACTTTATATCACGCATAAACTACTGGAGCGAGAAGGCATTGTGCATGGATGCTTTCTAGAAGGCGAAAATATTGTGTTTTATATGACATGCTGATGTCACCATGAGAGTGGGGAATAGGGAATATGTTTTGTGAGTAGCTCGAAGCTGGTTTCTGTATTGTACAGGAGCCAGCTTTTTCAGTAACCTTTGGAACTTCAGATTGAAGAATAAAATAATTAATATTTAAACTAATCAGAAAAGTATTTACTAAAACCAAAAATGGTGATAATATTAAAAATGAAATAATAACCAATTATGAAGATGACTAATGACGAGATAAAGGAGATACCAAATGGATAGTTCAAAACTCTTTTTAAACCCTGTGAGAATGAGGATTATACAGTATTTAGTTTTAAATCCTGAAGCCACTTCAAATGAGATTATTACTTATATCGATGATGTTCCTCGCACCACGCTATACAGACATTTAAAAATGTTAGAGGAGAATGGAGTGATTGATGTTGTAAGAGAAAATCGCATTAGAGGGACAATGGAAAAGGTTTATGGCCTTAACCTAAGTTATACGTCTAACGAAGGAGAAGAACAAAGTGCCAATGCATTTTTCTTAGGATTATTGGCGGATTTTCAAAATTATTTTAAAGAAGAAACACACGATGCAAACAAAGATATGTTGATGTTTCGTACCAGTCTATTGATTGCAGATGATGAAGAATTCTTAGCTTTTTTGACGGAATATGGACAGTTATTAAGAAAGTATATGGGCAATGAGATGCAAGGGGAACGTAAGCAAAGAAGGGTGTCTATTATTTCTTCACCCTTCTAAAAAAATTAGAGGGTATTGGAGGCGAATAGTATGAAAAGCAAATTAGTTAAAAACTTACTTATGATGCTTGCAGTAGCAAGTATAGGAGGCCAGGCAGTAAGTCTACAAGCTACTGAGGTATACCAAAAGAATGAAGTGGGGATGCAACAAATGGTAGAAGAAGAGAAAAATATGGAGCAGCGTATCAAAGAAAAGGTACAGAGCCTTTGTGACCAGTTCGGGATAACAAGTATCCAGTATGCTTTAGTAGATGGAGAGACATTCTGTCTAGCAGATCAAGTAGGGGTATATAGCCGTACGGAAAATAAGCCATTAACTGCTGAGCATATGTACGGTATAGGGTCTGTGAGTAAGATGTATACGGCTACAGCAGTGATGATGCTTGTGGATGAAGGAAAGGTGGACTTAGATACACCTGTTACCACTTATATATCAGAGTTTCAGATGATGGATGAGCGGTATAAAGCAATCACAGTCAGAATGCTTTTAAATCATTCATCAGGGCTTATGGGAAGCACATCGAAGAATGCCTTTTTATTTGACGACAAAGACACCTATGCGCATGATGAGCTTCTAGAAAATCTAAAGGTACAGCGCTTAAAAGCAGATCCAGGGGCGTTCTCAGTGTATTGCAATGATGGTTTTACATTAGCCGAAATCTTAGTAGAGCGTGTCAGTGAAATGGATTTTTCAACTTTTATAAGTGAAAAGATAAGCAAGCCTTTAGGACTTACACATACAAAGACACCACAAGATGAGTTTGACGCAGATGCATTAGCCAAAATTTACGGCATGGTCATGGGAGAAGAACTTCCAAGAGAGACAGTAGGCATTATTGGTACAGGAGGTCTCTATAGTACCGCCAAGGAACTTTGTCTATTTGGTCAGAGCTTTACCAATGAAGGTAAGCTACTTTCACAAGAGGCAAAAGATGCTATGGCCTATGCAGAGTATCAAAGAGGCATTAGTCCAGAAGGAGAAACAGGTTATTTTGCTTATGGATTAGGATGGGATAGTGTGGAACTTTATCCCCTAAGTCAGTATGGTATCAAGGCACTGAATAAAGGAGGAGATACCCTTAACTATCATTCAAGCTTGATTGTATTACCTGAGTATGACAAAGTAGCTGCAGTCATAAGCTCAGGTGGTGGTAGTCAAGTGAGTCAGATGATTGCCACAGAGATTTTGCTTGAGAGTTTAAAAGAAGAAGGGATTATTAAGGCAATACAACCAGAAAAGACATTCGACAAAGCAGAACAAGTAGCAGTGGATGAGGCAATCAGTCAGTATGCAGGGATTTATAGTATGGGGATTGCTGGAACTTTAGAGGTGAAGATTCAACCAGAAGGACTGTTAACGATGGAAAATCTAATGACAAAAGGTATGGTGCCACCTCAAACATTTACTCATACAGGTGAGGGCGTATTTATCAGTGAAGATGGGACAGGGAAAGTTACGTTTACTAAGAAGAATAATCATACGTATTTAGAACAAACCATCTACCCTAGTTTACCAGGATTACCACAGCAAGCAATGGCGTATATGGCACAAAAGTTAGAAGCTGTCGAAGTGGATGAAGAGATCATGAATGTATGGGCAAAACGTACCCAAAAGATATATTGTGCAGTAAGTGAGAAGTATACTTCACAAGCCTATTTGCAACAACTTCCAATAGCGATGGTTGCTATGCTCCCAGAACTTCCAGGCTATGCAAGTGGACGCCAGATTGTGGATGAGAATCAAGCGATAGCAGTAGAGCAGATACCGGGATTAATGGGAAGAGATTTATCAGACCTTATCTTTACTGAAAAAGAAGGTGTAGAGTACTTGCAGATAGGTGGTCATGTGTACCAATCAGGAGAGATGATGGAAGCGTTAACTGAGGGGAATGTGACTTGTCAGCTTGACGAGGAAGGCTATGCGAGCTGGTATACTGTAGCACCCACACTTGCAGGAAAAACACTACAAGTAGAAGTGCCAGAAAAAGCAGGCTTTATGGTATATGATGCAGTAGGAAGATGTGTGTTTAATACGGTGGTACAGAAACAAACACAAGTGGTATTACCTGAAGGGGGCTATGTCATCTTTGCAGGGGACCCACAAAGTACATTTAAGATAACGATTCAGTAGACTCAATAAAATAGACCAGGGGAGGATGAAGAAGATGAAAGATACAAAAGAATTTCCAATATTAAAAACTAAACGTTTGGTGCTACGTGCATTAGAGGCAGAAGATGTAGAGGCTATTTATAAGATTTTTAGTTCAGAAGAGGTAACGGCGTATTATGGTATGTACCCACTAAGTGAACCTGTGAAAGCACGACAAATGATTGAAGCTTTTGCGAAAAGTTTTGAAGAGGATAGAGGCATAAGGTGGGCAATCACAGTTAAAGATACAGGAGAAGTTATAGGAACATGTGGATTTATGAATAGTTCCAGTAGACATCGTCGTACAGAAGTCGGGTATGAACTCCATGAAGATGCATGGCACAAGGGTTATGCAAAAGAAGCTTTACGGGCCATTATAGCCTATGGGTTTGAGACGATGCAATGGGAAAGGATAGAGGCACTTGTTTATCCAGAGAACACCACATCCAATTGCTTGTTACTTACATTAGGTTTTGAGCTTGAAGGACTTCTTAGGGGGCACGCTTATTTTAGAGAGAAACAACAAGACTTAAATATGTTTTCTCTTTTGAAATCAATGAGGTGAGAAGATGACAAAAATTGAAAAGTATAGCATGCCGTTTGGCATGCTAGGTGTGATTGCATATGTCACACATACCACATTAGGGCGGATACTTTGGAAAGGGTATAATCCTATAACGACAGACATTAGTTCGCTTACAGCGGTAGGTGCACCCAATCGCGCATTACTTTCTGTTTTTACAGGTATTTATGGTCTAGCGATGCTTTTCTTCTGTGTAGGACTTGTGATGAAAGCATATCGTAAGTATGGCTTAAGCGTAAGAATTGGCTATAGTTTGCTTCTTGTCATGCAAGTAGTGTCCGCTGTTGGCTATAGTTTATTTCCTCTTTCAGGCGATAAAACAGTGATGAATGTCCAAAATACTATGCATATCGTCGTAACAGTGCTTGTGGTAGCTACAACCGTTGCATCAGGTTATTTTCTAGCATGGGGCTACTTAAAGCATGAGAAGATGAAAAGATTAGGATGGTTTATCTTCGTGAGTGCGATTGTAATTACGTTTGCAGGAGCAAGTAACCCTATCGGAATGGGACTAGGATTAAATATACTGGGATTGACAGAACGTTTAGTTATTTATACTTTACAAGGCATGTTATTTGTGGTTTCGGCATACTATACGTTTGGATATAGGGATGAAAACGCTTAGGAAATGTAGAGAGGGGAAAGAGGATGGAAAGGGAGGCAACGATGTATGCACTATGCCAATTATAAAACCATTCTATCGGCTCAGAATGGGATGAATATCTATCGTGGGTGTACCCATGGCTGTATTTACTGTGACAGTAGAAGCACATGCTACCAAATGAATCATAGTTTTGAAGATATAGAAGTGAAAAAAGATGCACCAGCACTTTTAGAAAAGCAGCTACGTAGTAAGAGAAAACCATGTATGATAGGCACAGGGGCTATGTGTGACCCGTATATTCATCTAGAAGAAAAATTAGAGATGACGAGACAATGCCTAGAGGTCATCGAAAAATACGGATTCGGTGTAACCATTCTTACGAAATCATCCCGTATCTTAAGAGACTTAGATTTGTTAAAAGCCATACATCGCAAGTCGAAGTGTGTGGTACAGATGACATTAACCACTTATGATGAAGTCTTATGCCAAAAGCTCGAACCTCATGTCAGTACTACTTTGGAAAGAGTAGAGGTACTCAATAAGATGCGCGATGAGGGGATTCCGACAGTAGTGTGGCTAGGACCCCTCCTACCTTTTATCAATGATACAGAGGAGAACCTAAACGGTTTACTTGATTATTGTGTAAAGGCGGGTGTACGTGGCATCGTTTGTTTTGGCTTTGGTGTCACCATGAGAGAGGGGAACCGTGAGTATTTTTATGAGCAGCTGGATAAACTTTTCCCTGGGATGAAGGAGCAGTATAGACGCATGTATGGAAGCAATTATATGTGTGGAAGTCAGCAGCATAACCGCTTGATGGCACGGCTCAGTGAAGTGTGTGAAGAGCACCAGATCCTTTGGAAACCGGATGATGTCTTCGCGTATCTGAAAGCCTTTGAAACGAAACAACAGCAATTATCACTTTTTGAATAACAAACAATGAAAAAAACGACTTAAAGCATCCTAAAACTTTAAGTTGTTTTTTAGTTTGTGTAAAAAATTAAAAATATATTGACTAAAATTATATCTAATAGTAATATTACTATAAAATATAAAGTATCATATAAAAAAGGGAGAAGGGATGAGGCGAATGGACACGACAAAGTTAGCAAAGCTTTTTCAAAACGTCACAAAGGTGAAGGACATCGAAGAGGGCTTCTTGTATGTTGAAGATACAGCGGGGGAAGTTCACTATACACAAAGCTATGGGGGAAGAGGATTAGATACACCGATGGTTATGGCAAGTATTACGAAGCTTTTTACCACGGCATGCATCTTGGCATTAATAGAAGAAGGGAAGCTAGGTATTGCGTATAAAGTGGCACAGTATTTTGATGAGGAGACGATGAAAGGCTTGCATACTTACAAGGGGAAGGATTATGCAGCAGAGCTTACCATTAAGCATTTATTATGCCAGACAAGTGGGTTGCCAGACTATTATCTGGAAGGGAAAGCACCTTTGTTTAAGCGGGTCATTAAAGAAGACTTTGGGTATACCTTCGAGGAAACACTCGGTTTGATCAAGGGGATTGACGGACATTTCCAACCAGGGAAATTAGGAAAGGCGTACTACAGTGATTTCAACTTTGATTTATTAGGTAAGGTAATCGAACGCGTAACCCAAGGAACTTTGGAAGAAGCATATGCACACTTTATATTCAAGCCTTTAGGATTAGAACACACGTATGTGATGACCGATGAAAGAGAAAGTGTGCCACCTGTTTATTACAAAGAGCAAAAACTAGAGCGGCCACTTTTCTTAAGGAGTTGTGGAGCAAGTGGTGGCGGGATGACGACACCTAGAGAATTGATGACGTTTCTGAAAGCATTCTGGAAAGGCGTGTTATTTGATACAGCATTGCTAGAAGAATTGAAGACGGCTAATCCACTGCAGCTTTCTTTTTATCCACTCCACTATGCAGGTGGGTATATGCACATAGAGGCAGGTTACCCATGGGGGAAAAAGACAACTTTAGTAGGTCACTCAGGTTCTACAGGATCTTTTGCTTTTTATGCACCAGAGAAAGATTTGTTTTTTGTAGGTGATGTACCACAGATTGCAAGGCCAACAGGTGTTAGGTTAGTGATGCAAGCAGTAGTTGCTTTAGGGTAGCGTACAGTTTTAAGGGGAAAGAGAGAGGGGAGTATTAGGAAAATGAGAAAAGAAGAGCAGTTTAAAGAGGCATTAGAGCAATTGTTTGATAAGCTTACACGTTCAAAGATGATTCAGACATGTACGATGTATGTGGAGGATGGAAGTGGTAACTTTGCGTGGGATAAAGGCTATGGGGGAAGAAACATTGACACCATCATGAATTTAGCGAGTGTAACGAAGCTTTTTACTACCACATGCATCATTCAACTTTTACAGCAAGAAAAGCTATCGCTAGAGGAGAAGATCAGTAGCTTTTTTCCACCAGAGCTTTTAGAAGGGATTCATATTTATAAAGGGAAAGATTATTCCTATGAGATAACTGTCAGTAATCTTTTGTTTCAAAATAGTGGCTTCCCTGATGTGTTTGCAAAGGGAAGGGATAACTTAAATAAAAGGCTAACCAAAGAGGATTTCCTTTGTACTTTAGAAGACTATGTAGCAATAGCTAAGAAGTATAAAAAGAAATTTGCACCAGGAACTAAGGGGAAGGCCCATTACTCAGATTTAAACTTTGAAATGCTGGGTGCAATCATCGAAAAAGTAGAAGGATGTAGCTTGCATGAGGCGTATCAAAAATACGTTTTTAAGCCACTGAACTTGCAACATACGTATCTGGTAGAAAAGGAAGAAGATATCTGTGCGGATGCATACTATAAAGACAAAGTACTGAAACGCAATGGTCTATGGCGTAGTATCCCAGCCAGTGGTGGCTGCGTGAGTACGCCAAGAGAAGTCATGACATTTCTAAAAGCCTTTTGGGGTGGGAAGTTATTTGACAAAAGCATTTTCGAAGACTTAAGGACCTTTGGTATGATTCAATACTGTCCACCATTAGCATTATACGGTGGAGGATTTGTTAAGCTAGATATAGCAGGCATTTCAAGTATGTACCAAGTAAAAGGTGAATTGATAGGGCATATGGGAGCCAGTGGCACTTATGCGTATTATTACCCAGAAGCTGACTTGTACTTCGTGGGAGATGTGAATCAGCTGGCAAGGCCAGCATACATTTTCACAGTGCCATTAGCCATGGCAAAGCTTGGGTATAAATTTTTTTATAAACAATAGGTGTTACATACTGCCGAAAAATTTGATATAATGGGTGCTTATAGAAAAGAAGCATAGGAGGCAATAGCATGAGTACATGTATTTGTAGCAGTTGTAAAAATCTTAAAGATATCATAGATAATGAAACCAATGAAATCACAGAAGTTTGTGAGTTTGGATTCCCAGACGAAAGTTGTGCGGCGTGTGAAGAAGTACAATGTGCATTAACTTGTGAGCATTATATCGAGGACGCAGAAGAGGAAGCGTTTACACTTGTGAAGTGTTCAGCGTGTGATAAAGAATTAAAAGTGGCAGCAAACAATGAGGAAAGTGGCGAGGTTTATTGCCCGATGTGTTACCTTAACAGATAGTCTCGTATATGACCTTTCATATGACTCTGGTAAATAGCCATGTGACCTTCTGAGAGAATATAATAAAACAATCAAACAAAGGGAAATGTTACAGCGTTGTGTAATGTTTCCTTTTTCTTTAAAGTGTAATAAAATTATATTAGAGTAAAAATTTTAGGTGAGGTAAAGCAATAATGGATAAAAAAGCAAATCTTTTGGGATGTGGCATCTATTTAGGTAAACTGAGCTTTGTAGGCCTTATCTTATTTTATAATCAGTCAAGTAAAGCACTCGTATTTTTGGCGATAGCTTTAATCGTTCTATGGACACTAGAGGTTAAGGGGCTTGAGCATACGCGATGGACAGAGATTATATGGCTTATAGAGTACGTCCTTATGATGGGCGTATGTAGTATAGAGTCTACAGGTATGGCCATTGTACTCGTCCTATTTAGAGTAGGTGATATCGTCTTAAGAACTTCTTTTAGAAAGAGCGCAGTAATCACTTGTGTAGGCTATATAGGCTATATGATCACGATGGCATTCAGTCATGGGAGTGGGTATGGTGGACTAGGCTTTTTGATGACCACGATGAATTTTAGCATTACGTATTTAATGGTGGCGATCATGCGTTATCAAATCGTTCAAAAAGAAAAAAATTATTACATAGCAGAGGTGCTACGTCAGAAAACAGAAGAATTGGAAAAAGCCTATGAGAAGCTACAGGACATGTATGAGGAACAAGAGGAAATGGTAATCTTAAAAGAGCGTAATCGCATAGCTGGGGAAATCCACGATACCGTGGGACACCGCTTAACGACAGCTATCGTGCAGCTTGAAGCAAGTAAAAGGCTAATGAACCATGATAAAGAAAAGGCACTTGAAAAGCTAGAGGTGGCACAAAATCAAGTAAGGGAAGGGTTGCAGGATATACGTGGGGCAGTGCGAACCATGAAAGAAGGGCATTCATTACTGCCCTTTAAAGAGCGTATGGAAGCTTTCCTCCAAGAAGTATCCGACAATAATGACATCGAGATCAGAAGGACAATCGAACCCTTACCAAACCTTGAGACGAAGGTGGAAAATACGCTCTTTCGTGCTTTGCAAGAAGGTATCACCAATGGCATACGCCATGGTAAAAGTACATGGTTTACACTAGAAGTGGGCTATGTTAATAAGGAACTCCAACTCCAGCTTAAAGATGGGGGCATCGGAAACGAAAAAATCACCTATGGTTTTGGCCTCCACAATATGGAGCGTAAAGTGAAGGCGTTAGAGGGGACATTGGAAATACTTTCGAAGAAGGGTGTGGGGACGACGCTAGTGATTAGATTACCTATAGAGGAGGAGATAGCATGATTCGTGTAATGATTGTAGATGACCAGACGCTTATGCGGGATGGCTTAAAGACCATACTGGAATTAGAAGAGGATATAGATGTGGTAGCAGTAGCCAGTAATGGCAAAGAAGCCTATGCACTAATGGCTGAAGTGAAGCCAGATATTATACTTATGGATATCCGTATGCCAGTCCTCAATGGGGTGGAAGCGACTAAGCTTATCAAGAGCGACTATAAAGAAGTAAGCATCATTATATTGACAACTTTTGATACAGAAGAACTTATTATGGATGCATTAGCAAGTGGGGCAGATGGCTATATGCTAAAAGACATAGAAGGCAATAGCTTAGTTGAAAGTGTAAGAGCAGCTTATAGAGGCGATACTTTATTACCAGCTAAAATAGCAGCTAAACTCGTCACTCACTTGATAAAAGGCGAAGAAGGGGGAAACTTAAGTAAGGGGCAGGACTTAGATGACTTTGACCTCACAGAAAGGGAAAAAGCTATTTGTTACTTGGTGAGGGATGGGCTTACCAATAAGGAGATTTGTGAGAAGCTTTATTTAACCACAGGCACGGTGAAAAATTACATAACGAGTATTTATAGTAAATTAGGGGTGAGTAACCGTACATCGGCAGCTTTATTACTCAGAAAGCTGCTTTAAAATATGACCTTTTATATGACCTTAGGTAATAGGCGGATGACTGTTTTTGGTATTAAAATAAATTTTAAAAATAGAGACCAGGGGGAAATAACACATGGGAAAATTACTAAAAGGACTGATGTATTTAGGTGGGGGCATCATGCTTGTACTTACGTGCATCCTATGTATTGTACTGATTAGACGATGCATCAAGGCAGAACAAATCAAGATCAAGACGCCCAACGGCATTCAAGAAAAGGTATATGTCAATCTTGGTGGGATTGAACAATACATTCAAATAAGAGGAGAAGATAAAAGTAATCCAGTGATTATCTTTTTACACGGTGGCCCAGGCAATACCATCTCTCATTTAGCTTACTACTATCAGCCTTACCTAGAAGCAAACTACACAATCGTCAATTGGGATCAGCGTGGGTCAGGGCGAACGTATTATAGAAATGAAGACTTAGATGTGAAGACGCAGCTTTCCACAGAGATACTCCTAGAGGATTTAGATGACTTGGTGGACTATACAAGAGAAACATTAGGCCAAGAAAAGGTCATCATTATGGGGCACTCATGGGGAACCTTACTTGGGAGCAAGTATGTCTTAGCACATCCAGAGAAGGTAGAAAGCTATATCGGGATAGGGCAAGCAGTATCTCTTAAGGAAGGTTATCTGTATAGTTCTTATGAAGCCATCAAAAAAGCAGAAGCACAAGGTGATACCAAAGTGGCACAGGCATTAGCAGAAGCCACAGAACGCTTTGCCAATACCCATACACTAGAAGACTTTGACTTCAATGATTTCATAAAGATGCAACAGTATAGTATGAAGTACAATGCTTATGATGGCGCGGTATCCACATTTGAAATGATAGATATGCTGCTTACGTCGCCAGAATTATCATGGGAAGACATCAAATGGTTCTTTAAAACCAGTGATTACAGCCAAGTTTTAGCAATGCAAGGTCCACTGGTAAGTGATTGCTTCTTTGGTTTCAATATTTATGACATAGGTAGTCACTATGAAGTACCAGTACACTACATTACAGGTACCTGCGATGTGTCTACACCGGCTGATTTGACGGAAGCATACTATGAGACGGTGGTAGCGCCTCATAAGTCTATGACACAAGTGCCGGATGCGGGACACTTAATTTTCTTTGATGATCCACAAGGCTTTAGTGAAGTCGTCAAACAGCTTTTAAGTGGAGAATAAATGTAAATGGGGAGGTAGTAAGTGTGAAGGCAAAAAAAGTAATGTATACATTGGCAATGGTGGTAGGGATTCTTGTGGGAATCTGGCATTTTTGTGTACCCTATCTTTATGAGTGGTATAGTTATCTACCAGGGATTCCAGATATTTTACGTGTATCCATCGACTGGGTGAATTTCTTTTTCTCACTTTTCCTAGTGGGCTACAGTGTGGTGTTACTGCTTGTTCAAAAGGAGTTTTTCAGAGGGGACCGAGTGGCACGTCTTTTCTACCAATTCTTTGTGGTAGTATGGACTTGTAGAGTGGGCATTACTGTTTTTCATAACTGGGGATGGAATGTGATGGTAGTAGGGTATCTGGTAGGGTTTTCGATAGAACTACTTTTGCTTTTGGTACCGCTTATAAAAGAAAAAACTGAATGATGAAAGAGGGAGAAATGAGAATATGTGGAAAATAATAGTAGGGAGTAGCGTGATTTTGATCTTAGCGGTGGTAATATGGTTCGTACAGCCTTATTCACCACTCAAGGCAGACTTTGAGAAATTAGATAAAGAGATACTTGCTAAGGAGTCTAAAGTAAGTGGGACATTTGAATTAGAAAACATGGCCCATCTACCACTACCTATGCAAAAATTCTTCGTTTATAGTGGTCTTATAGGGAAGCCTATCATGCAATCAAGTAGGACGATACATACAGATGTAGACTTTGGCTTTGCAGAAGGGCAACCTACGAGGAAGATACAGTATATACAAAATAACTATGGATACGTACCAGAACGCCTGGCTTTTATTGATATGAAGATGTATGGTATACCTTTTCAGGGGTTAGATAGCTATAAAGAGGGTATAGGTGGCATGAAAGGTGTACTCGCTAAGGGGGTAGAGTTATTCGATCAAAAAGGTAAAGAAATGGATCAAGCATCACTTGTTACAGTATTGGCTGAAAGTATCGTATGCCCAAGTGCTTTCTTAATGGACTGCATGACATGGGAAACCATAGACGACACTCATGTAAAAGTAACGATTGAAGATCAGGGCGTTACTGTAAGTGGCGTTTACACCTTATCTGAAGAAGGCGCTATCTTGTCTTTCACGACCAATGATCGTTATCAAACAGGAGCAGATGGAAGTGCAGTCAGCGTACCATGGACAGCACTATGCGGCAATTACGTTGAAAGAGATGGCATCAAATACCCTACGTCTTTTCAAGCAAGTTGGAATAGGGAAGAAGGGGATTGGGTGTATTTTGACTGTAAGCAGGTGGATGTGACCTATAGGTATTAGCTATAGGTGTAGCGTCACAGGGGAAAAAAGCAAAAGGAAGTGAAAGTTTTATCAAGCAGGCAATAAAGGAAAATGAATAAAGTATAAAATAATCTAGGATACTAAGGAGAAACACTATGCGTTTAGCGATTGATTTAAATGAAATAAAAAAGACAGCTGAGGACTACTATGCAAATGGAGATTTCTACTGCTCAGAGGCGGTGGTAAAGGTTATACGTGACGCCTTTCAGCTACCAGTAAGTGATGCGTGTATCAAGATGGCATCAGGGTTTCCAGTAGGGATTGGCGGTAAAGGATGCCTATGTGGGGCAGTAAGTGGTGGCGTGATGGCCATAGGACTTGTATTTGGACGTGAAAAAGCTAAAGATCCTTGTGTGAATGTGGCAATGGAGCTAAGTGGCAAGTTACTTGATAGCTTTACCAATAATCATCGCGTAGGGTGCTGTCGTATGCTTACGAAAGGGATGACACTTGGGTCTGAGGTACATATGCAACAGTGTGTGGCATTTACAGGAGAAGTAGCTTATACGACTGCAAAGATTATTGCTGAAACACTAGAATTAGAAATAGTCTACTAGGTATACGGCAAATAAAAGTTTCTAGAAAGCACATAAAGGAGTACATCAAGTGATGAATAAGACATTGAGTGAGTTTAAGGCATTTGCTATGAAAGGAAATGTCATTGATATGGCGGTAGGGGTGATTGTGGGTGGAGGATTTAGTAAGGTCGTCAGTTCGCTGGTTAGCAATATCATTATGCCACTTATTAGTTTGCTCATAGGGCGTATCAGTTTTACAAACTGGAAGTGGACGATCGATCCACCACGTACGGGACTTGATCCGATAGTTATTAATTATGGGATCTTCTTGCAAGCCAGTTTAGACTTCTTAATCATTGCTTTTTCTATCTTTATAACACTCAAAATCATAGGTAGGATGAGCAAGCGATTGGGTTTAC
>JBOGBZ010000129.1:0-2205 GCA_051656485.1 Cellulosilyticaceae bacterium
CTGTGGTAGCATCAGTGCTGCTGCCATATAAAGATAACCATATTTTTTCATGTTTTATTCCCCCATTAATTTTCTATTTTATTCACAGTTACTCTTGTAACCCTTCTAACTTTTCCACATAGAGTGATACTTCTCCACAAACTCTATTTTTTACTCCCATAATACGTAGAAAGTATAGTCTGTATGAACCAAATCATACCGACTGGTAAACACACTATCGGACTTACATCAAAAACAAGTGTCAGTAGGTAACAAAACATAAACATCCCAATGTACACAATCATCATAGCTGTCATTGTTTGGAAACATGATTTACCCACTTTATTCTTCTCACACTCATCTAACTTATCAAAGTAGCTCTTCGAAAACTTCAGATCTGTAGGATCTGCATTAAGCTCTGGTCTTACCTTTTTGATAAGAGAAATATATGCCACTTCACCTACGAATCCTAAAATAACATTCACACCTATAAGTATGTGTAAAGGCGAACTGGTATTCATATTAAGTCCCATGGCTGTGAAGTTCACGATAACACATAAAGTAGCTAAAATCATAAAAATACTTAGCGCAATTTCATGTCTCTCATAAAAAGAATCTTCTTCATTACTGTAGTTTTCTTTCTTAAGCTTTATATTAAAATAACAATAGCCTAAGAGACTTAATACACCAAACACCGTTGCTACCACATATGTGTAAGGTGCAACTGCTACTACATTTTCTATAATCACTTCAAAATTCCCTGTCGCTAGTAAAAAACGTAAACTTACACCTATCATTAACCCTACAACGATTGCTACAACCATCGTAATAGCGAACTTTTTCCATTTATAATCTTTCATTTAATCTTCCTCCCATTGAAATAACGCTTCTACACTTTTATCAAATATTTTTGCAATACGTAGTGCCAATGCTACCGAAGGCTGATAATCCCCTCGTTCGATACTACTTATTGTCTGTCTGGACACACCACAAAGCTTCCCTAGTTCTGTCTGACTAATGCCCATCTCTTCTCTTGCTTGCTTTAAGTTATTATAAAGTGGCATCTTCTCACCTCCACTTGCCAAGTTTTCTTGTCATGATGTAAGTATATACTGTGACAACTTTGTTTGTCAATGACAATTTTACTTGTCATCTCATTTTAAAAAAATAACGCGTTATTTATACGCGTTATTCTAAACAATCATCATAGAACTTTATGCACTCTGCCATCAATGCTTCATCGATTTGTCGGTAGAGTGCTTTATTTTCTTCATTTAATGCTTCTAGCATTTCTTTTGGTATAGCCTCTTTACTCCCATATTGCTTTCTTATCTCACGATATTTTTCATTATGATGCTTCAATTGAACTTGTACTTCTGATGTACGCATACATTCGTGACCTCTATCTTCAAAGCTTTTCCAATGCAAGTTGGTATGCCCTTCTAATTCTTTTTGCAAATACATATAGTGTTCTTCGAAGCTTATCATCGGGTCATCTTTACTATGTATCAGTAATACCGGTACTTCTGTCATTTGAAGTCCTTCTAGGCTTGATAATCCACTAGCTGTACCAAATTTGAGCCACTCATAAGTTTTTATAAAAGGTGTAAGAAGTACTACCGCCTTCCCATACATGCTTTGCCCTTGCTCGATAATCATATCTGATGCATTATTAAAACCCGATAAGGCTATAGCACCTTTCACCTCATAATCCTTTGCCAGGGTACTCATGACCGAATACCCACCCCAACTATGCCCATATAGAAAAATGGGTAGTCCTTTAAAATCTTCTTCCGTTTCTACAAACTGAAGTGCCACCTCTAAATCTAAAGGTCCCTGCTGAAGTCCTCGCACTGCCTTGCCACCACTTTCATCATTTCCCGTGACATCATAACTAAAGACATCATAGCCTCCTCTTACCAGACCATCAATCTCTGGCATATAACTTGTATGTCCGCCACCACCAAACCCATGTGAAAGTACTATCAATCCCTTCGGTGCGGTCCTATCCTCCTGCGTGTAGCTATATCCGATGAGCTTCTCACCTTTTTGCGACTCAAAGGTATACTGCTTTCTTTCTAATCCTTCAAACTCTTGGATAGTGTAAGCAAAGCTTTCTCCTGTCTGATATCGTCTCCCAAAATTCATCTCATAAACTATACTTGCTACGATCAATCCCAACACAAGTATAATACTTACTATACTTATGATTATAATCATCCATCT
>JBOGBZ010000130.1:0-31857 GCA_051656485.1 Cellulosilyticaceae bacterium
AGCTTATAAAATAAAAGAAGCGAAAAAGGCAGGGGAATATGATGATCCTATTAGAAACGAAAGAACTCAAGAAAATATATGGGCAAGATGAAAGTGAAGTAAGGGCATTAGATGGGGTAAATGTAACCGTAGAGGATGGAGAGTTTGTAGCAATCGTGGGGACTTCTGGAAGTGGGAAGTCTACTCTTTTACATATGCTAGGTGGTTTAGATAAGCCAACTAGTGGAGAGGTAATCGTAGGTGGCAAGATATTTAGCGGTTTAAATGATGAGGAACTTACTATTTTTAGACGTCGTTATATTGGATTCGTCTTTCAGAACTATAATTTAGTGCCAGTTCTCAACGTAAGTGAAAATATTACATTACCTATAGAGTTAGATGGTAACGCTATAGACCAAGACTATGTACAAAAAGTAGTAGATACACTAGGTATCACAAACAAACTTAACAACATGCCAAACAACCTTTCAGGTGGACAGCAGCAGCGTGTAGCCATCGCTCGAGCATTAGCAAGTAAGCCAAAGCTTATCCTAGCTGATGAACCTACGGGTAATCTAGATACCAAGACAAGTCTTGAAGTGATCGGTCTTCTTAAGATGACAAGCAAGATGTTCCACCAAACAATCGTGATGATTACACATAATGAAGAGATTGCCCAGCTAGCAGACCGTGTGATACGTATCGAAGATGGCAAGATCGTAGGGGGAAATAAATAATGAGGTTCCCAACAGGTAGCAATAAGGCGGTAGCTCGCCTAAGTACAAGGAGTTTGAAAGCAAATCATACAAGAAATACAGTAGCCATTATAGCAATAGCGCTTACCACCATTCTTTTTACAAGTGTGTTTACCATAGGTATGGGACTTATGAAATCCATGGAGGAATCAACCTTCCGTATGTCGGGTGGGTACGCACATGGGACATTTAAAGATTTGACGACTGAACAGTATGAGAAGATAGGCACGCATCCTCTTATAAAAGAAAAAGGCAAGACAAAAATTATAGGGAATCCTGATAATAAAGCACTTCTTAAGCATTATACAGAGATTCGTTATACAGATGAAAACACTGCAAAGTGGATGTATCTAGAAGTACAAGAAGGTCGAGCACCAGAAACGATAGATGAGGTGGCGGCAGATACGAAAGTTCTAGATTTACTCGGTGTACCACATCAGATAGGGGCTAAAGTACCCCTCGCATTTACAGTTGGAGATACGATAGTTGAAAGAGAACTTACCCTTACAGGTTATTGGGAGCGAGTAGAAGGGATGGATGTCAGTCAGATACGTGTAGCAGAGGCGTTTGTAGATGCATATGCACAGTATGCACCACAGGATAAAGGGAGCAGCTGGATTGGTTCGACCACGATGGATGTGATGCTGGATGATTCTTGGGGGATAGAACGAAAGATTAATCAAATTGCCGTGGATTCAGGATTTGTACCTGATGGAAAAGGTGAAGATGCCATCAATGTAGGTGTCAATTGGGCCTATATTGGTTCAGAAGACAAGTCGTTAGAGCCTATGGCTGTAGTAGGCATCGTAGGAGCGATTCTACTGATCATGTTTACAGGTTACCTTATCATCTACAATGTGTTCCAGATTTCGGTTATGGCAGATATTAGATTTTATGGTTTACTTAAGACCATTGGTACCACACCGAAGCAGATAAAAAGGATGGTGAGACGTCAAGCAATGTATTTATCAATGGTAGGGATACCTATCGGACTTATCATTGGTTATGTCATAGGTAATGGACTTCTACCTATCATTATGAATACAACGACTACGCAGGTTACACAAGTATCTACAAGCCCACTTATCTTTATAGGTGCAGCAGCATTCGCATTGATGACAGTATTCATCAGTTGTAGAAAACCAGGTAAGATGGCAGCAAGTATCTCACCTATCGAAGCTAGTAAATACAGTGAAGTGGCAGCGAGTAAGACTAAAGAGAGAAAAGCTAGTAAGAGTACAGCGCTACACATGGCGTATCGTAACATCACACGTAATAAGAAAAAGTCGGTTGTCGTTATAGCATCACTTGCTTTAAGTGTGGTACTGCTTAACAGTGTCTATACCTATACAGAAGGGTTTGACCTAGATAAGTACTTAAGCAAGCAAGTCGTCTCAGACTTTATACTTGGAAGTGCAGATTACTTCAATGTCAACAAACACTTTAGAGATGAAGAAGATGTCCCGAGTGAGCAGTATGTAGATGCAGTCAGAAATCAAAAAGGTGTATCAGATGTAGGAGCGATTTATTTTGAGAGCAATCCACTAAATGAAAGTAGTACGGGGCGCATCATACAGATGTATGGTATACAAGAAAATTTACTAGAGAAGTTACAGGTCATAGAGGGAAGTATTGATAGAGAAAAATTCATGACAGGAAATTATGCACTTGAAGTTGTGTGGACAGATGACTATGGAAATGTAGATAGCACATCGAGTGACTATGCTCTAAATGAGAAAGTGAGCGTAGAAAGTAAAGTGGTCGCACAAGGTGAGGCAGTTTATGAAGTGATGGCAAAGGTAGCCATGCCACACAATATGAGTATAAGGTATTCATCTTGGGATAAGAATGGAAGTTCTAAATCATTCATCGTCTCCGAGGAGAGTTTTAAAGCTTATGTAGTAGATCCACTTATAATGGCTTATCATGTAGAAGTAGAAGAGGGGTATGATGAGCAAATAGAAACCTTCCTACAAAGCTACACAACGGAAGTTGAGCAGGAGATGGACTATGAGTCAAAGAAGTACTTTGTAGATGATTTCAAAGGTATGAAAGATATGTTCTTCACAGTAGGACTTGTGGCAAGTGCTATCATAGGCATGGTAGGAATTATCAATTTTATCAATGTTATCTTTACTAGTATCCTTTCAAGAAGAGGTGAATTTGCTATTCTTCAAAGTATCGGCATGACCACAAAGCAGCTTAGACGTATACTTATTCTTGAAGGTATACTTTATACAGCCATCACATCAGCGGTGGTTATCATTCTTAGTGTTACCACATCCTACTTTGTAGTGAGACCACTATGTGTGGGGATATGGTTCTTTACGTATCAATTTAAGTTTATGCCAGTACTTTTAGCGATTCCTTGTATGTTTGCATTAGGTATATTGGTTCCTGCTTTTATACAAAAAATAGTAGGCAACCAAACAGTAGTAGAACGACTTAGAAAGATGAATTAAGTAGCAGAAAGTGGACATGTGTCCACTTTTTGTTTACCTCAAAGTAAGGTATGATAAGAAAAAAAGAGGAGGGACACCAATGATACTTGTAATAGAAGACGACATACTGATGAATAAAGGGATTTGTCATACGCTTGAAAAAGAAGGTCATGAGGTAATGAGTAGTCAAACTTATGATGAAGGTCTGAAGCTAGCTATCAATCATAGACCCAGCCTTATACTGCTGGATATTAATCTAAAAGGAAAAAGTGGTATTGTACTTTGCCAAGAATTGAGGAAGGTATCTGACGTGCCCATTATTTTTATTACAGCAAAGGATACAGATAAGGATATGATAGAAGGCTTCGATGCAGGAGCAGATGACTATATTTCAAAACCTTTTGCATTGGCTGTACTGAAGAAAAGAGTAGAAGCTATATTACGAAGAGCAGGACAGCCAGATGAAGATTTATTTAGGGATGGCAACCTAGTCATCGATTATGGAAAGAAGACAGTAGCAAAAGATGGTCAGACATTAAAACTAACAGCTACCGAGTATAAATTAGTGGAAGTACTATCTAGAAATAAAGGACAAGTTCTTACAAGGGAGAAGCTACTACAAAAGCTATGGGATATAGATGGTAATTTTGTAGAGGAGAATACTTTAAGTGTTCATATGAGAAGACTACGTATGAAACTAGAAGAAGATGCGAAGAATCCTATTTTGATTGTCACTGTATTTGGAATAGGCTATACATGGGGGAGATAAAATGAGTACATTAAAAAAACGTATTTTGTGTGGCATTATGCTCATTCTATCAATAAGTTATTTAAATATTTATCTGTTAAGGCTACCAATAGCTATGAATGATTTGAGATGTCTATGGGGCATAGAGGCAATTATAGGCGTATGTCTTGTGACTTATTATATACTTCTAAAAGGTGAGATGCAGAAATTAATGAAAGACTTATCAAATCTTATCGGACAACTGATAGGAGGACATAAGGAAGAGGTATTCTTACCGTTAAAAGATGAGATGCCATCTAAACTCCAAGTAGAAGTTACACGCTTAAGTGAGATACTAGTGAGACAAAGAAAAGAGGTGGTAGCAGAAAAGGAAGGTATAGAAAGTCTTCTAGGAGATATTGCCCATCAGTTGAAGACACCCCTTACCAATGTAGCAATGTATACAGAGATTCTAGAAGATGAGACACTGGATAAAGAAAGCTTCCATATGTTTTATAGTGGACTTCGAGGGGAAGTGGACAAGCTTCATTTTCTCATGGAGACGCTTATTAAGATGTCTAGGCTAGAAGGTGGAGTCATTAAACTACATCCGATAGAAGCAGATTTACAGGATACTTGCTTAAGTGCTATAAAAGCGATACATATGAAGGCGGAGCAGAAGGCTATACAAATCCACTTTCAAGGCGAAGAAGGGATAAGAACCAAACACGATGCCAAATGGACGTCAGAAGTTATCACTAATATCCTTGATAATGCAGTTAAGTATAGTGAAGCAGCTACATGTATTATGATGACGATCATACCCTATGAAATATTTGTACGTATCGATATAGAAGATGAAGGAAGAGGCATATTCGAAGAAGAAATGACTCATATCTTTAAACGCTTTTACCGAGGGGAAGAAGTACATGAAGTAGAAGGTGTAGGTATAGGTCTTTATCTAGCAAGAAAGATTGTCACAGACCAAGGTGGATACATTAAGGTGAAGTCAGAGGTAGGCAAGGGGAGTATATTTTCTGTGTTTTTACCGATCAAATAAGGCAGATGAAGATTGATAAAAAAAATAAAAAAAATATAGGGGATACTCCTAGTAAAATGCAACACTAGTGGTATATAATATATTTCAGAAAGAAAGTTACTTGTCAAAACAAAAAAAGTTTTGAAAAGGGCTTGACCTTATCTACAAAAAGGAATATAATATATTTTATATACAAAAAACATTTATAGATTTCACATGTGATTAGAGATTATATAGATTAAGGTATATAATTTGTAATTACATGTGAATTTTTTTTGGTTATGTGTATAAAAAATTCAAAAACAGGAGGTACCTCAAAATGACAGGTACAGTTAAATGGTTCAACGCAGAAAAAGGTTTTGGTTTTATTGAAAGAGAAAACGGAAGCGACGTATTCGTACACTTCTCAGCTATCCAAGGTGATGGTTTCAAAACTCTTGAAGAAGGTCAAAAAGTAAACTTCGACATCACTAAAGGTGCTCGTGGTGAGCAAGCAGAAAACGTTACAAGAGCATAATTTTGTAGCAAAAGCAGGCAGGACAGTCGTTCTGTCTGCTTTTTTATTACCAATTTAAACGGAGGTGAAAAAATGTTTGAAGTAGGAGAAATAGTTTTTTGTAAATTAAGAGGAACGGGAGTCGTTCAAGCTATCGAACAGCGAACATTACTAGGAGAAGAAAAAGAATGTATGGTCATTCAAATGCATTTTCCAGAGATCGTGATCATGATTCCACTCGATAGATTAGAAAACTCAGGATTTAGAAAAATAAGTGACATACACGAACTAGAAAAAGTAGAAACCATTTTATCAAGCAAAGAAGTATCCTGTGATTATGATATAGATATCAAAAAAAGAATTAAAGACAATCAGCAAAAGCTTGCTACAGGCTCTTTAATAGAGTGTAGTGAAGTTGTAAGAGATCTCAATCATATGGAGAAAGTTAAACCCCTTAACAATATGGAGAAGAATCTTTTAATGCAAGCAACGAAGCTCTTAGTAGACGAAGTTGCTGTCCTCAAAAAGCAGTCTAATGAAGAAACTAAAGAAGATATATTAAGTATGATGATTTGCTAAGTGATAATTATTATTGACTAACAACTTCCTTTATGTTATATTAAATACATGAAAGCCGTGTATACAGTATACAAGAAATACAAAAAGCGTTAGCAAAAGGAGTTGTTAGTATGAGTGCATGGAGAAGTTTTAAAGAAGGTAAATGGAATGAGAGTATCGATGTAAGAGATTTCATCGTTAATAACTATACAGAATATACAGGAGATGCTAGTTTCTTAGCAGGTCCAACAGAAGGTACAACAGCGCTTTGGGAACAACTTAGCGAACTTATGATCAAAGAAAGAGAAAGAGGTTGCTTCGTAGATACAAAAACAGTATCAACAATCGTTTCTCATAATGCTGGATATATCAATAAAGATCTAGAAAAAGTAGTAGGGCTTCAAACAGAAGAACCTCTTGTACGTTCAGTACAACCATACGGTGGTATCAGAATGGTAGAGACAGCTCTTAATTCATATGATTATGAGATTGAGCCAGAAATGAAAGAGATCTTTACTAAGTATAGAAAAACACATAACGAAGGTGTATTCGATGCTTACAATTCAGATATTCGTAAAGCGAGAAAAGTTGGTGTTGTAACAGGTCTTCCAGATGCGTATGGACGTGGACGTATTATTGGTGACTACAGAAGAGTAGCTCTTTATGGTGTAGATAAGGTTATTGAAGAAAAGCTTAAAGATAAAGACCTTAAATCAGTAGAGTTTACAGCAGATAACATTCGTGACTGTGAAGAGCTTGCAGAGCAAGTAAAAGCATTCAAAGAGTTAAAACAACTTGGTAATATGTACGGATTTGACTTATCAAGACCAGCTGAAAACTTCAAAGAAGCGACACAATGGTTATACCTTGCATACCTTGCTGCTACAAAAGAGCAAAATGGTGCAGCGATGTCACTTGGTAGAACAAGTACATTCTTAGATATTTATGCAGAGCGTGATATTCAGGAAGGTATCCTTACAGAACAAGAAGCTCAAGAAATCATTGACCATTTTATCATGAAACTTCGTATCATCAGATTCTTAAGAACACCAGAGTACAATGACCTCTTCTCAGGAGATCCAACATGGGTAACAGAATCTTTAGGTGGTATCTTAGAAGATGGAAGTGCTTCACTTGTAACTAAGAATAGTTTCCGTTACTTACACACACTTTACAACATCGGACCAGCGCCAGAACCAAACTTAACAGTACTTTGGAGCGAGCAATTCCCACAAGGTTACAAAGATTTCTGTGCGAAAGTATCTATCGATACATCAGCTATCCAATACGAAAGTGATGACCTTATGAGACCACAATTTGGTGATGACTACGGTATCGCATGTTGTGTATCTCCAATGCGTATTGGTAAACAAATGCAATTTTTCGGTGCACGTGCAAACCTTGCAAAAGCAGTGCTTTACGCAATCAATGGTGGGGTAGATGAGAAAGCTCTTATCCCAGTTATTCCAGGTATCGAACCTATCACAGATGACGTACTTGATTACGACAAAGTAGTGAAAAACTTCGAGATTGCTACAGATTGGCTTGCAAAGACATACACAGATGCACTCAATATCATTCATTACATGCATGATAAATACAGCTACGAAAGAATTGAGATGGCACTCCATGATACAGAAGTATTCCGTACAATGGCATGTGGTATTGCAGGTCTTGCAGTAGCAGCTGACTCACTTTCAGCTATCAAATTTGCAAAAGTAAAACCAGTTAGAAATGAACAAGGCGTAGCTATTGACTTCGAAATCGAAGGTGAATATCCAGCATACGGTAACAATGATGACCGTGTAGATGATATTGCAGTACAACTTGTAAAAGACTTTATGCAAAAAATCCGTAGACATACACCATATAGAGGTGCAACTTATACACAGTCTGTGCTTACAATCACTTCAAACGTTGTATACGGCAAGAAAACAGGTGCTACACCATGTGGACGTAAAGCAGGCGTACCATTCTCACCAGGGGCTAATCCAATGAATGGTAGAGAAACAAAAGGTGTCCTTGCAGCATGTAGTTCAGTAGCAAAACTACCATTTGAAGATTCACAAGACGGTATTTCATATACCTTCTCATTAGTACCTCAAACACTCGGAAAATCAGATCAGGAGCGTGTACGCAACATGGTAGGTATCCTTGATGGCTACTTTGGTCAGACAGGTCAACATATCAACGTAAACGTACTTCACAAGGACCTCCTTATGGATGCGATGGATCATCCAGAAAAGTATCCACAGCTTACTATTCGTGTATCTGGATACGCAGTAAACTTTATTAAATTAACAAGAGAACAACAGTTAGACGTTATTAGTAGAACATTCCACGAAAGAATGTAATACAAAACATCCCCCCTCGTATTGTTTACAAATAGGATGTATAATCCCCTCTAATATGATTAAAACCCAATTCAACTCCAAAACACCATGAGCGTTTCACGCCCATGGTGTTTTATTATATATGGAAAAGGTTTGTTAGAGATTTTTTTATTGCTAATTTCTAAAAAGTTTTTACAATTAAAGTTAAAAGTATATACTGTATATATACAACATAAACAGTATATGCTTTTGAGAGGTCTTCAATATGAAAATTATTATTTCGAATCAGTCAGATAGTCCTATTTATGAGCAGATTAAAGAGCAGATAAAGATAGCTATTTTAAATGGGGAATTAGGAGAAGGGGATGCACTACCATCTATAAGAGGGTTAGCCAAAGATTTAAAGGTGAGTGCTATTACGACTACTAAGGCGTATTCAGAGTTAGAGGCAGAAGGGTTTGTAAAGAATATGCAAGGTAAGGGATGTTTTGTCTTACCGACTAATGGTGAAATGATGAAAGAGACATTACTTAGACAGGTAGAAGAGCATTTATTTGAAGCAGCACGTATTGCTAAACTTGCAAAGATAGGTAGTGAAAAATTTAAAGAAATGGTGACGTTTGCTATAGAAGAGGAGGGGTTAGATGAATGATTTATTAGAAGTACAAGGGTTATGTAAAAAATATGAGGCATTTGAGTTAAAAGACGTAAGTTTTAATATACCAGCAGGGTATATTATGGGGTTTGTAGGTGTTAATGGAGCGGGAAAGACTACGACACTAAAACTTATTCTTAATGCTATAGATAAGAACAGTGGCAGTATTCGTGTATTTGGAAAAGATAATATCAAATACGAGCAAGAAATCAAGCAAGATTTAGGCGTAGTTTTTGATAGTGTCTTTTTAGTCAAAGATTGGACACTTAAGGAAGTGGAGAAAGCCTATAAGCTTTTTTATAATAATTGGGATAGTAAGAAGTACTATGACTATCTTGATCAATTTAGATTACTACCACAGATGCAAGTCAAAGATTTGTCTAAGGGAATGGGAATGAAGTTACTTCTAGCTGCAGCATTATCTCATGATGCGAAGTTACTTTTGTTAGATGAGCCTACAAGTGGACTTGATCCTGCTGCGAGAGATGAACTTATGGAGCTTTTTCAAGAATATATTGAAGATGGTACAAGGAGTATTGTATTTTCTACCCATGTCACCAGTGACTTAGAGAAGATTGCAGATTTTATAACCTGTATCCACCAAGGGGAAATTTACTTTACAGGAATGAAAGAGGAACTCCTAGAGAAGTATTGTATCGTAAAAGGGGAACCTAAGGGGTATAAAGGGTGTGAAGATAAACTTATAGGCATAAGAAAGTTCTCTACCGGGTTTGAAGCACTTGTACTTAGAGAAAATTTGAAGCAACTAACAGAGAAGACGGTTATAGAGCAACTAACCATTGATGATATTATTATTTTTATGAATAGGGGAGGGAAGAAAAATGGTAGATAGCATAAAACTTATAAAGTTAGATTGTTTGAGTATTAAAGGTCATCTAAAACAAATGCTTTTGTCATACCTTATGATTACAGTAGTATTAATAGGTACGGTACCCTATATGTTAAACATGGTGTACTTTGTGCTGGCAAGTTCATTTTTGATTTATCCATTTATGGTAGAAGAACAAAATAACATGAGCTATTTTCATAAAATGATAGCCATAACCAAGAAGAAAAGAGTGCAAAGTAAATATTTAGAGGCGATACTTGCAGTGGGAATAATGATTTTAATGATTATTCCTATGAATATGCTGATGTATCATACATTACAAGAAGGCATGTCTTATTATTTATTTGCAGGAATGGCACTTATAGGGGTACTGTTTTTCTGTATGATTGTAGGTATTCAAATCCCATGCTGTTTTAAATGGGGATATGCAAAGTCAAGATTTATAGGTATGATCATGCCTATTATCATAGGGTTTGGTATACCGACAGTGGTATTATTACTGAGTAAGCTTATGCCTAAGGAAGAGGTTTTTGCCATGATTGATAAAATGGCAGTTGTTTTGACGGAGCATACACCAGAAATAATGCTTGTAAGTCTATTGATAGGGGCAGTGAGTTTAAGTATATCGTATACCATATCATTAAAAGTAGCGAAGTAAGGTAAAGCGGATGGCATCAAGAGTAGCCATCCGCTTTTTGAATGATTAATCGTTAAAAAATCTTATTAAAACCTTAGGAGATAAATATTTTGCAAAGTAGCAAATAGAGACCAGCTTAATATAATAAAGTAGGAGGGGATGGTATGAGAAATCAAGAGAGTTTTTATTCTATTAGGCGGATTCATAAAGTAGTGGGTATTTTGCTAGGTATTATTTGCCCTGTACTTACCATACAGGGGTACTTTAGGTTAGGAATAAAAGTTTTGTTGATAGGTACTTTTTGTATAGTCCTTGTTGGAGGGCTTCTCTTTTTTATGATTAAGCATAATGGGATGGATACTTTTAAAAAGTATGCTATTGTGACGCTTCTTATGAGTATCATAATAGGGTTGTTTTTTATAAATGGTTTTTCTTTGCAGTATCATTACATTGTTTTTTTAATAATGGGTATAGGTGCACTTTATTTTGATGAAAAATTGATGAAGTATATATTAGGGCTTGTAGGGCTAGGGTTCATCGGTATTTTTCTTGTGAATCCAGTGGTGTTGATAGGTGAAGAAAGTATTGTACAGCTTATTATTATACTAGGTAGCGTTATAGGCGTATGGACGACACTTTATTTATTAACAAAGTGGATGAGGCAAGTCATTACCCAATTGATGGAAAAAGAAGAAGTGTCTACTGCGTTAATTACACAATTAAAAGAAGTGATGGGAAAGATAGAGTCGGCTACAGCTAGTATTGATCAAAACATTAGTGGATGCGAAGAAGATACAACAAAGCTTGCCAGTGCCAGTCATCAGATGGTAATGGCTATGAATGATATGAGTGAGGCAATCCAAAATCAAACAACTAAAATAGGTAATATAGATGAGCAAATGGTTACTTCTTTTGAAGAAATGAACGAGGTTAATAGAATAGGTAAAGAAATCGGCCAACAAATCATAGGAAATAATATAAAAATAAAACAAAGCACGGAAGAAGTGGAGGCTACAAAACAAGGGATACAAAAAATAGAAGAGGCAGTACAAGAGGTAGAAGTGCTGATGAAAGCTTTAGATATAAGTGTAGAAGAGGTTAATAGATTATTGGAGACTATAAGCAGTATTGCATCACAGACAAAGATGCTAGCACTTAATGCCAGTATAGAAGCAGCTAGGGCAGGGGAAGCTGGCAGTGGGTTTAAGGTAGTGGCACATGCAATCCACAAATTAGCCAGCGAAAGTAGCAGAATAGTAGAAGCTATAGGAAAAGTGAATGAAGAGATGCTCACAAGAAGTAGCTATGTCAGTACGCAAATTAAAAATACATTAGTAGACACACAACAAGGCAAGGAACAGATGGTAGAAGTGACCGTTCATTTTGAAGCTATTAAAAAGCATAGCATAGCAAGTAATGACTTGATGCTGTTGCAGATTGAAAGAATTGGGGAACTTCTGAATAGGTGTCAGCATATGAAGAAAGATATAGGGGAAGTGAGTAGTATCAGTCAAGAAAATACAGCAACGATAGAAGAAATGGTGGCAATTATCCAAGAAGCAGATGAATGTATGACAGAGATTGCGAACCGTATGGCATATATAACACAGCAGAGCAATGCACTACAAGCCATTAAAAAATAATAAATGAGCAAAGGCCCAGATAAGGGCCTTTGCTATAAAGAATAGTTAAAAATCATCTACATCTACTTCTTCGCCATAACGTACCGTACCCTTAGAACAGAAACCATCTGTAAGGTCTGTATCCTCTATAAAAGTACCATCATTAGGTTCAGGAGAAGAGGTGTTGCTTTTAAGAGGTGTATTAAGAAGTGTAGGTAAATGTGTAATAGGTTCACTAGTTGATTTATTTTTTTTCATCAGTTTATACCGCCTTTGGAAATTAAAAGTATTAGTAGGATATGCAGAATGAAGATAAATTACATATGAGAAATAGAAATAGAAAAATAAGTAAGGAAATAGACACCGTAAATATAGCAAAATAGAACATATAGACAATGGAGACAACAAAAATGCGAAAACATACTAAGAATAATGCACAAAAAACAAAAATGAATTTTATTATAAAATTAATTTTTTAATAAAACATTGACATTTCTTGTGAAAAATAGTAAACTTTACGAAAGTAGTTTCTTTAAATATTACATCTCAGGGGGTATACTATGAAAAAATTTATGTATTTTGCCTTATCTTGCGCGTTGGCAGTATCAGCAACAGGATGTGGAAATAAAGCTCCAGAAACAACGACGGGAGAAGTTGGTAAGAATGAACAAAAACAAGAAGAAACAAAGAACGGTGAAGTAACAAAACTTAGATATTTAGCATGGGATGCAGGAACACCAGAAGATCCAACGTTAGAACGTATCATGGCAGAGATTTATGATGAGACACATCCAGAAGTGGAGATTGAAGTTATCACTCTTCCAGAGGGAACGAATTATGATAATTACATAGCAACACTTGCATCATCAGGTCAAATGGCAGATGTATTTATGTGGGCATCTGTATCAGAAGCGATCTTAAATGGATGGGCTGCAGATGTATCAGAATATGCATTAGCAGATGATGAGTATAGTTTAATCAATCCTGCTACACGTGAAGGTGGTCAGGTAAATGGAAAAGTTTATGGTATCCCTAAAGGTATGAACTATATGGGATTATTCATGAATGAAGATCTTTTTGCACAAAATAACGTAACACCACTTGAATTTGGCTATACAGTAGATGAAATGTTGACAGCAATTGAAAAGAATACAACATCAAAATCAAAAGGTGTAGACAACTTTAACGTTGAGGCGTGGTATCCATTCACACAAAACCCATCATACGGATTCCAATCATATGATGGAGAGACAGTACATTTTGATTCAGAAGAATATGCAAAAGGTATTGAACTAGCACAAAGAGTAACTCAAAATAATTGGGATATGAAAAATACAACACCAGTTGATTTCTTCGGTACAGAAGGTTGGGCTTGGGGAGAAATCGGTGGTATTGCACTTCAGTTAGAAGGTACATGGAACTTAACAGGGTTAAAAAATGTAGCAGACTTTAAGTATGACTATGTAGGTCTTCCAGGTGGTCACGCAATTTTAATTAATGACTATATCTTTGTATCAGATGTGAGTAAAAATAAGGAAGCAGCGTATGATTTCTCAAAATGGATGTCTTATTCTTTAGAGGGTATTACTGAGAGATTTGATATTGCAGACGAGTCAGATTATACATACAATGCTATTCCACTTATCACAACAAATGAAGAAATTAATGCAAGATACTTTAAGACTATTGAAGAATTCCCAGGATTTATTGAAGCATATAATAAAATTTCAGAAAATCCAGAACTTCTTCATGTAGAAGGATTTAAAGAAGTTTCAGGTTTCCGTTCAGCTATTTTTGCCGCTGATACAGGTGTACAAGGTAAAAATGCAGATGGAACAACTTATTCAATGACAATTGAGCAATTAAGAACAGCTATTATTAAAGGTGAATATAAATTATCAGATTACACATCTAAGATGAATGATATTGCTAATCTAGAATTAAAAACAGCAAGAGAACAAGTAGAAGCAGCAACAAAATAATTAGAAAAAATAAACTGTGCTGGCACCCTATAAAGCTATTAGCAGAAGGTGTCAGCCTTTTTTAAACTAGAGTATCGAATCGTTTCACTAAATAATGATAAGGCGTAAGGAGTTGGATATGAAAAAGATTAATCAATTAATGGAAAAAGAAATAAGAGGTTGCTTTGAGTACTTTTGGAATCATACAAATACAGATTTAGGTTCTAAAGGCTATGGAATGGTACTAGATAGTACAAGAAAAGATGATATGGCATCTTTTGCAGCGGTAGGATTTGCATTACCAGCTTATATGATAGGTGTGGAAAGAGGATTTATTACACGGGAGCAGGGTGAAGATAGAATTCTAAATACCCTTAAAACTATTGAGAATAATGTAGGTCAAGTAAATGGTTTTTATAGACACTTTGTCAATGTAGAGACAGCAGAAAGATATGAAATGTCAGAGTACTCTACTATAGATACAGCGATCATGCTTGTGGGAGCAATAACTGTAGCAGAGTATTTCCAAGGAGAAATAAAAGAAACAGTAGATAGACTTCTTGAAAGAACTGACTGGGAATGGTTAGTTGCAGAAAGATATGGTAAGCCATGCTTTAGAATGGCATATAACCCTGATTTAACAGGTAGATGGGGATCAGGTCCAGATGGTTTTGCTAAAGATGGTTGGTGGGATCATTATGCAGAGCAACTTATGATGTACATACTTTATGCAGGTAAAGAAGATGTTAAGCCACAGTTAGCAATAGAGCTTTATGAAGCATTCCAAAGAACGCTAGGTTCTTATAAAGGGGAAAACTATGTGTACTGTCTAGGAAACGCATTGTTTATCCATCAGTTTACACATTTATTCTTTGATTTTAGTAAGTATTTAGACTTTAAGGGATTTGATTGGTTTAGAAACTCTAAGACAGCTACATTAGCAAACAAAGCAACTTGTGAAGAATTAGGTATGCCAGAAAATAGCTGGGGATTAACAGCGATGCATTGCCAAGATGATTATTATGTAACAGGTGGTTATCCGAGAGGGACTGCAAAAATAGAACTAGAGCCTATCGTAAGAGGTGTAGTAGCTCCATACGGTCCTCTATGTTCAATGCCTTTTACACCAGAAGAAAGTAAGAAGGCGTTAACATTTATAGATGAAACATTACCTGAAATGTGGGGTGAATGTGGTCTTTATGACTCTTATGATTTATCAGGGGATGAGCCTTGGGTTTCAGAGACTTACATTGGGATTGATAAAGGACCAACGATTATTATGCTAGACAACTATTTAGGTGGTACGACATGGAAATACTTCATGCAAAGTGAATACGTGCAAAGAGCTATTAAAGTATTAAAATTCCAAGAAAAATAAATCAAAACATTTATTGATATAAGGAGAGAAATCATGGGTATTACAACAGAAAAGAAGCAAATTTTAGTAGATGGCAAATCAACACTTGTACTTTCAGCAGAGTTTCATTACTTTAGATGTGATCCTGAGAACTGGGAAGCAACGATTGAACAAATTAAAGAATCGGGATGCAATGCCATTGCAACCTACATTCCTTGGTGTTTACATGAGATGACAGAAGGCATTATTGATTTAGAAGGGCATACGAATCCAAGACTTAATTTGAAAAAGTATTTAGAACTTGTAGAAAAACATGATATGTTCTTAACTGTACGTCCAGGTCCATTCGTTATGGCAGAGCTTATTAATGATGGTACACCGAATTGGTTACGTAAAAAATACCCAGATTTAATTCCTACAACTTGGGATAATGGTAAGGCAACGACAGTTACACTGGATTACACAGCACCAGAATACTTAGCAGCAAGTAGAGTATGGTATAAGGCTGTGAATGCACTTTTAAGTCAGCATATTTATCCAAAAGGTAAGATTGTGGGCTATCAATTAGATAATGAGATAGGAATGCTTTCTTGGGTAAGTAACTGTCCGGATTTAACAATTCCAGTACTTACTGAGTTTAGAGAATACTTATTAGCTAGCTATGAACAAAAAGAGTTAGAAGAGAGATATCCTGTAGATTTTGATAACTTCGATACTTTTGTTCAGCAAATTAGAAGTCCACAAGATAGCTATGGATTAGAATTACATAAAGACTTAGGTTACTATATGCGTCAGCGTATTGTAAACTACGTGAATACTTTAAGAGCATGGGCAGAAGAAGATAATATTAAAGATATTCCTCTTATGATTAATATTCATGGATGTGGTGGTGGACGTGCATTCCCATATCCTATCGGCATTAGCCAACTTTATAAAGCATATGAAGGTGTGGAAGGAATCATCAGTGGAAGCGATATCTATTTAGATAATGTAGATGTGCCTCTTTTATCGGACTGGTATATGATTAATGTATTAACAGATGCGACAAATAGTAAAGAACAGCCACTTACATCCCTTGAGTTTAGTGTAGGGGATAATGACTACGGTTATACCTATAGTAGACGTGCAGAAACACATCGTGCAGATTTTGCTATCCGTATGTATGTTGCTCAAGATAATAAGATGCTTAATTACTATACATTCTGTAGTGGTACAAACTACCGTGTAGAAGAAGAAAACTTAGGCAATGGTACAGATCGTATCGCATCAACAGGTGAACAACATGGTTTTGCCGCACCAATTAAGTTTGACCGTTCAGTAAGTTATACTTACCATAGAATGCAAAGAGCATCACAGCTTATGCTTAATTTAAAAGATAAATTAGCAACAGCTTTTGAAGATACAGATAACTTAAAGTATGGATTTATTCCAGATTATTTCATGACAGAGTATCACTACAAGGATAGTGAAAGAAATAAAGAGATGATTAGATGTCTTGAAGATATGCGTACCTATCATTCATGGGACACAGCTATTAAAGGATTCCTTTTAAATAACGTAAGTTTCAAGGGGTTAAATATCCAAGATAAAGACATTGATGGAGAAGATGTATTATTCGTACCATCTGCAAGATATATGGCAGCAGAGGTTCAACAAAAATTAGCAGACTTCTTAATAACAGGTGGAAAAGCACTTATTTATGGTGAAGTACCTCTTTATGATATGGAAGGGAATGACTGCAGAATTCTAATGGAAGCACTTGATTTAACACATCTTGGATTTGGTCAAGTGACAGCACATGGATTTAATTATTCTATCCAAGCAGTTAATTCTGTGGAGGGGCCATTCGAATATCATGTTCACCGCGTACAAACTTTAAAACCAGGTAAAAATACAGAGGTTCTCCTTAAGGTATACCATAACCAAGAAGATTGTGGATTTGATATTCAAGTAGGGAAAGGTAGATGTGTGGTTATTACTACACATTACAACACAAACCTTGATTTCTACCAAAAAATCTATGATAAACTAGGCATCACACGCAAGTTACAACAAGACTATGATAGACATGGTATCTTCATGACATCTTCAGTGAATGCAGAGGATGAAAGATTCGTGACAGTCTTAAACTTAGATAACCTTGATAAAGAATTTAATGTGACATTAGATGATGAAAATATTCTGGGTGAACCATTATACCTTAATGCGACAGAAGGGGTTTTACTACCACTTAATGTAAAAGTAGGAAAAGTAACAGTAAAGCATGCTAACTGTGAAATCTATGACTACAATGACAATCAAATAACATTTAGACTTGTAGGTAAAAACTTTAAGGCAGTCTTTGAAAGCGATGTAGAAATAACATCAGAAGCACAAGATGTTCAAGTAAGTAGAAATGGCAACGTAGTGGAAGTAACAAAAGCTTACAGAAACTACGGTGAAGATTACATCACATTGAATATCTAGTACGAATAAAAGAATGATAAGAGGGAGGAGCTTCATGTGCCTCCCTTTCTTTAATAATAGCCAGCTAAAGGAGCGGAACAATGAACAAAGAACGTATCGAAAGCTTAATTGCTCAAATGACAATAGAAGAAAAGCTAGAACAAATGACTCAGCTTGCACCACTATTTTTCGGTGTGGAGCAAGACGTAGACCTAACAGGGCCACTTGCTGAAATGAAAATAGAAGAAGAGCGTATGAGAGGGGTGGGCAGTACCTTAAACTATTTCGGAGCAGCGAATCTTAAGGTGTTACAAGATAAGTACATGGCAGAGAATAGACTGGGTATTCCGATGCTTTTCATGGCAGACGTTATCCATGGTTACCGTACAGTCTTTCCAATTCCATTGGCATTAGGATGTAGTTTTAATCCAGACAACTATTATACAGCTACTGAGACAGCAGCGAAGGAGTGTTCTGCATCAGGGATTCAACTTACTTTTGCACCAATGTCAGACCTTGTACGTGACCCTAGATGGGGACGTGTAATGGAGTCTCCAGGAGAAGACCCATATCTAAACTCAGTGATGACAGCAGCAGCGGTAAAAGGCTTCCAAGGGAATGATCCAAAAGAGAAGGGGCGTATCGCTGCTTGTGTGAAGCACTTCGCAGGTTATGGTGCATCAGAAGGCGGCAGAGATTACAACTGGGTGGATTTATCAAGCCATACATTAAGACAATTCTATTTACAGTCTTATAAGGCAGCAGTAGATGCAGGTGTAAAAATGGTCATGACAGCATTCAACGTAGTAGATGGTGTGCCAGCAAGTGCCAATAAGATGCTTTTCAGAGACATTCTAAGAGATGAATGGGGCTTTAAAGGTGTGACAATCTCTGACTATGCAGCGATTGATGAGACCGTCATCAATGGCTATACAAAAGATGGTAAGGCAGCAGCTAAGGCATGTATCGAAGCAGGAATTGATATTGAGATGATGTCTACACACTATATCAATTATGGCAAAGAGCTTGTGGAGGAAGGTGCATTATCTCTTGAACTTATCGACCAAGCAGTGAGAAATATCCTTACACTTAAGGATGAATTAGGCTTATTTGAAAACCCATACAAAGATGCAGATGAAGAGATGGAAAAGAAGCTTCATAAGTGTGAAGACCACGTTGCAAAAGCTAGAAAAGTGGCAAGAGAGTGCGTGGTTATGCTTAAGAATGAGCAAGTGTTACCACTTAAGTCAGGTCTTAAACTAGGTATTGCAGGACCATTTACAGCATCAAGTGATACGATGGGTGGTTGGTCATTAACAGATAAGAAAAATGCAGGTACATTAGGTGCAGAACTTGAGGCACATGGTATGCAAGTTGTAACGGCTATGGATGATGAGATTAAGCCAATGCAAGATGGCTTCTTTGATGTAGCAGATAAGGTCGAAGAAGCAGTAGCGGCGTTAAAAGATTGTGATGTAATCATTACAGCAGTAGGTGAGCATCCTTGTGATACAGGAGAAAGTGCAAGCCGTACAAATATTAGACTTTCACCAAATCAAGAAAAGCTCATTACAGAACTACATAAGTTAGGTAAGCCAATCGTTGCTATTTTATTTAGTGGTAGACCACTAGAAATTGCACCGGTATTACCATGCTGTGATGCAGTGCTTCAAGGATGGTTTTTAGGTACAGAATCAAGTGGAGCCCTTGCAGATATCCTTATGGGTCTGGCGAATCCATCGGCAAGACTTTCTATGAGTTTCCCTCAAACAGTAGGTCAAATTCCGGTTCACTACAATTGCTACAATACAGGACGTCCAAACTACGGTAAGCGTCATCGTTATGTAAGTTGCTACTTAGACTGTGACAATGAGCCACTTTATCCATTTGGCTACGGTTTAAGCTATGGTGAAGTAAACTATACAGATTTTGAAGTACAAGTAGAAGGGGATAGAGCTTTAGCTAAAGTTAAGGTGAGCAATTCATCAGCGTATACTATTAAAGAGACAGTTCAGTTGTATATTAGAGACCTTTATGCAAGTGTCGTAAGACCAGTAAAAGAGCTTAAAGGCTTCAAGCAAGTAACATTAACACCAGGTGCAAGCGAAGAAGTAACATTCGAGATTACAAAAGAGATGCTTATGTTCTATAATAATAAGCTTGAGTATGTGTTTGAAGCAGGTGAGTTTGATATTATGATTGGTAAAAACTCAGCTGATGTTAAGCATCAAATCATAGAGATGGCATAGAAAAAAATAAGAAAACGTTAATGGAGGTTAGAGGATGCAACAGTTAAGCAAACATTTCGTACCAGATTTCCAGGGAAAAGCAGCAGAGGGTGCAGTTGTACAAGGTGACAAGTATAGATTTACAATTTTAACTTCAAAGCTTATCCGTATTGAGTATGCTAAGAGTGGGAAGTTTGAAGATCGCCCAACTCAGGTAGTTGTGAATAGAGATTTCCCAGTACCAGCGTACAAAGTGATAGAAACAGACGAGCAATTAGAAATTAGTACAGAGCACATCAGTGTCTACTATGACAAAAAAGAATTTACCGCTTCAGGCTTACGTGTAGATGTACGAAGTGATATGAGAATTTGTGATAACAGATGGTACTATGGTGCGAAGATTGATAACTTAAAGGGGACTTACCGTACACTTGATGCTATAGATGGTGGCGTTGAATTAGGAGATGGCGTGCTTGCAGTGAATGGTTTTACTGTGCTTGATGATTCTCATACACTTCTTATCGAAGAGAATGGTTGGGTAGCACCAAGAGAAGATGATGTCATCGACCTCTACTTCTTTGGTTATGGTAGAGAGTACTTAGAGTGTATGAAAGATTACTTTAAGCTTACAGGAGAGACACCAATGCTCCCAAGATACGCACTAGGTAACTGGTGGAGTAGATATTGGAAGTATGATGAAAGAGAGTTAAAGGAACTTATGACACGCTTTAAGGCAGAAGACATCCCATTCTCAGTATCTGTTATCGATATGGACTGGCATCTCGTAGATGTAGATCCAAAATACGGTGGTGGCTGGACAGGCTACACATGGAACAAAGACCTCTTCCCGGATCCAAAACGTATGCTTGATTGGTTACACCAAGAAAACCTTAAAGTGACCTTAAACCTTCATCCAGCAGAGGGAATCAGAGGATACGAAGAAATGTACGCGCCAATGGCAAAGGCACTAGGTGTGGACTATGAACGAGAAGAACCAATTCCGTTTAATATTACAGACCCAAGCTTTATGGAAGCTTACTTTAAGTACCTACACCATCCACGTGAAGAAGAAGGCGTAGACTTCTGGTGGATTGACTGGCAACAAGGTGAGAGAACTGCCGTTAAAGGGTTAGACCCATTATGGATGCTTAACCATTATCACTTCTACGATATGAAGAAGCAGAACGTACGTCCATTAGTATTCTCACGTTATGCAGGTCCTGGTAGTCATCGTTACCCTATCGGTTTCTCTGGGGACACTTATATTACTTGGGCATCCTATAAATTCCAACCATACTTCACATCGACAGCGTCAAATATCGGATACTGCTGGTGGAGTCATGACATCGGAGGTCACTTCCAAGGGGAACGTGATGATGAACTGACAGCAAGATGGGTACAATATGGAGTATTCAGCCCAATCATGCGTCTACATAGTTCAAGTAGCCGTTTTACATCTAAAGAGCCATGGCGCTATGAGATGCAATACGAAAAGACTATCAAAGAGCACTTAAGACTACGTCATCAATTAGTGCCATACATCTATACAATGAATCAAAAACTTCATGCAGAAGGTGTACCATTTATCCAACCAATGTACTATCAATATCCGAAACAAGATGGCGCATACCGCGTAAAAAATCAATACTTCTTCGGTAGTGAGGTGATGGTAGCACCAATCACAGATCCTATCAATCAAAAGACACGTCTTGGAAAAGTAGAGACATGGCTTCCAGAAGGTAGATGGATTGATTTCTTCACAGGAAGAGTGTACGAAGGTAATCGTATGATCAATATGTTTAGAGGAATCGAAAACCAAGTGGTCCTTGCAAAAGAAGGAGCTATAATCCCTATGGCAAGACACAATGGTGATAATAGTATCGAAAATCCACATGAGTTAGATATCCTTGTATTCCCAGGAAAAGATAATGATTTTACCATGTATGAAGACAATGGTAATGATATGAACTACCAAGAAGGTCACTTTGCTACCACAAAGATGCAGGTAGAATGGAACGAAAAGCAGCAAATCACCATCCAAGCAGCAGAAGGAGACATAAGTGTTATTCCAACTGAGAGAGATGTACGTATCATGTTACGTGGCGTAAGAAAACCAAGTGACGTACGTGTAATAGTAGGTGGCGAAGAAGTAGCATGTGAAGTAGTATACGACAAAGCAATTAACACATGTACGATGATGATTGGTAAAGTAGCAGCGACAGCAAGTATCCAAGTAACGATAGGTGATGTAGATGTCATGGATGCCAACGACGATTATTTAGAGACAATCTACAACATCTTAAATAAGGCACAAATTCCATATAACCTTAAGGATGATACGTACCACTGTATTTTAAATAGCAAAGATAAGATGAGCCTTATCGCTGAGATCGGATGTAGAGCATTAGATAGAGATATCTACGAAGCAATTATCGAAGCAATCATGTAAAAAAAGAAATGAGAGGTTGAAGTATATGAAAAAAGTAACGATTGGTGTCATTGGAGCAGGCGAAAGAGGGCAGCATTCTTATGCAAAATACCTTTTAGAAAACCCAGGGACTGGTCAAGTCGTAGCAGTAGCAGAACCAGTAGCAGAGAAAAGAGAGCGACTTGTAAAAGATCATGGGATAGAGGAAGCATATGTCTTTGAAAGCTGGGAAGATTTCTTAGAGCAAGATAAAATGTGTGATGCAGTATTCATTTGTACAAATGATGATATGCATTATGAACCAGCAGAAAAAGCATTGAAAAAGGGGTACCATGTGCTCCTTGAAAAACCAATGGCAAATACAGTAGAAGAGATTCGTAAATTTGATAAATTAGCGAAGAAGTATACTGACCAAGTGTTTGCTATATGTCATGTACTTCGTTACACACCTTTCTTTGGTAAGATTAAAGAAGTGATAGAAAGTGGTGTGATTGGAGAGCTCGTTAATATTCAGCACAATGAAAATGTGGGCTACCATCATATCGTACATAGTTATGTGAGAGGTAACTGGCGTAATAGCAATGAGACAAGTCCTATTATCTTAGCGAAAAGCTGCCATGACTTAGATATCCTTGTATATTTAGTAGGCGGAAAAGCTAAGAGCATCAGCTCTTTCGGTAGCCTTAAGCACTTCAAGGCATCCTGTGCGCCAGAAGGCGCAAGTGAGAGATGTGTGACTTGCCAAGTGGAAGCAGCTTGTCCGTATTCAGCGAAGCGTATCTATACGAGAAGCCTAGGTACATGGCCAACTTGTGTATTCTACGAAGGTACAAGTGAAGAGGAATTATTACAAGTTTTAGGTGAGAGCAACTATGGGAAATGTGTTTACCATAGTGATAATAACGTAGCGGATCATCAAGTAACGATCATTGAGTTTGAAAATGAAGTGACAGCGACCTTTAATTTATCAGGATTTACCCATGATATTTCTCGAACCCTTAAAGTGATGGGTACACGTGGAGAGATTCGTGCCCATATGGAGAAAAATTGTGTGGATGTACACGACTTCCTGACTGGAGAAATGGTAAGTCACGATACATCGAACTATGAATTAAGTCGTTACTCACATGGCGGTGGTGATGCGAAGATCATCCAAGAGTTTGTGGAGACAGTAGCAGGCTACAAAGAAGGTAGCAGAGAGCTTGTAAAGACATCAGCTATCTATTCAGTAGAAAGTCATCTGATGGGATTTGCAGCAGAGGAATCAAGACTTACGAAGCAAGTCATTGAGATGGATGAATATAGAACGCGAGGTTAGGTCGATGACATTTGAATTATTACATAGCAATAAAGAGAAGTATCATGAGGAATACATGGCACTTCAGAAATACTGCTTTAGAGGCATCTCAGATGAGCAATTAAAAAGAGAGTGGGAAGAGCTTAGACCAGAAGAAGGTACAGTCATTGGAAATATTGCAGATGACCAGTTAGCAGCAGTGCTCACACTCTTTCATCATCCAGTCAGCTTTTATGGCAAAGAAGTAGGCATGGGAGGAGTGGGACTTGTGGCCACTTCGCCTTACTACAGAGAAGGTGGCTACTGTAGAAAACTCCTTGAGCATGCATTAGCATACATGGATGAAAAAGAAATGCTTTTCTCCGTATTAGGACCTTTCAAATACAGCTTCTATGAGCAGTTTGGTTATAAGTGGGCATACCGTTTCTATACCTATAAGGTAGAGATGGACCAGCTAAAGACTTTTGCAAACACAGGTAAGGTGATGCCAACTACAGGGTGTAAAGAAGAGGTGCAAGCACTTTATAGTCAGATGGCTATGGGATACAATGGGATGACTCTACGCACACCTAAAATGTGGGAAGATAAGTGGCAAGAAAAGCGTACGACAAAGGTTATCTACACCAATGCAGAAGGTGAAGTGGAGGGCTATATGTTCTTCAATATTGATAACTGGACATTTTGGATAGAGGAGTTCCACTATACAACGATGCAAGCTTTCAAAGGTATGCTAAACTTTGTGTATAAGCATCGTGCACAGGCAGGTTCACTTCATGTGAAGTCTATCAAACCAGAACCAATCATGGATTTACTTCAGAATCCTTATGGAGAGGTAAAGGAAGAGTCATTCATGATGGCACGTATCGTCAATGTACAAAAGGTCTTAGAACTTTATCCATTCACACAAGAGGGTATCTTCACAATAAAAGTAGAAGATAAGCATTATCCTAAAAACCAAGGTGTGTATCGCATCGCGGTGGCAGAGGGTAAAGGGACTGTGACAAAAGAAGTGGCTGAAAAAGCTGATATGGAGATAGATATTGCTTATTTAACCCAACTTGTACTAGGTTTTAGAAAAGTAGAAGAGCTTGCAGCCATCGAATGTATGCAGCTGAATGAAGATGTGACGGGGTATTTTAAAAATATACTCAGTACGGGGCTGTATAATTACTTCTAACCAAATAATGAACTATAAATAGAGGGCTATTGCAATGGTGCAATAGCCCTCTATTTGTGTCTTATATTCGAACAGAAGTTAAGGATTCTCTTGGTAAAACTTTGTAAGGGACGTAAGTAATCTTCTCATAAGGACGTTTATGGAATATTTTCTCTAGTACTTCCACAGATTTTTTGCCCATTTCAATGAAGTTCTGAGCTACGGTGCCAATGGCAGGAGATGTGTATTCTAGTGTAGAGAGTCCGTCAAAGCCTATGAGGGTCACGTCTTTACCAACTTGGAGGCCGTGCTCATGAAGTGCCTTGAGTGCGCCGAGTGCCATAAGGTCAGATGAAGCAAAGAAGGCAGTGATAGATGATGTAGACCTGAGAAGTTGCTTTGTATGTTCATAAGAAGTCTGTACATTGAAATCCCCATCAATCAGTGCAAGATCTTCTAAAGGAACCAGGTGACTTTCAGCATAGGCTAAGAAGCCATCTTTTCTGACGTTAGCAACTTCGGCAGTAGTAGGTCCTAAAATATGGCAAAAATGACGATGACCATGGTTGTAGAGTAGTTCGAAGACATCTTGAGATGCTCTGTGGTTGTCTACGGTAATGGTGGCAGTATTCATGCCGTTAAGATGTATATCGATGAGTACACAAGGAATTGAACTGTTGGAAAGTTCCTTGAGCATAGGATCATCTACGCGAAGACCATGGATAATCGCACCTATAAGATTGTGGTATTGGCAGAATTGCACATAGGTCATACCAGTCTTTTTTATATTTTCCGTGGTGAAGATAAGGAGTTCATAATCTCTCTCTTCGACACCTATATTCACGCCAGAAAGTATCTTGAAAAGGTATTCATCCGTGGAACATGAGTAAGAAAGATTCGAAACGATAAGTCCTATATAATATTTATCTTTTTTGGACAACATAACAGCGTTTTTGTTTGGAATGTACTCCAGTGATTTTGCGGCTTGAAATACTTTATCTTTCGTTGTTTGAGGTATTTCAGAATAATTATTATACACTTTGCTAACAGTAGCAACACTAACTCCTGCAAGCTTTGCGACATCCTTAATTGTTGCCATATGATAGCCTCCCCTTAGTATCTAAAAAATATTTATATATATCTATTTTATGCCCAAAACCTTGAAAAATCAAATGCTATAAAAATATAAACAAGTAATTTTAGAAGTTATTTAGTCAAAAATCATAAATATAAATAGAGTATTTGTCTAAAATAAATATAAATACTTGAGAGGGTTTATACAAGTAAATTAAAGGATATTACCATCAAATCATTGACTTTTGCCAAATAAAATAGTACAATTTTACGAAAGCAGTTTCTTTAAAAAATTTTTGGAGGTAGAGAATGAAAATGAAAAAATTTATGTCCATAGCGTTAACTTTAGCCTTAGCACTTTCAGCAGTAGGCTGTGGAAGTAAAGCGCCAGAACAACCAAAAGACGAGACACAAACAAATGGCGATGTAGCAACAGGTGAAGTTTCAAAATTAACTTACCTTGCATGGGATGTAGGAACAGAAGAAGATCCAACGCTTGAAAGAGCAATGATCGAAATCTACGATGAAGAGCATCCAGAAGTAGAAATAGAGATTTTAGCAGTACCAGAAGGTACAGACTATAACAGTTATATCGCTACACTTGCATCATCAGGACAAATGCCAGATGTATTCATGTGGGGTTCAGTAACAGATTCTATCCTAAACGGATGGGCTGCAGATGTATCTGAATACGCATTAAATGATGAAGCATACAAGCTTGTAAATACACAAACAACAGAAGGTGGACAAGTAAACGGTAAAGCATTTGGTATTCCAAAATCAATGCATTACATGGGTATGTACATCAACAAAAATATCTTCGAAGCAAACAACGTAGCACCATTAGAGTTCGGATACACAATGGACGAGCTAATGAATGCAATCGAAAAAAATACAACAGCGACAACAAAAGGTGTAGATAACTTTGCAGTAGAAGCATGGTACCCAATGACTGTTAACCCAGCATATGGTATCTACACATACGATGGTGAGAAAGCTAACTTAGACTCAGAAGCGTTCGCAGCAGGTATCGAATTCGCACAAAAAGCAACACAAAACAATTGGAACATGGCAAACACATCACCACTTGAGTTCTTCGGTGCTGATGGTTGGGCATGGGGTGGTATCGGTGGTATCGCTATTCAATACGATGGTACATGGAACTTAACAAGCTTAGCAGACCAAGCGGATTTCAAATATGACTTCATCGGTCTTCCAGGTGGACACACTGTACTTGTAAATGACTACTTATTCGTTTCAGATGCATCATCAAATAAAGAAGAAGCATATGAGCTTGCAAAATGGTTAGGATTCAGCACAGAAGGTATCTTAGAAAGATTCGCAATCGTTGAAGAGTCAGGTGCATACACATACAATTCAATTCCACTTGTAACAACAAACGATGAAATCAATGAGAAATTCTTAGCAACAGTTGTAGACTACCCAGAATTCTCAAAAGCATATGAAGCATTCGCTACAAGTCCAGAGCTACTTCATGTAGAAGGTTACAAGGAAATCGCAGGATTCCCTACAGCAATCTTCACAGCTGATACAGGTGTTCAAGGAACAAATGCTGACGGTACAGCATACTCAATGAACCAAGAACAATTAAGAAATGCAGTAATTAAAGGTCAATACAAATTATCAGATTATGCAATCAAAATGAATGACATTGCAAACCATGAGTTAGAAGCAATTCGTACACAACTTGAAGAAGCAACAAAATAAATGATAATCCAATAAAACTTGCTGGTATTTTACTTAACCTAAAGATAATTAAGAAAAAATACCAGCATTTTTTACCTAATACGATTGAAAGGGAGAGAGACTGTGAAAAAATTTCTAAATGTAATATACATACTATTAGCGATTTTTATAATAGGTACTGCAGTATTAGCTGTAATGCCTGTGCTTGCAAAAAGTGATATCGATACAGACATCTATACTGAAGTAAAAGCAACGGAATCTCCTGTTGAAACTCTTACTCTGGAGAGAGAAAACTTAGTACAAGGAAACCTTATCTCAAGTAACAGTGGTTTTTTACAGTCAGCTACAGAGTACAATGGCCAATCTTATGTAGATTTAATACAAGATGAGGTAGCAAACTACGTAGTCAATGTAGATGAAGCAGGAACATACAAGCTTTTAATAGACGTTAAGAGAAAGCCTGACACAAAGGTTTTAAACGACTATATTGAACTAGAAATCAATAATATGAAGTACATTAATAAAAATAGCGAAAAAGTAACTTTTAACGATTACTTTATTTATCCATACAATGAACAAAAGTTTGGTAAGGGAAATAAAGAAATTGTTAACACGGCAACATTACCAACCAATTGGCAGCAAGTTTACCTAACAGACAATGAACTCAATACATTAGGGATTACGGTAGAACTGAATAAAGGTGAGAACCATATCACGCTTAAGCGTATCTCAGGTGAAATGTTAATTGGTAATGTATATGCACAAAAGACGACAGATTTACCAACTTATGAAGCATATAATAATCAATACAAAGATAGTACAAAAACAAATAAGACTTTCTTTGTACGTGGAGAAAACTTCGCTTATAAAAACAATATCACCATTAATCCAGAGCATGACAGTTCACTCAATGTAAGTCCAAACAGTTTAGAGACAGATTACCTAAATGTTGTAGGAAACGGTACATTTAAAAAACACGGCGATAAACTTACTTACCTTATTGAAGCGCCAGAAAGCGGTCTATACCAATTTGGTCTTGCGTACAAGACAGATATCGGTAAGACAGGTGCTAGAAAGAATGTACCTGTATTTGTAAATATTCAGGTCAATGAAAAAATACCTTTCCAAGAGTTTGAAAACTACAGATTACCTTATGCGAAAGATTATGAAACAGTTGTAACTGAGCAATATGTGTATCTAGAAAAAGGCATCAATACCCTTGGGATTGAGATTAACCAGACAAATATGAATGATGTATATGATGAGCTTAAGCGCATCACAAACGAGATTTCAGATATTGCCCTGGAAATCAAAAAGATTACAAACGGTATTACAGACAAGAACAGAACATGGAATATGAACGAGTACCTACCAGAATTAGAAGGTGCACTTAATCAGTACATTACAGACTTAAGAACACTTTATGATTACTTAACAACAGTTTACGAGGGTACAGATAATGAAGAGCATCTAGCAATCGAGATGAGTATCTTCCAATTAGAAAGAATCCTTAAAAACGTTGATAACTTACCAAATGAGCTGAACCTCTTCTCAGAAGGAAGTGCATCAGTACTTGGAAAGTTAGCAGGTATGATGAATCGTATCATAGTGACAGACTTAACATTAGATACACTTTACTTAACAGATAGTAAAGAAAACGTACCAACAATGGCGACTAACATCGTAGAAGGTTATCAAAAAGGTATCAAAGAGCTTCTGAATACATTTGGGATTAAGAAAAGCCAAGAAGAAACTGCTTTAGATATTTGGATACGTCGTCCAAAGCAAAATTACGACATCATCCAGCAGTTAATCAATGAGAAGTTCACACCTGAGACAGGTATCGAAGTAAACTTAAGCTTACTTAAAGCAGATGACCAAACAAAGCTTACACTTGCTAATGCAGCAGGCAATGCACCAGACCTTGTAACAGGTTTAGATGCTTACTATGTATCTGATATCGGACAAAGAGGGGCATTAGAAGATTTAGCTGTATATCCAGCTATGAAAGAATTATTAAAAGGTTTATCAACAGGTGCAATGATGCAGGTATTTGTTGAAGAATCAATCTACGGTATATCAGAAGGACAAGATGTATTCGTAGCAGCGTATCGAACAGACGTATTTGATAAATTAGGCTTAGAGCCAGCTGAGACTTGGGCAGATGTAGAAGTTATCTCATCAGTACTTAGAAGAAATGGTATGAGTGCTTATGTACCATTATCACAAGCGGGAGCATTCAAGCCTTATACATCAACAGCACCTTTCATTTATCAAAATGGTGCAGATATCTACAGTGAAGATGGTATGAAAACAATCTTCGGTAGTGAAGCAGGTATGAAGGCATTCGAACAAATGTCGGATCTTTTCACTATCTACGGTGTGGCACTTAACGTAGAGTCTGTGTACCAGTCATTCAGAGATGGTGACATTGCTTACGCGATTATGCCAGTTGCTGAATACCTTAAACTATACTACTCAGCACCAGAATTATCAGGTAGATGGACACTTCATCATACACCAGGAACAGTACAAGCTGACGGTTCAATCGATAGAAGAACAGGTGGTTCAGGTACAATGGTGTCAATGCTTAAGACTTCAGAAAACAAAGAAGCAGGCTTAGCCTTCATAGAATGGTGGTTAGATCCAGAAATCCAAAAAGAATACATGAATCGTTTATTAACAACTTATGGAGATGAATACTTATTCCTTTCAGCTAATCCAGAAGTTGTAAATACATTACCACTACCAGAAGAACACAAAAATTATCTGATCGAGCAATTAGCATACGCTAGTGAGGTACAACGTATACCAGGTGGTTACGTAGTAGAACGTGAGATTAGTAATGCATGGAACCAAATCGTTCTAGGCGGTAAAGATGTACGTTCTTCTGTAGAAGAAGCAAGTCGTGTCTCAGATAAAGAGATACAACGTAAGATGAAAGAATTCGGTTATGTTGATAAAGATGGCAATATGATTAAGCCATATCAAGTAAACACAAGAGAAGACTTAGAAGAGTGGGTGAATAGTGGTGAATAAACTAAAAAAGTTTTTTGATAAGTACATTGCTTATATTTTCCTTACACCATATGTAACGTTATTTACATTGTTCATTACTTTACCAGTTATCGTTGCGATTGGATTGAGTTTTACAAACTTCAACTCCATTCAATTTCCAGAATTCGTAGGGTTACAAAACTACATCACTTTATTTACAGCGGATACAGAGTTTACAAAGTATGTACTACCAAATACTTTTAAATTCGTTATCATCGTAGGTTTAGGTGGTTATGTTTTATCTTTCGTATTGGCATGGGTGCTTGCACAGCTCCCACCAATACCAAGAAACATCTACGCACTAATCATTTACTCACCATCAATGACAGGTGGGGTAATGATTTCAGTATTATGGAAAGTTATCTTCAGTGGCGATGCCAATGGTTATATTAATGCAATGCTTCTTAACTGGGGAATCATTAGTGAGCCAGTACAGTTCTTATCAAATCCAGATTTTATTTTAAATATTGTTATGTTTGTATCTATATGGTCAAGCATGGGTATCGGATTCCTTGCGATGCTTGCAGGGGTACTTAATACGAACGCAGAGTTATATGAAGCAGGTTCCATTGATGGTATCACAAATAGACTTCAAGAGATGTTCTATATCACGATTCCATCTATGAAACCACAGATGCTTTTCGGTGCGGTTATGTCTATCGTTGGGACGTTCAACGCAGGTGCTATCGGGGTTGCCTTAACAGGTACAAACCCAACACCAGGGTATTCCGCACAGCTTATCGTAAACCATATCGATGATTATGGTTTCTTAAGATATGAGATGGGATATGCAGCGGCAATAAGTGTATTCTTACTTGTACTAGTGTATCTACTATCAAAAATATCATTCAGAATGTTTAGCGAAGACTAGGAGGAAAAGATATGGCGGCTACAGGAACGCAATTTAATCCAGATAAATTTCATAAATCGCAGCTTAAGTTTCACTTCATATTGGTTCCATTATCAGTGTTAATGATATTACCTATTATCTATATCTTTTCAACTGCATTTAAACCAATTGATGAACTTTTCGCTTTCCCACCAACTATTTTAGT
>JBOGBZ010000131.1:0-6901 GCA_051656485.1 Cellulosilyticaceae bacterium
GCTTATTTGTTGAGCACGTTAATACCGAGGATGTCATTGCAAAAGAAACACTAAGAAGTCAACTTGTTCAATGGATTGATTCACAGGCTATATTTATCAAAGCATTGTTTAAAGATTTACAGTGGGAAAGTTGAGTTAAAAACATATATTTAAAATAAATATACTTTTTCAAGATATATACCTTGACAGGCGAGGTATGTTGGGGGTAATATAAGAATATACAAACAATTCAAATAAAGGAGAAGTATATGTCTATTGCATCGGATCTTATAAGAGGTCATACAGAAACCATTATACTAGCACACCTTATGATAAAAGATAGCTATGGCTATGAGATTAATAAATCTATACAAGAAAAGACAGAGAATGCATATGAATTAAAAGAAGCTACTTTGTATTCAGCATTTCGCCGCTTAGAAGCAGGAGGGTTCATCACATCGTATTGGGGAGATGAAAACACTGGAGCGAGAAGAAGGTACTATCAGATTACGAAGATTGGGCGCGCTTTGTATGAACAGAATGTAGAGGATTGGCAAGTGGCCAAAGGTTTGATTGATTGTGTTATAGAAGTAAATCATAAGTGATAAGGATAGGGGAGAATACTATGAATAAGAGAATTAAAGAATTTATCGACCAATTATTTGCACATACACCACACACTACCTATGTAGAGGAATTAAAAGAAGAAATGCTTACAAATCTATGCGATAAATACGAAGATTTGCTTGTAGAAGGTAAATCTAAAGATGAAGCGTATATGATTGTTACAGCAAGCGTTGGTGATATTAGAGAACTTGTAAGTGGCATTGATGAAAGTGCGGTAATGATTACAACGAAAGACTTAGAAGTGCGTCGTAAGAAGAGTGCACTGATTACAAGTATAGCAGTAGCTATGTATATACTATGTGGAGCTATTATGGTAGCTATGGGGGTACTCGGTGATTATAATCCTATGGCACCAGTAATAGGCGTTGTCATTGTTATTATGATAGTAGCAGGTGCTACGGGTATGCTTATATATGATAATGCTACAAAACCAGAAGTACTCAAGGATGACTACCAAGCAAAAGTACGAAAAGAAGCCATGACACCAGCACAGAAGAGAAATGATACTATTAAAGATGCAGTATCAACGGTATTATGGGTAGGAACTGTAGCAGTTTACTTGATCATCAACTTTGTGGTGCGTGCATGGGATTACTCATGGATTATATTCATTATAGCAGCAGCTATTCAGTGTATTATTAACTTAATCTTTAAGTTGAAGGAGTAGGTGCTATGGATAGGAAGAAGTTTATAGTCATACAGATTTGTTTATGGGTAGGGATAGTACTCTTTTTGACAGGCGTTTTTGTAATGGCACTAGTAGGTGATATAGGACATAGATTATTTCAAGAGACCACGACTTTTGTAAGTGGCCAACAATCCAATAAACGAAGTGAAGTCTATACTCAAACTTTAGATGGCATTGAAGTAATCGATATCGAAGCAATAAGCGAAGAAGTAATAGTAGAAGCAGTCGATGGGACAGAGATAGTAGTGACTCAAAGTACTAATTATGAACTACAAAAAGATGAGCGTATAAAGATAGATATTTCTAAAGGTAAACTCAGCATCAAAAAGCCAAATAAGGGAATCATCCATGTACCTAGATGGAATGCACAGGAGACGATTCATATCGCTTTACCAAAAACCTATGAGAATACTTTGAGAGTAAAGAGTGTATCTGGTGATATAGACCTCTATAATGTAAAGACTACAGATATGAAAGTTATATCAACATCAGGTGAGGTAGCGCTTCGTGATGTATCTGCTACTGAGATGGAGATTAGAACGACCAGTGGTAACATTGATGTAAGTGAAGTAGAAGTAAATGTTTTAACGATAGGAACAACGAGTGGGGATGTAGAGGTTGAAGGTGATATCGAAAACATTAAGGTAGGGACTGTAAGCGGAGAAGCAATGTTAAAAGGTGCTTATGGTTTGATTAATGTAAACTCAACCAGTGGTGATGTAGGTATCATTTCAAATTCTGCGATAGAAAAACTAGATGTCGTTACGATATCAGGAGATGTAGAGTTAGAAGTACCAAAGGATAGCCAGTTTGAAGTTACTTTGCATTCAGTAAGTGGCAAGCTTAAAGGTGACATTATTGACCGAGATGTCAAATCGGGTGAATCTTTCGTATATGGAAATGGAAAGAACCAATTTACGATACGTACGACATCTGGAAAAGCTGAAATAGATACCATAGACTAGTAAATAAGGTAGGAAATCGACGATTATGTCAAATTCCTACCTTGTTTTTGTGCAAAAAATACTAAAAATGTATTCGGAGTAAAAAAAAATTTTTCAATATACATAAAATACATACTAATGAGGTAAAGAATATGGTAAAATAAATGTAAATCAAGCGTTGACTAGACTTGACTTGTGAGGAGGCTATTTAAATGAATAACAATCAGTACATTAAGAAAATTGCTGAGCAAATGGAAGAATTAGGTGTTAAAAACTCAGGTGTACTACTGGTACACACATCGTTAAAAGCAATGGGAGATGTAGTTGGAGGAGCAGAGTCAGTAGTGAAAGGCATGCAACTTGCATTAGGGGACAAGGGAACATTGTTGATGCCTACACTTACATATAGTGCAGTAGATGGCGTTGTAAATGATACTTTTAGCGCGAAAGATACAGCTTCAGAAGCAGGTGCTTTGACAGAGTATTTCAGAACGATGGAAGGTGTTAAGAGAAGTATTCATCCGACACATTCAGTATGTGGCATAGGAAATTATGCAAAAGAAATGTTAGGGACACATCATTTAGATCAGACGCCATGTGGACCACATTCACCATATAAACTGTTAAGCGAAATCGGGGGACAAATTTTGCTTATAGGATGTGGGTTAGAAGCGAACACATCAATGCATGGAGTAGAAGAATTAATAGAGCCAGAATATTTGTTTGAAGATACACATAAATATCGTGTGTATAATGAAAAAAGAGAGAAAAACTATGTAAATTGTAAGAGACATAACTTTAAAAATGTAAAGCAATGCTATGGCCGTTTAGTAGATTTACTAGAAGAAGGTAAGACAATCAAAAAAGGCAAGATATTAAATGCAGACTGCTATTTAATAGATGCAAAAGCTATGTGGAAAGCAGCATATGATAAGATGCAAGCAAACCCACTTTATTTTGTAGAAGCACTATAGAACGTCAAAGAGAGGTTATCCCATTTGAATAGGGATGACCTCTCTTTTTTATTGGATATAAACTTTTGTACCGCTTAACATATGCTCATAAAGCCAGAGGCTGTTTTCAGGAGAGAGACGTATACAACCAGCAGAAGCAGGCTTGCCGAGGCTTCCTTTTCCGTGCAGCATATAAGTGCCAGTAACATCAAACATGACAGAGTGATAAAGATACGTGGTGCCAATAAATCCAAAGGCATTTTTACAACGATAGCCCTTTTCTAGACCAAAATAAGGAACTTTCTTTGTAAGTTTGTATTCACCACGAGGTGTGGGCGAAGAAGCTTTGCCTGTAGAACATAAGAAGTGTTTAAGAAGATGCCATTCACCATCTTTGTTTTCAAAGATATAAGTACGCTGAGTAGGCATATCTGTCCAGATAAGATAAGGAGTATCACTCGTGAAGTTCATCTCGCGTATACGATTTTCCGCATCAATGATATCTGAAAGGGATAAAGGATCGCCGTATTGGGATAAGTCACCTATAGCAGCTGCTCGGTCAGACAGTGTAAATAAAGAGGTATTTAACTGACCTTTAAAATCAGGAGCAGAAGTTTTGGAAGGATTATCGGTGGAAGTAACAATACTAGATACATAGTGACCAGTAGACTGACTTAAATCCCGTCTAATGGATTCATAAGGAGCAAGTGTGTGATAAGAAGTACGTGTCATCCAAGTACCATTCCAAAAGACATCGTTGACGGTAATTGAGGTTGGAGAAGGTGCATAATTCGTAATGGCAAATTGGTGGGCGACGACAGATGTATCAGGTGCATACGTCAAAAGGTAATCTGTATCAAAAGTATGTAGCGTTCCTAAGCTTTTTAGAGCTTCTATGGGTACAAGTACACGTCCGTTAGCGATAATGCCATGTGTCTGAAAACCTTCTATATAGATAGAACCAGAGTAAAGTTCGAAAGGTACATCGGTAAAAGAAAGTGTATCCCAGTAAGGGGAGGTGTCGATGAACTTATAAGGAAGGGCTTTGGTAGGCTTCGAAACAACTACTGTTTGAGATGAAGCATTAAAACCTACGTCATACCCTATATCACCAAGTATAAATAAAGGGATGTAATCTTGGGAAAATGCTTGATATAAAGGAAGGGAGACTTGATTGATGCTAAGGGTCTTAGACGAAAGAGAAAGTTCTCCTAAAAAAGGAGTGGAAGCAGTGGGCGTGGCAAAGATAGATACAGATAAACATAAAGAAAACAATAGAATAAGAAACAGACGTTTCATAAATTACCTCCTTGTAAAAAAAAGCCATAGTCCTAATTAATATATGAGTAGAAAAGAGGATTATGATAGAGGAGAAGAATAAGAGGATAAAAAATAAATCGGAGAGAAACAATCCCTTGAGCGTTGTGAAAAAGGAAAGATACAATAGAGATAAAGGTAAGGGGGAATACAATGCTCATCATAGAAGGAAAGAACATTCAGTTTGAAGCACGAGGAAGAGAAATATTAAATATAGATGAATTGAAGATTTATGAAGGAGATCGTATAGGACTTATAGGATGTAATGGAAGTGGAAAAAGTACTTTAGTAAAAATAATAATGGGAGAGTTAAAACCTAGTGGGCAAGTAATCAAAATAAATGGGTCAATAGGCTATGTACCTCAAGTAGATGATGTAGACCATCAATATGACACAGGGGCGATTTATAAGCAGTTTAAAGTAGGCGACAAACAATACCAGGAAGAAGTGAGCGGTGGAGAATATACGAGATTAAAACTTGCTAGTGTATTAAATGAAGATACACATATGATCATAATGGATGAACCGACCAATCATATGGATGAAGAAGGAGTAAATACACTAGAACGACAGTTAGAGAGATATACAGGAAGTTTATTAATCGTCTCTCACAATCGTACATTCATCGATAACGTATGTAACAAGATATGGGTATTAGAAGATAAGGAGATTAAAGAGTATGTAGGGAATTATACTTCTTATATAGAAGAAAAAGAAAAGATGCTTCGACATCAAAAACGAAAGTATGAGGTTTACCAGCATACTAAAAGACATCTCCAAGTTGCCAAAGAAGAGAAAATTAAGAAGGCTAATAAAATAATGAAAGAAAACAAGAAACTCTCGCCAAGTGATAAAAGGTCTAAACCATTAGCGACAGGCACAAGAGCCATAGAAACAAGGCAAAAGCAACTCCATAAGGCAGCTAAGGCAATAGATTCTCGGATGGAGCAGTTAGAAGAAGTAAAGAAACCTATGAATGATAAGACCATAGATTTCTCTATACCTTATAAGCAACATGTAAAAAGTACCTATACGCTTATAGCAAAGAACATTAATAAACGATATGGAGAACACATTATCTTACAAGACGCTCACATACATATCAAGAATGGAAGTAAGGTAGCATTAGTAGGTGCTAATGGTATAGGTAAGACAACGCTTATAAAGATGCTCGTATCAGATACAGAAGAAGTCGTTAAAGCAAGAGGATTAAAAATAGGGTATTTTGATCAGAAGTTAGAAGGCTTGGATGAAACACTTACTGTTATAGAAAATGCAAAAAAAGATAGTGACTATAGCGAAAAGGTAATTAGGATGTATCTAGGACAAATGCTTTTTAAGGGAAGAGATATAGAGAAGTGCGTTGGTGTGCTAAGTGGTGGTGAAAGAGTAAGACTTAGTTTGTGCAAATTACTCATAGGTAGATATAATATGCTGATCATGGATGAGCCGACGAACTTTTTAGATATCGAATCTATAGAAGCAGTAGAGAAGGCAATGAAACAGTATACAGGAACCCTGCTTTTTACTTCACACGATGAGAAGCTCATTTATGAAGTGGCGGATGAAGTATTACAGATACATGACAAAAAAATCAGAATCGTCTAATCTAAAACAACATATGTTACTATAAATAAAGAAAGTAATGAAGTATAAGGGGGCTAAAGTATGAAATTACGATTCTAACATGCAAGATTTATTGCATGAGAAAAGTTAAACATTATATGTAATAAATCTTGCACCTTAGGCAACATAAATCTAAGGAGTGAGAAAATGAAACATATAAAGGCTGAAGAGGTATTACCTCAAGCATTAATAGAAGAAATCCAAAGTTATATAAAAGGACAATATATCTATATACCTGAGCATGTAGGGGCAAGAGGTAAATGGGGAGAGAAAACAGGAATCAAGCAAGCTTTAATAAAGAGGAATAGAGAAATTCAAGATAGATTTGAAGATGGACACAGCATAAAGGAATTAGCTGAGTGTTATTACTTGTCGTGTGCGAGTATTAAGAAGATTGTTTATCAGAGAAAATGAGAAGCAGTATAAGGAGAAAAGGGATGGCGAAATAATAGCTGTCCTTTTTCTAAGAAGAAAAGGCTAAAAGTATGTATAAATAGAAGAGAAATACACATAATAATGTCGTTGAGCGTAGTAAAATCAAGCTTCACATAAAAACTTGAGATAAATTTAAAAAAGGTGTTGACTTATGTCTTTAAATGGTGCATAATAATACAAGTCAGCAGCGAAAAACACGCTAACGACGCAGGGCATAACGCCTTGATAATCAATAAACAAATGAACTTTGAAAATAAAATAACAACCAATAGACCAGTCGATTCATTGAGTACATGTACTCAAAAGTCAGTGCTAACTAATAGCACAAAAAT
>JBOGBZ010000132.1:0-26544 GCA_051656485.1 Cellulosilyticaceae bacterium
GTAAGTGCATCCTCAAAAAACATCTCATAAAAATCCCCTAGTCTAAAAAAGAGAATACAGTCTTTGTACTGCTCCTTTAGATCCAGGTATTGTCTCATCATTGGTGTTACGTTCATTTAAACCACCCTTTATACTAAAGTACCCACTAAGTAGTGTGTTTTTGAATCTGTAATTGCTACATTGACATAGCTTCCAATTAAATCTTGGTTTGCTAAGACATGGACAAGTAAGCCTGTGTCTGTACGTCCACTAAGAATAGCTGAATCATTCTTGCTGACTTCTTCTAATAAGACTTCTACTGTCTTACCTACTTGTGCATGCATCGTCTCAGCAGCTAGCTCGTGTACAAGTGCAACTAAGCGATTGAAACGTTCTTTTGAGACGTCTTCTGGTACTTGATCTTCCATCGTAGCTGCTGGTGTACCTGTACGCTTTGAATAAATAAAGGTAAAGGCATTTGAGAACTTAACTTCTCTTACCACATCTAACGTATCTTGGAAGTCTTCTTCCGTCTCACCTGGGAAACCTACGATAATATCTGTCGTCATATACATATTTGGCACAGCTGCTTTGATCTTACGTACAAGCTCAAGGTAACTTTCCTTTGTGTAACGACGATTCATACGATTCAGAACGTCTGTGCTTCCTGATTGGAATGGTAAATGCAGATAGTTACATACTTTATCGCAGTTTGCCATGGCATCGATGAGGTCATCGCTTAAGTCTTTTGGATGGGAAGTCATAAAGCGAATACGCTTAAGGCCTTCCACTTCATTGAGTTCACGCAGTAAGTCCGCAAAGCTTACAGGATTCTCTAGATTCTTGCCATAAGAGTTAACGTTTTGACCAAGAAGCATGATTTCTGTAACGCCATCTGCAACTAACTCGCGTACTTCTTTCACGATGTCTTCTTTAGTTCGGCTGCGTTCACGCCCTCTTACATAAGGTACGATACAGTATGTACAGAAGTTATTGCATCCATACATGATATTGACACAAGACTTAAACGTATGTTTACGAATGCTTGGTAAGTCTTCCACGATATCTTCATGAGACTCCCAAATGTCAATGACAGGTTTACCTGTTTCAAAACGTGTCTGTAAAAGTTCTGGAAGTTTATAGATATTGTAGGTCCCAAAGATAAGGTCTACATGACGGTAGTTCTTCTTCAGTGTGTCAAGAACGATGTCTTGCTGCATCATACAACCACAAAGGGCGATCATAAGACTTGGCTTTTTACGCTTAATTGACTTTAAGAAACCTAGTTTCCCAAAGATTTTCATTTCAGCATTTTCTCTTACACAGCATGTATTGTATAAAATAAAATCCGCATCTTTTTCTTCTGTTGTTTTTGTGTAGCCCATTTGCTCAAGCATACCTTCGATTTTTTCAGAATCGTGAGCATTCATTTGGCAGCCGAATGTGGATACACAGTATTTTAAATTTTTGTCTTTTATATAGTAACTAAGCTGAGTCATAATATCTTGTTGTCTTTTTGCTTCAGCTGTTGAAATTTCTATAACTTTTCTTTCACCCATTATAAGCCTCCTGTAAATATGTTAATTCCTGTCTATTATACATTAAATAGTAGGTTTAAGCAAAATAAAAGGGCTAATTTAACGCGTTTCTGGAATATTAAAAAGACCATACCCTTTTTATAATGGATATGGTCTAAGATATTAGATATTACGTTCATAAGATAGAGGATTTTACCAATTTAATTATTTTATAGAGAACCATTGGCTTTTTGCCAATGGTTCTCCGTATATGTATTATACGAAGAATATATTTTTATTTCCTATTTGACATGGTATACCATAAAACTATTAAGAACACTGCAAATCCTATCAGTACACTTAAAAATTCGTATATACCCATATTCATATAATCACCTCTTTCATGGAGACCATATTCATATATTACCCCTTTTCAAAATACTTATACATAAAAAGGTGGAATTTCTCCCGTCAATGTACTGTTTATCGTTCTCTTGCAGTTCCTTTAAAGCTTTGTTAAAAAAATAGTTACATCTGAAAAATACGAGAAATGCCATCATCCCTTCTCCGACAAAAAAGTTGTATGCTAAAAATAATAATAGGTGAATTTGTAGATTTGTATTCATGTATTTAAGTTTTATAGAAAGGTTTTCAAATTTAATTTACACGGTCGTAGTCTAAATCCACCGGATTCAGACAGTATACGCTTTTAGCCTTAGATATAAGTGGCCATACTATTTAGAAGAGGTGAATAGTATGAATGATTATAATACAAATGGTTATTAGATGGTCTTTCGCTTGAACAAAAAAATGCATTTAAAGAACATCATCCAACAGTTCTTTTCTAATCCGATGTCAATACATAGAATCGCCAAAAATTCGTTGGTATTACAAGGTTTTTAGGCATATTACCTATCGCTTTTAGGTAGTATATTATGACGAAATATGGTATACTATTCTTATGAAAACAACAGAAAAATTCCCATCGATTAAAGACCAATTAAACCAAAAGATAAACAAAAGGGAACAGTAGCCTATGAGATGCTTAAGCGTATTGCCTTACTCTATCAAATAGAAGAGCTTGCATCGACAAAACCTGCAGAGGAAAGACTAAAAATACGCCAAGAAGAAAGATAATAATGCCTGTGAACGTGCTATACGCCCCTTCGCCAATGGAAGGAAAGCATGGCTTTTCTGCAATACGACTCATGGTGCAGAGGCAAGTACCATTATTTATTCTATTATAGAAACTGCAAAGGCAAACAACCTAAGACCTTACGATTATCTTAAATACGTACTTGAAGTAATGCCGAAATATATGAATGGAACGGACCATGCTTTTATTCAAAATCTATTACTTTGGTCAGATGCATTACCAGACACAACACATGCAGAGTTAAAAAATAGAACGATCTCTTGGAGATGGTTCTATTTTTTTTATAAGGTACCGTCATTCGTACGCTTACGATTAAAAAACCCTAGACAGAATTATTCCTGTCCAGGGTTTTCAATGTAATTACGTTCTTTTAATCTTGGAATCAGCGTACTAAGCTTTTCGGATACATCCTTGCCGATTTGATGTAGAAAAGCTTCTACATCCCATACACCTTCCTCAACATCAAATCGGTATGCTTGTATTAATAGTGGTAATAACTCTAGATATACCACTAGATAGGTACTAGATAATTTAGTACGTTTTCCCTCATTTTCATAAATACCTATGTAGGCGTTTTCATCAAAAGAGACAGTGCCTTTAGTAGATAAGATTAAATTAATATTTTCATGTGATTTAGTAGAAATTGTAAAAGAAATTTGATTTAATTTACGACTTTCTAATAAGAATGATAAGGTGCTAAGAATATTCATGACACTATCCCCAGATGCGGAAATTCTATTCTTTAAATCCTCAGTATCACCTTTAAAACCATCAATGGATTCTATAATTAAGTCACCAACCGTCTCGCGTGCTGCATCAAGAATGTTATTTTCAGTATACACTCTACTAATCATCCAAACAAAAAAATCACTTGTTATATCGAATGCATTTCTGGTAATTTCACCTTTGCCTGTAAATTTCAGCAATCTCCTTAGGATCTTAAGACCTTCTGAATTTTTATTGATGATATAACCTATGCTACTACCATTAAAGTATGCAATCACACTTCCCTCTTTTAGGACCTTGCGATCTTCTAGGGGTTGTGCGCCTGGAGATATTTCATTATAACCATACTCAATATAATTATAAATAATAGACATCCCATTTAGTTGTATTGTTCTATTCGTTTCGAACGCTTTTCTGGTTGTCCATTCTACATGCATAGTTTTACTTGAATCAGTATCATCCTCTGGTGCAATTAAAAACTCTTTCATTACATCATCAAAAGATATATTTATATTATCATGCCACCGTGTTGTAGCCATCCTATCGCCTCCTATTATTCTAGTTTTAAACTGTTTTTATCAAAAATCGCCTTTGATTTATACTGTACTTTAGGAATAATTGAATCTTCGTATCCTTCAGTTTCGGAATAATTTTTTATTATACTCGCAAAGAAAGTATATTTAGTATTTACACATTCTTCATTGTTTAAATTCACGATATGCCTTAGGTCTAGAGTGCAAACCCCTTTACTATCCACTGACACATTTTTATTCTCCACTTGTACATCGACGCATGTTGGAAATGGGATAATGATACTATTTTTAGCAGCCTTTTTAGCAGAGCCATTTATAGTTATATCAAATTTTATAGTTGCCACATCTTCAACAAAATGTATGACTGGAATAGTTTTTAAAGTTGATTTTTGTCCTGGAATCGAGCCTATACATTGAATTGAAACTTTCTGTGTTCGTACATGCTCCTCCAGTTTACTCCATATAACTTCAGCGATTGCTAAATAAATTATTAGACACAGATCAAATGCCTTGTCTTTGGGAATGAATGTAATATAATCTAAAATGTTTAATAAAGATATGGCTTTGATTACAACTAGAGGTATGGCAATGCATTTAATTAAGAGATATAAAAAAGAGGTATTTTTCATTTTAAACACCTCTCAATTAATTTAATTAAAATTTCAAGTTCCGCATCAAAGGTGTTAGTAGCTATACCTATTATACCATTAACTTGTACAGAAACCCCAATGGCTTCTTTTTCAGTATTTCGTCCACTTACATCTAATTTACGGATATCTATAGTTTCTTCTTCTGATAAAAAAGTAATTTTCTCTAATAGGACATTTATATATGCACGATCCTCATGCACCTTAGATAAAATTTGCTTAGTTTCATTTGATAATTCGGTATCCTCAATCATAAACTGTACTTTGTTTATCTTAAAGCTTCTACTGAAGAAGTATTCTTTTAGAATAGTAATCATCATGTTTGAAGTAATAATAACTTGTTTATATCCTTGTGCACATATGCTCTTTACAAAAGTATAATAATCATCTTTTGCTGAATCATATACAAAATACTTTAACTCTTTTGTTTCTGAATGTAAAAATATTTTACCGTATATATACTTCATAATGATTTCTCCTTTCACAAAAATAATGATTGTTCTATTATACTATACTCTTTTTAAAACCGCTATACTAAAATGGAATATTTGTCAATTACTTTAATATATGTTTTATCATATATTTTATCATATATTTTATACATTTTATAGATAATACGATTATATCATCGTATTTACATAAACCTTTGGCCGCCGAATGTGGATACACAGTATTTTAAATTTTTGTTTTTTATACAGTAACTAAGTTGAGCTATAATATTTTGTTGTCTCTTTGCGTCAGCTAGTTCGATTACATGAAATGTATAAGGGTTTCAATGTAAAAGCAAGGGAAAGCTTTTCATTTCCAAAATTTCCACCACATTTTCACTCATAATCTAGGGAGATTTGATAAAAATATACCTTAACCAATCATGTACAAAAGGGGAGAAAAATGTGAAAAAAAGACGTTATTTCCTAACTGTTTTTGTAGGGCTTTTGACTTTAAGTATCAGCCTACATGCCACAGCACCTACCGAGCAATTACCATTAGATATAGATACCATCGAACTGAGCCTTCCAGAAGTGGATACACTGCTAGAAGAAGATGATGCTACGGCTACATCACCTCGTAACGATACGACATTATCCGATGAAGCGCTTAAAGAAAAGTTTCATACGATTTTAGCAGACATCATTGAAAAGCGCTATGCTGCCCTGATCTCTGGAGATAGTGAAGCCTTGCACGCCCTTTATGATACATCCATCAAAACGGGCTTATATGCTTTTGAAAGTGAAGGCGTTAAGATGAAATACCTTAAGAATTGGGCAGAGAAGCAAAATGCCACCTTTACCAATATGGAATCAGTGATTCATATGCGTAAAGTACGTGACCGTGAGAATGGTCGCTTTGGGATGACTTGCAATGTATCTACGACTTTTACTTATGCTTATAACGATACACCTAATGTACCCAATACGTTTAAGCTTGGGACATCCCACTATATTCATCTCCAAAAACAACCTGATGATAGTTTTTTGATTGTTAAGGAATGGTATACAGATCCTTTCGCGGATTCTTTAGATTTAGATAATCTGAAGTCTGATGAGATGAAAGCTTTTATTGCTGGACGTACGGCACCAGCTTATACCCCAGATGAGCGCACACAAAAAGCCATTGACTATGCACATCAGTACTGTGGCATTGGTGAAGGTGAACACTTATTTAAGTACAACAAAGCATATCTGGACTGCAATCCACGTGGTGGAGACTGTGCGAACTTTGCTTCCCAAATTCTCTACGAAGGCGGAAACTTTAAAAAGACAGATACTTGGAACTATACCAATGACGGAACTAAAGCATGGGTAAATGCTCAAGCTTTCAAGAATTACATGGTTCATAGTGGACGTGGCTCCTACATTGCTAAAGGTTCTTATAAACAAGTGCATAAAGATGCTTACCAAATGCGCCCAGGAGACTTTGTGGCCTATGAAAAGAAAGGGCGTATCACCCATATCTCTACGGTTACAGGCCTCGATAGCAAAGGTTATCCGCTTGTTACCTGCCATAACACCGATCGTTTATTGGTTCCATACGATTTAGGCTGGAGTAATGCGAATATTACTTTCCATCTGATTGATATGCATTATTAAAACAACAATAAAAGGAGCAGTTCAAGTGGCTTTAACGCCGCTTGAACTGCTCTTTTTTGTGTGGGGTTATTGTGGGACGCAGTAATTATTCACTGCTTCAAGTACTGCTTCCATTAATTTTTGCTGGTAAGCTGGGTCTGAGAGCATACGGTCTTCATTCCAATTACTCATAAAGCCCATCTCTAAAATAACGACGGGTACACTGGACCAGTTGAAGCCTGTCATATCAGCACGTTCAAAAATACCATTGACTTTGACCCCTTTAGCTTTAAGGGTACTTTGTAAGCATTCTGCAAACTGATAACTTGGTTCATAGATCCCCTTGGTATAGGCACTTGACTTGGCAGGCACAAGGATGGTCGCCCCGGTCTTGCCGCCGTTGCCAATACTATCACAATGCAAACGGATGGTCATATGGGCTTTCGCATCATTAGCCATCTGTGCACGCTCAGCATTACTGATATTCACTTCATGGCAATCTCTTGTCATGATCACTTGATAGCCTGCATCTTGAAGGAGTGCTTGAAGTATTTTGGCAGCTTCTAAATTCACCACATACTCAGCTTTTTTAGTCCCAACGCCTGCAGTACCTGAGCTTACACGGGCTTTTTTGTTGGCTGAACCTGGGGCTATCGGCTCTAGTTTGCCATCTCCTTTAGCTTGGTGCCCTGGGTCAATACAAATAACAAAAGAGTCTTTGGTCTCGGTACAGTAAGTAGGTACGGCTATGGCGAAAATAAGCAGTACGAGACAAAGTTTATACGTATAATTTTTCATTACATAAAGCTCCTTTCATAAGATTCCCTCTTAAAGTTTCCCTATGTAACAAAAAATATTCCTGCTATTTTAACTTAGGTGGTGTCTTTGAAACCACTGCGAAGTACAATTTTTGTGGAACGACTTTTAAAAGTTGGTAGCCTACCTTATTCCATCCCCCTGGAATGCAAACTACATGACCTTCTTTCGTTAAGTGTTTTAAAGAATAAGCGACCACATCTTTGGTATGCATCCATTTAATAGGTCCTTTGTTTTTACAAGTGTTTTTGTCGATGGCAAGCTTATCATGAAAATCTGTGTGGACAAAGCCTGGGCATAATGCCTGCACATCAATACCATAAGGCTTTAACTCGAGGGCTAATGATCGGGTAAAGGTAGTGAGAAAAGCTTTAGTGGCACAATACATTGCTGAATGTGGAAGATAAAGAAAGCCTGCTAACGAACTTACATTGATGATTACGCCTTTTCGCTGCTGCTTCATTTTCCTTGCCACCACGTGGCATAGTGCAATACTGGTGGTATTGTGTACATCTAACATGGCTTGCTGCTGAGCGAGAGAATCCTCAGTAAAAGCAAGCTCTGCCCCATAGCCCGCATTGTTTACTAGAAAATCAATGTGCTTGACTTCTTGAACATAAGCTAAGAACTTCTCCCGTTGTGCTTTATTTGCAAAGTCTACTAAGCATACAGTCACTTGGATGTTAAAACGTTGCATAAGATCATTGGCTACTGCTTCAATCACATCTTTTCGTCTTCCTGTTAGGATTAAGTTATAGCCTCTTTTGGCTAAGGCTACGGCATAAGCTTTACCTATACCACTTGTAGCGCCTGTAATAAGTGCCTGCTTTTTCATAGTGATCCTCTTTTCTTTTATGGTGTATTTAACTAATAGCTTTTAGTTTAGCATTGGATAACATAAGCTTAATGCGATTTTCAATGTTAACCTCAGTAGCTGAGGGGTCATAATCAATGACCGTAATATTGGCATTTTCGTATTGATTCATTAATTTGCGAACCATCCCTTTACCAACGATATGATTCGGTAAGCAGCCAAAAGGTTGGGCACATACCACATTGTGGACATTACTGGTGAGGTGCTCGATCATTTCACCAGTCAAAAGCCACCCTTCTCCCATTTTAACTCCTAAAGATAATGTCTTTGATGCTAAAGCTTTAACATGCTCGAAGTCAGAAGGTGGTGTGAAGGTTGAGTGCTTCTTCACTGCCTTAATAAGTCTTTTTTGTTTGAAGTATAAATACTGATAAATAAGGTGTGCGATATTTTTAGCTTTTTTATTCATGCCATAAAGCTTGTAATCCATAATAGGATTATAGCAACAGTAAAGCATAAAGTCACTCATTCCTGAAACAACGACCTCTGCCCCTTCATCCATTAAGAATTTCTCCAAGTAATTATTGCCTAGGGGTGAATACTTCAAGTAAATCTCACCAACGATGCCGACCTTTACTTTCTTGACAGTATTTCTAGAAATCCCGTCAAATGCATGGATAATGTCTGCATAGCGGCATTTTTTGTGCAATGCACCGCTGAGGTGCTGGGCGATCATTTCGATACAGTCTGCTAATACTTGATCTGTAGCCCCTCCTATTTGTTCATAAGGCTTACATTGATTATACAGGCACATCAAAAGATCCCCATAGTATAAAGCCTCGATCGCTTGATAAGTCATCTTAGGCGTCAGTTTGAATCCTGGCTGCGTTTCAAGTCCACCCACATTAAGAGATATAACGGGGATTTGCTCCATGCCATGATCTTTTAGCGCCTTGCGTAATAAGTGGATGTAATTCGATGCACGGCAGCCCCCACCTGTCTGGGTAATCATAAGAGCAGTATGCTGCAAGTCATATTTGCCACTTTTTAAAGCCGCCATCATCTCCCCAATGACAAGGAGTGCAGGATAGCACATATCGTTATGGACGCATTTCAGCCCTTCATGACGAATAAGCTGTGGATTGCCTTCTTCAAAAAAGCTAATGTGATAGCCTTCTTTTTCAAGTACACTGCCTACAAGCTTAAAGTGTATAGGAAGCATATTCGGTATCAGTATGGTATGTGTTTTTTTCATTGCTTCTGTGAAAACAGTCATTACTTCATCTCCCCTTGTAACGAAGTAGCTGCAAGCATACTTCGAATACGAATTTTGGCAGCTCCTAAATTAGCTGTCTCGTCTATTTTAAGTTGTGTATACATCTTGCCTACTTCAGCTAAAATGCGGTTCATCTCATCCGTCGTAACAGCATCTGTGCCGCACCCAAAAGATACGAGCTGGATGAGTTGACTGAGGGGTTCTTTCCCTGCTTCATAGGCTGCGCCATACATACGCGCTTGGTAGGTCCATTGATTAAGAATATGAGTGTTTGGTTTGGTCATCATAAGTTTAAGTGCATCTTCACTGATCACAACGACACCAAGACTTGTCAAAAGCTTATCGATCCCATGGTTGATTTCAGGGTCTATATGGTAGGGCCTGCCACACAAGATAGCAATGGGTAGCTGATGTGCTTTAGCATATGCCAGACTTTCCTGACATTTTACCGCTAAGGCTTCATGAAAACTATGATACGCCTGATACGCTTTTTCAAGAGCACCTTTAATGTGCTTTAAAGTGATATCCTTAAAAGAAAGATGCAACGCTTGGAAAAGATTTTTTGCCAGTTGTTTCGGTTCATTAAAAGAAAGATAAGGGCTTATCATGATTGCTTTACTTAGATCCTCCATATTGGCACTAATGACTTCAGGATAATACGCCACAACTGGACAGTTATAGCAATTATCAGCTAGCTTTTCATCGAAGTTGTAGGACATACAAGGATAAAAGATATAAGGCACTTCTTCTTCCATTAACTGTAGGATATGGCCATGGGTAAGCTTCGCTGGATAGCAAATCGTATCAGATGGAATGGTATGCTGTCCTTTGGTATACAGCTTTTTATTGGATGGCCCTGATAACTTGATATTAAACCCTAGCGTTGCAAAAAACGCATGCCAGAAAGGTAGGTTTTCGTACATATTTAAGGCCAAAGGTATGCCGATGGTTTCTTCCCGCCAGCCTTTGGTGTAAGACAAGGCTTTCAAAAGATTGTATTTATAAGCATAAAGATTCGGTAAATGGTCTTCACCACTATGACCTTCGGGCTTCGAGCATTTGTTTCCAGAAATATAACGCTTATGGCTATTAAAAGTATTAATGGTCAGCGTACATTTGTTATGGCACACCTTACATTGTGCAACTTGAGAAAAATGCTTGAATGCTACCAATTCATCATGACTCAGCACTGAAGAAAGATGTGTTCCGTGGTTTTTAGCGTACAGTGCACAACCATAAGCGCCCATTAACCCTGCTACATTTGGACGAATCACTTCACGATCTAACTCGAGTTCCAGACTTCTTAAGATGGCATCATTATAAAGGGTTCCCCCTTGGACAACGATGTGCTGACCAAGTTCAGACGAATCACTGGCTCTGATAACTTTATAAATAGCATTTTTAACCACACTAATCGCAAGCCCTGCTGCGATATCCGGTAAGGTAGCACCATTTTTTTGTGCTTCTTTCACAGAGGAATTCATAAATACGGTGCATCGTGAGCCTAAATCCACTGGATGCTCCGCATACAGACCTAAGCGTGCAAAGTCTTCAATGGAATACCCTAGCTGAAGTGCAAAACTTTCAATGAAAGAACCACAACCAGAGGAACACGCCTCATTAAGTAAGATATGTGTGACCACACCCTTTTCGATTTTAAAGCATTTGATATCTTGACCACCGATATCTAAGATAAAGTCCACTTGGGGATTAAAATAATGTGCTGCTGTATAGTGAGCTAACGTCTCAACAATGCCATAGTCGATGTGAAAACCTTCTTTTATGAGCTCTTCCCCATAGCCTGTAACGGCTGTGGAAGCGATACGGATACGCTCTCCGTAAAGTTGATAAATATGTAAGAGCTGCTCTCTCACAACTTGGATAGGATTACCTTGATTAGAAGCATAGTACTGGTAAAGAATAGCGCCTGCTTCATCGATGAGTACCATCTTTGTAGTGGTAGAGCCAGCATCAATGCCTAAAAAGACATCACCTTTATAATTTTCTATCGCCTGACAAGGTACGGATGCTTTGCGGTGACGATGACTGAAAGTCTCATAAGCACTTTCCGATGTAAAAAGTGGTGGCAAGTACTTCTGTGTCTGAACTGTGGTTGAAAAGCGTCCTAATGCTTCAAGAAGCATCTCATAGCTCATACTACCTTCTGTTTCCTTGCCGTATAAAGCTGCGCCAATTGCCACAAAGACTTGGGCATTCTCGGTAAATACACTTTGTTCTTCAGATAAATGAAGGGTCTCAATAAAACGCTTTTGAAGCCCCTTATAAAAATGCAAAGGTCCACCTAGAAAAAGGACATTGCCTTTGATACTTCGTCCTTGTGCTAAACCACCAATGGTTTGATCGACCACTGCTTGAAAAATACTGGCAGCAATCGCTTCTTTTTTTGCACCTTGATTAAGAAGTGGCTGGATATCTGACTTGGCAAATACACCACACCTTGAAGCAATGGGATAAAGTTGGTCAGCTTGTAAGCTGAGCGCATCCAATGTATCGACTGATACATGCATCAGGGAAGCCATCTGGTCAATAAAGGCACCGGTTCCGCCCGCACAACTAGAATTCATACGTTCTTCTAGCCCTCCCGTTAAGAAAATGAGCTTAGCATCCTCTCCGCCTAGTTCAATGACTACATCTATTTCAGGCAGTAGCTTTTCTACTGCTAAAGCTGTGCCGAATACTTCTTGAACAAAAGGAAGCTTTAGCTGCGTTGCATAGCCTACCCCAGCCGATCCTGTAAAAACGATTTTCAAGATATGTTTTTCTAACAACGGTCTCAGCTCTTCTAGCCGTCTGATAAGAATCGGTTTAATTTGTGAGTAATGTCTCTCATAACTTTTATAAACAACTTGATTCATCTCATCTAATACGACTAGCTTTAAGGTTGTGGAACCGGCATCAATTCCCAATGTATAATTCACTTTATTCACCCCTTGTATTCATCCATTATCCCTCGATTTTATCAAATAGCGGAAATTAAGTAAACAATATTCTAAAAATTTAATAAAGAATCAAAAAAGCTACCTCTCAGAGGTAGCCTTTTCACTTTTAAAGTTTTTCAAGTATACGTTTAACGATAGGGGACATAATCGCTTGGCGCTCATCTTCATAAGCTTCATGCACAGAAAGATTACTAATACCTCTAACCATTGGGATTTCCCCTAGAAGCTCGAGATCAAGAGACGCGAGGAAGCTTTGTGTATCTTCACCTTCGTAAAGTTTGATTTTCTTATCACAATCAGGACATGCAATGTAACTCATATTTTCGATAACACCAAGGATAGGAATATTAAGTTTCTTTACCATATGCACTGATTTTGCGACGATCATAGAAATAAAGTCTTGTGGTACAGATACCATGACCATACCTGATACAGGAATAGCTTGACCAACTGTTAAAGGTACATCGCCTGTACCTGGTGGCATATCGATTACTAAATAATCAAGCTCACCCCAGATGACTTCATTCCAAAATTGCTTGATGACACCAGCAATCACTGGACCACGCCATACCACAGGCTGAGTTTCTTCATCAATCAATAAGTTTAAGGACATTACTTTAATGCCTTCTTTCGATACAGGTGGAATCATGTTTTGACCATCTGTTTCGACCATTGGACTTCCTAGTTGTAAAAGTCTTGGTACACTTGGTCCTGTAATATCCGCATCTAAAATACCTACTTTATAACCTAATCTACAAAGTTCTTTAGCAATCATTACAGACATACTTGATTTACCAACGCCACCTTTACCACTCATAACACCAATGACATGCTTGATGTTATTGTGGGGATTGTTTTCAATGCCACACTGAGCTTGATCTTTAGAGCAAGACCCATGTGATGGACATGTATTACAATTTGACATTATATCACCTCTTGTCTTTAGTCTTCTGCCAGCTACCAATTAAGTCATTAAAGACACTTGCGATAGCCTTACCTATCTTATAATAGTCTTCTTCATATAAGTTTGCAAGAGAAACACGAAGCCCCCACTTAGATGATGCAAAAGCATCTCCTCGTAAAAGAATGGTATGATGGTCTTTAGCTAAGCTATAAAGAACATCTAGAAGTGAGCAATGTGCTTCTAAATAGGCTGCAAAATCTGCATCATACGATGTAGCCCATTCCATCAAATTGATTTCGGTGTAATACGAAGCATCTAAAGCTTGAGGCGTAAATAAAATCCCTAGGCCATCACATAAAGATTGTTTACGTTTATGACAAATAGACATGGCTAATTTTTTGTATTGATCATCTTTATCACATAATGCAAAGATACAGAAGAATGCCATCTGTACTTGCTGTGGTGTCGAAAGTCCTGCTGTATGATTAAGGGCTACTTGTCTACTATCTGCTACAATACGGTCAATAAAGCCAAGTTCTTCAGGTGTTGTGGTAATGTGGTGATAACGATGATTCGCATGGGCTTTTAAATCCTGTGGGAGATTATGAATGAGCTCATTAAAGATATTTTCTTTTTGAAGCATAATCGCACCTAATCGCCAGCCTGTCACACCAAAGTACTTGGAAAGTGAATACACACATAAGGTATTATAAGGAATCTCCTCCAATAACGAAGAGAATTGTTCCACGAAAGTACTGTAGACATCATCTGTAATGACCATTAAGTCCTTACGTTCATTTTTAACTAAGTCTACTAAGTAGTTTTTACTTGTAGGACTTAAGGCAATAGAACCAGGATTGTTTGGATTGACAATAAAAACAGCTTTAACTTTTGGATCTTTTAAAGGTTTAATCGCTTTTTCAGTATACTGCCATGTGGTACGACCTTCTTCATCTATTTCATCTGCACCGATTAAAACCACATTGAAATCATACTGGGGTAAAGCTGGTATTTCCAAGTAAGGGGTAAAAATAGGTGTCATTAAAGCAATGGTATCCCCTTTTTGAAGCAAATGGTTTTGAAGAAGTGAATCGAAAAGATAGCACATACCAGCAGAACCGCCCTCTGTTGCGAAAACTTCAAATGCGCTGGCATTGTCCATTGTAGGACAAAGTTCCTTAAGGAGATAATGAGCAACTGTCTCTTCAATCCCTCTTAACATACGATCTGGATAAGGATAGTTGTCTCCGATAATGCCATCTACTAAAATGTGAATCCACGTATCTTTTTCCATGCCAAGTTCTTTTTCGCCGTAAGTAAGGATTTGTAATAAAAGTTCACGGCCTGGCATATGTGGATGCGCTTCAAGATAATCAAGTAATCTAGCAGCAATCCCCACGCGCCCCGGCATACCTGCTAGATGATCACATTGCCATGTGCGTTGTGTTTCTAAGACGGCAAATTGACCAAATGTAAAAAAGGCTTCTCTCGGTAAAGTCGCTGTCCAGTTTGGGTTACCTCTACCTGCATCAAGTAATTTTTCTTGTGCTGGCAAGTGCTTCGTAGCAAGTGATATGAGCTTTTCTTTGAATTCAAAGGGGCTCATTTGATTGTATATTTTACGTAAGCTTTCTTTGCTTAATCCGTCCATAATAAAGTCCTCCTCTAGATGTCATCGTTTGTGTAACCTTTTAACATTTTTATCTATCATACATTAAAAAGAAGGATAAAGCCATAGGTTAACATAAACATCGTTAATATATCCAAATTTAGAGGTTATCCCTAGCCATGTTTGTCTATTTATACACATAAAGTGCTTTCTGTCTATTTCAAATAAAAAAAGTAAGAAAAGGAGAATGACATGTATGTCACTCTCCTTTTATCCATTTATTTCCAGGGAAATCTAGTTTCTATTTTCCTCTACCATTGCACGTACTTCATCTGCTGTGTAAGCTGGCGTACGCTGAGCCATTACAGTTTCGCAGTTACAGCAAATAGGTATGAGATCTTCTTGTGGGTTGATGACTTCAGGTGTCTCGCGTTTAGCAGGATCTATACAATGAATATGGATGAATCCATCCACTGCATTGCCATAGGTATAGCCAAAATCAAAGCCACATAGTTCACATACAGGACCATAGTAATCGATACATTGAGTCTTGAGTGTTTCCCAAATATCTGTCGCCGCTGGTTCTTCTGTGATTGGTTCAGGTGATGTCAATGTGCTTGCTACCTCTGGTTCACTTACTGTTTCAGGCTCGTTTACTGCTTCTGGTGTAGGTGCTACTTCAGGTACACTTACTACTTCAGGTGCACTCACTACTTCAGATACGCTTACTACTTCAGATACGCTTACTACTTCAGGTGCACTCACTACTTCAGGTACACTTGCTATCTCAGGTGCACTTACTACTTCTGGTGCACTTATTACTTCTGGTGCACCTGCTTCTTCAAATACAGGAATCTCCATCTGTGGGATAATGCCCTCTGCCATGAGACGTTCGAATGCTTCTCTTAATTCAGCTCTTAAAAACCAAGTGAATTGCTTTTTGTCCTCTGCTGTGCCAGTAAAGAGGAAGGCCCACCAAGTTATTTTGCCATCTTCATCGGTAGGGGCATCTATTTTAAGGGTGGATTTGATACGCTTACATAAGGCGATAAGCACATCGTAAAAAGGATAGGTGCTACTATACCCCTCAAGTGTCCCTAAATCTGCATGGGTAAAACCTCTTTTTCCCAGTGCAAATACTTTTGAGACCAAATCACGGTTACTTGCTGTAAAGACCGTTTGATTCATTAAAAGCTCATACCATTTATCGCTAGGGATAAGTTGTGAGATACTATCTTGAATAGGCTCCATCGTTAAAATAGGTGCTTCTTCTTCAGCTTCTTTTACCAGTGATTGCTCAGTGAAAAGACTATTGAGGAAGTCATCCATATCATCAGGTTCAGGCACTAACTTTTTAGGCGCATAATTGTACTCATCAAGGCGCTTTTGGCAGAAGTCTACAATGTCTTGTGAAAATAAGTGACGATAGCGGTCTTTAATCACAAGTGCTTCTATGGAGAGGTCTAATCGTTCATTTTCCCAAAGTAAAGTAAAGTCGAAAGTATTACTATCAGTAGGTAGCATTTTGATTGCTGCTTCATAGCCGCCATACTTATTGATGACATCGAGACGTCTCGTAGGCTTATATTTAACTTCTTTTGCTGTACGCTTAAAAAGTTTTAACATTTCTTCATGAAAGTTTTGTTTTGCTAGTATTTCTTGTTGTTCAGTCATGTTTTTTCCCTCATATCATAATGTGCATTGATTTTATCGTGATACTTTATAGAATATGCTTTATTACCATAAAATATGTTGCTCTTTATGTCAACACTTTCTTCCTATATTTAGCAATTTTACTGCGATTCTATCAAGATTCTTATTTTATCCATTTGAATATAATCATATTCTGCTTTATGTCTACAACTTCCAATGGCATGCGTAAAAGATCTTCAACGATCACTTGATCCCCAACATGAAGGGTCATCTTCTCTAGTTGTTTGATAATGATTTCGTTATCGATAAGCATTGGCTCTGCATGAGCTCCTGGAACATGATAGTATGTCAACATCATCCACCTCCTGCATCCTTTATACTTATAATCATATTCATCGCTGAAGAAGGTGATACTCTATTTTTATATTTATACGCTTTAGAAGTCTATGATAACTTGGCTAGTTGAGTGGTCAATACATATAAAAAGTGATGCCTCCTTGGGTGAAGGCATCACTTTTTACGTTTAGGCAAAGAAATCTAAGCTTAACTGATTGGATTCTGGTAAGTCACCTAAAATGCCTAGTGTAGACATCTTATCCGTGACTGTCTTACTTACTTTTGTACGTTCTTTAAAATCATCTTTCGATAAGAACGGGCCATTTTTTACTGCTGCTACTACTGCTTCAGCAGCTTTTTCACCTAGTCCGTCGATGGCACTTAATGCAGGCATAATTTGACCATCAATAATTTGGAAATGCCTATCATGGACAAGTTCTAGATTGATCGGCATGAATGTAAAGCCTCTGGCATACATTTCCTGAACGATACGCATATCTTTGATAACATCTAGCTCTTTAGCAGATAAGTTCTCTTTGCCACGTCCTACAAGCTCTTTGAGGTGGTATTCCAAATGCTCTTTACCTTGGCACATCAGTTCATAGGAGAAGGCAGATGCACGGATACTTAGGTATGCGGTGTAGTAAGCTAATGGATAGAAAACTTTGTACCAAGCAATACGCCACGCCATCATAACGTACGCTGCCGCATGGGCTTTAGGGAACATGTACTTAATCTTTTTACAAGACCAAATGTACCAGTCGGGTACATCATGTGAGAGCATGGCTTCTTCCCATTCAGGTTTAAGCCCCTTACCTTTACGTACACTTTCCATAATGGTGAAGGAAAGGCCTTTATCCATCCCTTGATTAATCAGATACGTCATAATATCATCACGGGTACAGATAACAGTAGAGATCGTCCCTCTACCTTCTTCAATAAGTGTCTGTGCATTCCCTAACCATACGTCTGTACCATGTGAAAGTCCTGAGATACGTACAAGGTCCGAGAAACTCTGAGGTTTGGCATCCATAACCATCTGAATAACGAAATCTGTACCAAACTCTGGTACGCCTAGACACCCTAGTGGAATACCGCTTATATCCGAAGGCTTAATGCCTAGAACCTCTGTACTGTGGAATAAAGACATAACGTCTTTATCATCTAGCTTGATGGTCTGGGAGTTAATACCTGTGATGTCTTCTAATCGCCTGATAATCGTCGGATCATCATGTCCTAGTATATCCAGCTTGAGAAGATTATGGTCAATAGAGTGGTATTCGAAATGGGTGGTAATGATAGGCGTCGTCATATCATTAGCTGGATGCTGAATAGCTGTAAATTCGAAAATATCACGATCATGGGGTACAACGATAATACCGCCTGGATGCTGCCCCGTCGTACGTTTAACACCTGTACATCCCATAGCAATACGCTTCATTTCAGAACGTCGCTTATGAATGCCACGTTCTTCGTAGTATTTATAAACGTAAGCAAAAGCGGTCTTTTCCGCCATGGTTCCAATGGTTCCCGCACGGAAGGCTTTACCTTCACCGAAGATAACCTCTACGTATTTATGAGCTTTTGCTTGGTAGTCTCCGGAGAAGTTAAGGTCGATATCTGGCTCTTTGTTTCCTTCGAAACCAAGGAACGTTTCGAACGGTATGTCATGCCCTTCTTTATTCATTGGATGGCCACACTTTGGACAGTCTGCATCTGGCATGTCACATCCCGAACTTCCTGAATAGGCCTTAACTTCAGGTGAGTCAAAATCTGTATAGTAGCATTTTGGACAGATATAGTGTGGTGATAAAGGATTAACTTCTGTGATCCCAGACATGGTCGCGGCAAATGAGGAACCTACCGATCCCCTTGAACCTACCAGATAACCATGGTCATTAGAATCCCACACGAGTTTTTGAGAGATAATGTACATTACGGCAAAGCCGTTGGAGATAATAGAATTAAGTTCACGCTCTAGACGTTCGACAACGACTGGATGAAGGTCTGGGCCGTAGACTTCATGGGCTTTATTGTAACAAATCTCACGAAGCGTCTCATCTGAATTTGGAATCTCTGGCGGACATTTATTAGGCAATACAGGTGAGATTTTATCAATCTGGTCATTAATTAAATTGGTATTGGTAATGACCACTTCACGTGCTTTTTCAGGCCCAAGATACGCAAATTCCTGAAGCATTTCTTCTGTGGTACGCAGATAAAGTGGCGCCTGATCATCTGCATCTTTAAAGCCTTTACCTGCCATGATGATACGTCTATAAAGCTCATCTTCTGGATCGATGAAGTGTACGTCACAGGTAGCTACTACCGGCTTATGATAAATATCGCCTAATTCTACGATGCGTTTATTGTAGCCTATGAGGTCTTCTTCAGTCTGGGCACTGTATTTATCACTTTTCAGCATGAAATGATTGTTGCCTATCGGTTGAATTTCAAGGTAATCATAAAACTGGATAATACGTGCAAGCTCTGATTCGTCCTTTTCACGGAGTATGCCTTGGAAAAGCTCACCCGCTTCACAGGCTGAACCAATGATGAGCCCTTCACGATGCTTTTGGATCAGACTTTTAGGCATACGTGGGCGCCTACTAAAGTAGTCAAGATGGGAAGCAGATACTAAACGGTTCAGATTCACACGACCTATTTCATTTTGGACAAGAATAATCCCATGATACGTCGGTAGTTTCTTGATATAAGCAGGTGACATCTCTGCCATTTGATTGATTGCATCTAAGGCATACACTTCTTTTTCTTCAAGCATTTCGATAAACTTCATAAAAATCTCAGCAGTGGCTGCGGCATCGTCTACTGCACGATGGTGATTTTCAAGGCTAACACCTAGTTGTTTGGAGATATTATTCAGTTTGAAGTTACCTAGATGTGGCATCAGTACACGTGCTAAAGAAACAGTGTCCACTACGGTATAGTGATGTGATAACCCTTGGCGTTCCGCATTGGTATGGATAAAGCTCATATCAAAGTCTGCATTATGTGCTACCATGATGCTTCCTTCACAAAATGCCAGGAACTGTGGGAGGACTTCCTCAATAGGAGGGGCATCCTTTACCATATCATCAACGATGCCTGTAAGTTGTTGAATCGTATAAGGAATAGGAATGTGTGGATTGACGAAGCTACTAAAACGATCCACCACTTCCCCTTCTACGACTTTTACCGCACCCACTTCTATGATGCGATTAAGGTTAGGACTAAACCCTGTGGTTTCTAAGTCAAAGACTACATAGCTACCTTTCAAGCTTTGGTTTTCACTATCCGTTACCACTTCTTTAGAGTCATCCACAAAGTATGCTTCTACGCCATAGATGATTTTGAAGTCTTCTTTCATAGAGATACAGTGATTCGCAATAGGGAATGCTTGTAAGCAGCCATGGTCTGTAATAGCAATCGCTGGCATCCCCCAAGCTTTGGCGCGGTCAATGACTTTATGAATTTCTACCACACTATCCATATCACTCATCATCGTATGGAGATGGAGCTCCACACGTTTTTCCTCGTTGGTATCCATACGCTTTGTGGTAAAGTCGGGAATAGCTTTCATCCCACGAATGGACCCCACGGTGATTTCTTTATCGAACTTATCCATGATCGCCATCCCTTTAATACGGTAAAAGCCACCTTTTTTGAGACTTTCGAATACGTCGCCTAATTCCTCATTCTTTACGAAGAGCTTAATGGTGATGGTATCTGAGAAGTCTGTAATATCAAACATAATGATGGTTTTTTCCATACGAATTTCACGGGTATCGATGCAGAGGACTTTTCCTTGAATGACCACTTCACCAATCTCATCGGTGATCTCATCAATAGGAGTGATGTCACCATCACATTCTCTACCATAAAAGACTTCTGGGTCTTTGGCTTTCTTACGCATGCGATCTCCACCAAATTCTTTCTTTTGTTCACAAGACTCCTGTGGTTTAGCAGCACAAGGTGTTTCCACTTCTTTCCGCTCACTCATTACAGCTTGGACTTCATTCATCAGACGATGCTCGTTTTCTTCGGTGAAAGCTTCTGATGCGGAGGCAGTACAGTCCATATCAAAAATAACTTTCATCTCAAAACGCTCTGTAAAGACGTTTTCTAGCCACCGTTTGACATCAGGAGCATTTTTTCTAGAAAGCAGATTATTTTCTATGGTGAGGTTGATCGTATCGCCACTAACTTCCCACTGGGCATTTTTAACCATCAGGTAGTGGAGAAGCTTTTGCTCCATCAACTCTTCAAGTAAGCTCCCTTTATACTCGTGTATGATTTCTTTTAAGGTATACCTATCGCCTAGTGCAAACTGCACGGCTACTTCTATTTTTAGCTCAGTGGTGGCAAAAAGCCTTTCTTTAATGAGCTGAGTTACTTTTTTTATATCTTTATAAGTGATGAGCATACCACTTTGAAGACTCAGTACTAATTTTTCTTCTTTTTTATGGTATTCAACGCTTGTCACTTTTGTTTGGCCAAATAAATCTTCAAGCCTTCTCTCTACTTTAAGGTCTGGTAAGACTGTAAAAAAGGCTTTTTGGGTATCGGACATGGTATCCCCCCTTCTTCTTCAGTTTCTAAGATTTTTGTCTTCATCAGTATAGCACAGAATCAAAAAAAGATGAACGCTCCCCCCTTGGAAATAAGCATAGGATTATGAAAAAAGCATGCCCCCTTAGAGAGACATGCTTTATAAGCCTTTACTTGATAGCGCCTTTTGTACGTAGGTATTTCTCAAGTCCTTTCGTACGTGTATGCATAAGTAATTCTGTGATTTCTTTTGTATCATAACTAATAAGGCCTAAAGATCTAGCGCCACGTAGAATTTCTCTTACTTCTGGGCGTGATACACCGCTACGTCTTGAAATTTCTTGCATACTTTGTGCACCATAGAAAAATAGTTTTAAAACCTTTAATGCATTTTGGTCTGTCATTGTGATACCTCTTATCTATTGATTCTAAACGTGTATTATTGTATCACATTCTTTTACCATTTCATAGGAATAAATTTAAGGTAGTCTTCAATTGTACCGTCTTGTAAGCAACACATAATGATTGCTAAGCCCAATGGATGCAGATCAGGTTGCACGAATTTCTCCAATTCTTTTTTGAAAAAGGCGTTTAAAATGTCTGCTCCTTGATCATAAGCTTTTGGACCAACTTCAGGCTGTGTATCTACTTCAATCAGTGCTTTAGGAATATGATGCCCATCTACTTTAAGACTTACAGGCGCGTACCCTAGTAAGGAACAACGTGCAGGATTGAGATGTTCTTGCTTGAATTTTGCACTACCTCTACGTGCGATGTATTCTCTAGCAATCCACTGAGACATAAAGCCTACTTCATAAGCACCAATGTGCTGGTTTGGTATGAGGAAATACCGTGTATTCGGTGTATTTAAAATTTGCTCGAGGAGAAGATTCGCCTGATCCACCATACGTCCTGTGGCAAATGGCCAGTAAGAGCCTACCCCTTCACTACTCATGCCGTCGCCATCAATCACACTAGGATTATCATGGCCCCTAGGCGCTACAAGTCTCCAAAGCCATGCAAGCGCTGGTGGCAACACATGGAACATACCAAGGATGCCGTAGCTTGGAGTGTTTTTGGTACAGAGCGGGGTGCGTACACCAAAGCTTCTTACATCTACTTCTACAGGTGCATTCACAATATCCGGTATAAAACGCCTTGGGATGATAACCCTTGGGTTCGGGCAAGGTACGCCTGGCGCATCCATTGTATGATTCCATAAAAGGCAGGTAGAGCCTGGTGTCCCATGAATATTTAAGAATACAAGTGGCTCTGGTGGATGAATGGTAAGTTTCTCATAATGAGGATCTGTACCATAGGATGTAATATGATTAATCCGTAAAAACCACCCATCTTCCGCATCTTGCACCACAAGTTTGTGACTGCCGTTTTGTAAAGAAGGATGACACAATGCCATGTCGTCAGTCACAGGATACAAAGCACAGCTATCTTTAAGATCCATATACAACTTTTCTCCCGTGACGGTATTGCGTGCAAGTCTTGCACGACCATCCATTTCTGTATGCATACGCTCGATCATTTCACTTTTACCGCCACCACTTGCCCCTTCATGCATGATGGTAATCTCATTTTCATAAGGTGTAATGACTTTAACGGTAGAGGCATGGACTGTGACCCATCCTTCTAATTCACCAATGTGTAAAAGTACGCCATAAATGCCTTTCTTAGCACTAGGCCCTGGATACAGATTGTAAGAGAAAAGTTCATGCATCCCTTGTAAGCGATTGTGTACAACCACTTGCTTACCTTCAAAATGGGTATGTCTAAAAGGTGGTGCTACATAAATGATTGCCTTAGGTTTAAAGCCATCTTTTAGCTCTTCACGGGGAATAAACCCTTGTAAATCAGCAAGCCCTGCTGCAAAAAAACCAGTATTCATCGGTGCTACTAAGAGCGCTTCGTAGCCTAATTCACGCCCACCCGCCATAAAAGGTAGAAGGATAAGCTCTTGATTTTTCAGCCAGTCAAAAGTCTGCTCACGTAGTGGTGAGAAGTCTTCCACATACACATCTTGGTAACGGCTCTTATCTGTCTCGAGATTGTCTGCTACTACCATACAGTCTGGGTCACGGCGTCTCATGTATTTATCGGTATAATTGACGCTAACGCCATTTTGACACTTGGTGACAGTCGCTTCTAAGACATAGCCATTTCCCGGCACTGTATAGCCTACACCGAAGAGCTCTACCTCTTTACCCCCCATCGCTAGCTTGAGAAGGTCTTCCCTCGTCTGTGGTACCACGATTTTCACATCTGTTGCTAAGATTTCCTCTAATTCTCTTGGTAAAATCATTTTTTCAATACTATTTCTATCCATTACATGACCCCCTTAGGTTTTAAATGCATTACTTTTAAATACAAAAAAGCCAGCAAGTTAAAACGCACCTACACGTTTTTAACTGCTGGCCTACATTACAAGACTGGTTAAGAAACCCTTCTTCTTGTCTTCTAGCAAGAATACTTTATAAAATTGACTTTTCTAGCGTTAAGACAATGACTTTTTCGCCTGTCTTGGTACTGACATCAGAATGGGTACTAAGAATTTTGGTTTCAAGAAATGCTTCGATCATGGTTACGAGATACTGTCTAGATGTCTCAAATAACGCTTGGCGCATTTCTTTGATGACTTTGACACCCTGGCCATCTTCAGCCAATTTTTGTTCCGAATGACTTAAGAATCCATCGACGACAATAAGAATATGATTATTCATGATCACTGTCTTCGTATCCCTTGGGCCACGCCCCATGTATTCTTTTTCAAACTTAACAACTAATCTGCTGATTTCTGCTTCGATTTGTCCTTTTGTCATGCTTACACTCATTTCCTTTGTTTTATATTTTCATTATAGTCAAAGATTTCATCCTTTGCAATCATAGAATGATTATTTTTTGAATTTTAACACAAATTTACAACTTTAGTCACCGTTAGGCCTGTCCTTTTCAAAGTTATGACAAAAATTTTAGCTTTCAGAAGTAAACCAATATAATACTGTTGGTTTTACACGTTGCTCCAGAGGGTCTTTTTGTTTGGTGGTATAAAGGCTTTTTTCTTTATCTTCTAAGTCTTTATAAAGATGAAATTTATAGCACGGTGTTTTCTCCACATAGTTTTTGATTTCTTGATTATGAACCTGTACAAACATATGGGGTTTGCAGTTACTTAAGTAAGCCATCTCTTCTTGTAGACGCTCAGAAGAAATCAAGCCTAGCTGACGTGCATAAGTGATATCATTCTTAGTCTTACGTATAAAATCTTCGGTTTTACGTGCTTCAATAATAGGTGCAATATTGCATTTACGCACAAATGTAGGCCTGATGCCATCTGGGTATGGGATAGCTCCTTCACCAGCACCGACCTTTTCATAACGACCTTTCTTTTCATGCCAGCAAATGTTCGTATAAGGGATGTACATCATGACATACGCCTTCAAAAATGCTTCGAAACTTTCTTTTTGAATGAAAAGACGCTTCCACTTTTTGATACGCATTTCTAAGAAAAACATATGTGGTGTATGTTCCACATCAAAAAAATCTGCAGCCCCTTCCGGTGCACGGATATACTCGAGTTTCGGAATAATATTAGCACGTACTTGCTTTTCATCAATATCAAGGAACGTGGCGATGTCTTCTACGATTAGGGTGTAGCCTTCTGTAATAATGGCATCTTTCATTCCTTTCAGAATATACTGACGTTTCTCTTCAGTAGCGACAGCAAGGTCTTTAGGATCTTTGTTTGTCTTGATAATATCTTTTAATTTTTTGTCATAGGCTTCAAGTTTGCCAAAAAACTTCATACTTCTATCCATTTTTTAAAGAATCCTTTCTTAAGCTTCAAATTTACCTTTTTAAGTAATTATATCTGGTTTTTACTTGATAATACAAGTTTTTAATAAAAAAAGATGCCCGAGACTCTTTTTTTCCTCAGGCATACTCTTCTTACTATTTCATAACTAATGTTTCTGCCACATAAAGTGCTGCTTCTTTGATTTCTTCATAGGTTGCGTCATTGTATGTGCCTGCGATAACCACAGATACATCATCTTTTTTCACATGTATTTGTAGTTGCTTTGCATCTGGTATTTTGAGTAATGCTTCTTTACCACCTAATTGTGCGATTACATCTTCTGTTAAGTCTCCTGAAGCAATTAATGAATCAATTAAGTCCTCTGTAAACTGGGTATAAGATTCGAGGTAAAGGATCTTACCAAATGAACGGTCCATCACCTCTAGCTTATCCACATTCATACCCATTGCTTTCGCTTTTTCAAGTTCTTTTTCCATTAGTTTTTTGTAAGCATCTATATCATCAGGTATTTGGCCACCTGCAGCTTCTTGTACAATGACGTTTGGTGTAAACTCTGGTGTTACTTTTGCTGTATCATAAAGCTGTACAAGCGCTAAAGGATTGGATGCATCATCCGCAGCCCATGTAGCAGGTAATGCTACACTTAACTTATCATTCTCAAATTGCTGTGTCTCAAAACTTGGTGCCATCACTTCAACAGCCGCTACCTTCTGATCCTCTGCTGGTGCATCTGGTGTCTCACTACTTACTGCGTTTTTTAACCCTTCCTCTGTTCCTTGACCTGAACATCCGGTTAGGGTCATTCCCGCTACTGCTACAACTAAACATGCTATACGTTGAAATTTCTTCATCACTTTATTCTCCCCTTAAAATGAATTTAACAGTATGTATTCTATCTTTATTTTCAGAATATTTCAACCTTGATATTTGTTTGCTTTTTTTCTACAAAAGCCAAGTTTTTCATAGAGATGGTCATATTCACCATTCTTATCCCATGTTTTCTCCATTTCTTAGACTTTCTGTCTATGAATGCTAGAATAAAAGGGTACCAAAAAGAACTAAAACGCTGATAAAAAAGTAGACCACCACTATCCCAAAACCTGTAGAATAAAAATTGATGACATTATTCTACAGGAGGTCACAGAAAGGATGAAAATAGAGGTGGATTTATACGA
>JBOGBZ010000133.1:0-26990 GCA_051656485.1 Cellulosilyticaceae bacterium
GTTCTAGAATCAATTTGTAGTAAAATACTACAACGATCATTTCGAACTGAGCTACGCGTCCAATTCACTCTAACTGTTAAGTGAATTATCTCATACTTGGCGGTTGGTGAGGATACGGGGGGTTATAAATCGCTTACAGAAGAATTACAGTATGAACTAGCTGACTATGTCAATTGGTTTAATAACCATAGGATCCATTCTTCCCTAGGATATGCTACACCTAGTGCGTTCCGAAAAAATACCCTTAAAAAAGTTGTCTAGTTTACTGTTGACAATCCAGTTTAACACTGAGCAGATAAAACGTGAAATAGTGGATTGAATATTACGTGCTCCAAAAACCATCCTTTCACGTATAGATACCACTAATTCGTCATAATGATACCAGTTTCTAGATAGAGGTTTTTCGTGCAATGAAACCACGGTTTCACGCTTGTAGCAAGGCTTGAGGCTTCGCCCCTCGCCAAGGGTGCCTGTCACCTGATAATTTAGACACAATTTAATAATACATGGCAAGGCGTTACATATAAGGAAGATAAGCCTGGTGTAATGGCAGCTCTTAAAGGTTTGAAAGAGGATGGATTGTATCCGAAGAGGTTGTGGGGGTAAGAGTCATAGTGTTTATGAGTTTTTATTAGCAAGGCTCAGGGTTTCACCCCTCGGCAAGTGTGCCTGTCACCCGACAATTTAGACACAATTCGCTTAAGGGCCACTGATAACAAGAGATTATCTTTGGAAGGTTCTAACGTTTATAATACTAAAAGCTCCCAATAAATAGGAAGCTTAGCTATAAGTTATTCTTATTTCTTCGAAGGGCTGCTTGTTTATAGACTTCATCGTCAGACCTAGCAGAGATAATGATAACTTGCATAATACCATTAATAACTTCTGTCTTGTAAACAACACGGATACCTAAGTCCCTGAATTTGATTTTAAGTAGTCCGGTAAGATTGGAACTTGACTTACTCCCAAGAGGTTTACCATAGCCACCTTCATTGGTGGGTAATGGATTTTGACTAACTTTACGAATACCTTTTAACACTTGTACTTTTGCAGAACCATCTAACTTACGAAGATCATTCTGAGCTTCTTCTAAGAATTCAATTTGCCATGTCATTCGATTACAATATCCTCCGCATCATTAAGATCTTCTTCACTGATGCCTAGATTAGACATAACTGTATCAAAAGAAAGCGTGGATTCGTTTGTGCTATCAGCAAGACGTTGGGTAGCTTGAAGCAGTAGTGCATAGTCTTCTTCAATTTCAGAAAGACGTGCATACTCTTCTGGAGAGAGAATAACAGCAGATGGAGCGTTGTTTTTTAGAACGACAAGTTGTTTTTCAGTGCGTAGACGGTCAAAGATACGAGAAGCTTGACCTTTATTAAATTGAGTTATGGGAATGAGACAATCTAACATGTTGGCTGTAAATGCCATATGAGTTCCTCCGTTCTCTAGTGGTATAATACTAGTATATGCAGATAGAAGGAAGTTAGTCAATATTATAATGAAAATATATCGTTAAATTGTCAGTACATTTTTTTGAAGAGGGTGGGGTAGCAAGGTTCGGGGGTTCACCCCTCACCAAGGGTGCCTGTCACCCCACAATTTAGATACAATTCAAAAATACCCCCACAGATAGCTAAAAGTTATCAGTGGGGGGTTAAAAGATAAAATAAACTCAATCTAATAATATATGCAAGCAAACATATTGCTGATATAATAAAGTCAAGAAATATTATATCAGGGGTATGAGATGGCTGAAAAGTTTAATATAGATGAGATAGATAAAAAAGTTTATAATTTAGGAATATTAACAGAAGAAGTTATTGAATTATTAGGATTAGATATGAAACCAACAAGTATATGTATTAGTGATGACAAGATAGACTATACTAAAAAGCATGAGCATAAATTTAAAAGTTATGAAGCATATAAAAAGTGTGTTGAACAAACACCGACCATTATTCAAGAGCCAGACTATATAGCATTGCACCCTAATGGAAATAGTATAGAATATATAAAAAAAATAGATGAAATAATGTTGGTCGCAGTAAGAGTAAAAAAGGCTGGCAGCCTATGGGTTAAATCGGTATTTCCTATCAGTGAATCAAAAATGGATATCTATATAAAGGCTGGAACAACTATAAAAGTAAAAAAAGATTGACGTATAAGACAACTATTTAGTATAATAAGGACATAATGATAATAGAATATATTGAGTGAACTATTTAAGGATAGAACAGGCAGCTATCGCACCTAATTATTTAGGTCTTAAAAGAGATGTGGGGTACGCCTTCCCACTAAATAGTTGATTCGTATGTGAAGCATCTAACTTTTGAGTTAGGTGCTTTTTTAGCAGGGCTTAGGCTGTGCCCTCGTCAAGAGGGGCCTGTCACCTGACAATTTGTAGCAAGGCTTGAGGCTTCGCCCCTCGCCAAGGGTGCCTGTCACCTGATAATTTAGACACAATTTAATAATACATGGCAAGGTGTAACTTATAAGGAAGATAAGCCTGGTGTAATGGCAGCTCTTAAAGGTTTGAAAGAGGATGGATTGTAGCAAGGATCGGGGTTTCACCCCTTCACCAAGGGTGTCTGTCACCCGACAATTTAGGCACAATTCAAGAGACAGCCACGGGCAATGCTATATTATTTGTGGAGGGGATGTTAGATTAGATGCACATTGACGTACGTTATTGCGTATGATAATATTGAAGAGAGGTGATGAGAAATGAATACGATTACTGTAACAAATGCAAGACAAAATTTATATCAGCTAGTTAATGAGACAAATTTATCACACACTCCTATTCAAATTATGGGTAAGCAAAGTAGCGCTGTATTATTATCATACGATGACTGGAAAGCTATAGAAGAAACCTTATTCTTAACTAATATCCCTGGAATGATAGATAGTATCAGACTAGGAAGAGAAGCAACTATTGAAGAATGTGTAAGTATAGATGAGGTAGAATGGTAAGATGTACAAAGTGGTTTTGACGAAACAAGCATTAAAAGACTTAGAAAAATTGAAGTCAACTCATTTATCACAAAAAGCAAAAGGATTAGTAGACATTATCAAAGAGAACCCATATCAGAATCCCCCAGCATATGAAAAATTAGTGGGAAATTTGGATGGGTGCTACTCAAGAAGAATTAATATACAACATCGTATCGTCTATGAAGTATTAGAGAAAGAAAAAGCGATAAAGATATTAAGAATGTGGACGCATTATGAATAATAATAAGCTGTTAGACGGCAAGTGTGCCTGTCACTCAACAATTTAGGTGCAATTCAAACACCTCCCATCTATAACTAAACGTTATTTATGGGGGTGTTTTTTTAGGCATTGCAGAAACTAGGGATAAGACATATAATAAAAATAAAATAGATGCTTAAGAAGGCTCATAAGTGGAGAAAATCGTATTAAGTAAAGGAGGTTTTAATGTGCTAACAATAAGTGAAATCAAAGAGGTAGTATCAGATATTACACAGCATTACCCGATTAAGAAATTAGCTATTTTTGGTTCTTATGCAAATGGGACAGCGACAGAAGAAAGTGACATTGATATGATTGTAGAGTTTAATACACCAAATATTTCATTACTCACACTCTCCGATATAAGATATGAGATGATGGAGAGGCTTCATAAGCAGATAGATGTTATTCATGGACCATTAGAAAGTGAAGCGATGATACAAGTTGATGGGATGGTTAGTATTTATGGATAATAGAGATATACAAATTCTTAAGAAGATAGTATTAGAGATCAATGTTATAGAGGAACTCATTGAAGGTTATAACTTAGAAAGCTTTATGAATGATGAACGAACTAAAAGAGCAACATGTATGACACTTATCAATGTAGGTGAGTTGGTTAAAAATCTTACTGATGAGTTCAGAGATACTTATAAATATATACCATGGAGAGGCATAGCCGGTATGAGAGATATTACAGCTCATAAGTACCAAACACTCAAAATGGGTGACGTATGGATGACATTAGAGAATGATATTCCTGTAAGGCTCGGAGGTGACAGTCACCGAATAATTTAGACACAATTCAGTAGCCGCAGGTAATGAAAAGTTATCCTTAATCAACCTACTATTAGGAAAGCATTATTAGATGTACTAGATGATGAAATGATAGCTATAAAGACGGGATTATCTATAGAAGAAGTAGATAGGTTAAGGGAGTAGCAGCATAGGGGATAGACAGTTGGAGGGAAAAAATGAGTAAAGAGGAATTAATAAAAGTCGCAGAAATGCACTATGAAGTACAATATGCTAAGTATAGAGAGAGAGGGTATAGTAGAGATATGGCGAGTGTTTTAGCTTGTGCATTTTTAGAGGCATTTATGAAGAGTTTCGCACAAACATATTTAGAAAAGCTTTCAAAAGAAGAGCGCCCGAGGTTCTTATCAATGGTATATGAAGTAGAAAAAGAAGTGGGACTATGGGGTTAGAAGGGCTCGGAGTTGCACCCACGCCAAGAGTTACTGTTATCCGATAATTTAAACACAATTCAATGTGAGCTCAGGTGGATAAGCCCACCATTTTGATAAATGGTATCTTGAAGTTCTAATGAAAGAATTATTTCTTCGAGGTTACTTAGAGGTATGTGTAGTTGTTCCTGTAAGATTTCAAGGGGAAGAGGCTGTATAGTTAGTAGCTTGAGGAGCTTTTTTGTATTGGAAGACATGTGTATTTTAGGTGGAGCGGGTGGCTGCATAGGTAGGTGAGAACTTAGGATATAAACTTTGGCACCTTTGGTGAGCAAAAGATGATTGCCTTCCTGGAGCGGATCGTATATACTACCAGGCAGAGTAAACACTTCTTTGTTTAGCCTAAGTCCACATTCGGCAGTATAAAGAGAGCCACTGGTTTTAGAGGCTTGCATAATATAAATATAATCGGAGAGCATAGCGATAAGTTCATTACGACGAATGAAGTATTGCTTGTGCACTTCACAAAGGGGTGGGAATTGAGAGATAACCGCTCCTTTTTTTGCGATTTCTTCCATAAGTCCTTGATGCTCGATAGGATAACAACGATCAAGTCCAGTGCCAACTACAGCAACTGTATAACCATTTGCATGAAGTACAGCAGTATGGGCGTGACTATCGATACCTTTTGCCATACCACTAATAATAGGGATATGATTTTGAGCAAGGGATGTTACAAGTTGGATGGTAGCTTCTTTGCCGTAGTGATTACATCTTCTAGCACCTATAACAGAGGCTGTGAGAGGGGCATTCAGTGCCTCGATACTTCCTTTTACATAGAGTAAAGTAGGAGATGTTGCATAGCGTTGCAGGCGAGAGGGATATAGAGGTGACTGAAAAGTAATGAGTTGAATAGTGTGTTTGGAGCAGGCTTCCAAGGTAAGATGAGCTGTACCTAGATTTCTACTAGATATTATTGATATCGAGCGTTCTAAAGGTTTTTTGAATATCAATACGATCCATAATAGGTCCCGAAAGTCGTGAGCGGTATTTTTTGATTTCATAATCGGTGCACTGGCACCTTGCTTCACCATAATACCCACAGGGGCAGGGGTTCATAGCAGCTATCAACATAAATTGGGAAGGGAAGCTGTGGGAGTATTGCACACGGGAGATGGTTACATGACCATCTTCTATAGGTTGACGTAAGGCATCTAATGTGCGCTTGTTAAATTCTGCAATTTCATCAAGAAATAGTATGCCATTATGCGCTAAAGAAATTTCCCCTGGCATAGCATAGGTACCGCCACCAATTAGTGAATTCATAGAAGCATTATGATGTGGTGCTCTAAAGGGCCTTGAGGTAATGAGCCTTCCTTTGTTTTTGAGTAAGCCAGCTACACTGTAGATTTTCGTAGTTTCTAGGGATTCTTCTTCTGTCATAGATGGAAGAATCGTGGGTATACGTTTGGCAATCATACCAAGGTCAAAATGTGACCCCCGTTTTTTGAAATCACTAGGAGAGAGGTTGATAACAATTTTCATTTTTGGAAATTCATATTTCGTATTAATAATAGCTGCTTCTAACCGTTCACGAGCTTCTTTGACAGCCTGATCACCTAAGCCTACGATAGATAGGGAGGGTTGGCCATAAAGGGTATCAACTTCAATATGAATAGGATAGGCGTGAATGCCTAAGAGAGAAAAACTATTGATTATGATGGCCATTAGGCTTCTTCAGCTCCTTTGAGTCGAGCTTCGACAAATTCTTGATATAATTTATGGGGGATTGGAACATTAAAATACTTTAAGATACGTTCTGAATGGACCAAGGGATTTGGTACCTTATTGATAAATACAGGATAGCTAGATCACTCATAATCTCCAGGGGTTGTAACCATTTGGGCTTTGACAGGGTTAAGATGAATATAGCGACTTACTTCTAGAAGCTGTTGATCGGTTTCTATTAATTCTGCAAAGAAGCGTTCCTGGAAGAGGTGACCTACATAGTTATATTTTTTATTAAAGTAACGGACATAGCTACAATTAAGCCTTTGCATTAACAAGCTCAAAGGCTTAGTACTCATACGCATAAGAAGGTGAACATGATTGTCCATCAAGCAGTAGCAGACTACTTCATAAGGCGTTGTCTCAAATTGTTTGAGGTGAAAACATAGTAAATCAATATACATACCGAAGTCCCCTTCATCACGAAAAATATCATTGCGATGGTTACCACGGCAAGTAATGTGATAGTAAGCATATTCATACCATTCACGTTTTTTTCGGCTCATGTTCAGTACCTCTCAATTCATTTTATAGGAGTATCGTCAACAAAGAAGAAATTTATACTGAGTGACAGTCACAAGACAATTCTGAGACAATTCTAATTGGAACGAGATAATGATAAAGACTTTTATACAGTGTTGAAATAGGGTATACTTTAACTATAAGATAAAGTATACGAGAGAAAAGGAGATATAACCATGAAGATACTTGTGACAGGAGCAGCAGGGTTTATAGGGGCCAACTTTGTCTACTATATGTTAGAAGCCCATCCAGAGGATGAGATAGTAGGTGTAGACTTACTGACTTATGCAGGCAATATCAAGACTTTGGATAAGGCGATGGGCAATTCGAAGTTTACTTTTTATAAAGCGGATATAGCAGATGGGGGACAAATGGATGAAGTGTTTGCTAAGGAGAAGCCAAATGTGGTGGTGAACTTTGCGGCAGAGTCGCATGTGGATAGGTCTATTACTGACCCAGGTATATTCCTACGTACTAATATACTAGGGACACAGGTGCTAATGGATATGAGTAGAAAGTACGATGTGAAGCGCTACCATCAGGTATCTACGGATGAGGTGTATGGCGACTTGCCTCTGAATAGGCCAGACTTATACTTCACAGAGGAGACACCTATCCATACATCATCACCGTACTCTGCATCTAAGGCATCAGCAGATCTTCTCGTACAAGCTTACTACCGTACCTATGGACTACCTGTGAGCATCTCTAGATGCTCGAATAACTATGGGCCGTATCAATTCCCAGAGAAGCTGATCCCTTTGATGGTAGCCAAGGCGCTAGCAGATGAGAAGCTCCCTGTCTATGGTACAGGAGAGAATGTACGAGATTGGCTTCATGTAGAGGACCATTGCCGAGCGATAGATCTCATCATCCGAGAGGGGAAGGTTGGTGAGGTATACAATGTAGGTGGGCACAACGAACGTACCAACTTGCAGGTGGTACATACCATCCTTCAGGCATTAGACAAGCCTGATTCATTAATAAGCTATGTAGCAGATAGGCTAGGGCATGATAGACGCTATGCCATCGATCCTGCCAAGATGATGCGAGAGCTTGGATGGAAGCCTACTACAGGCTTTGATAAGGGGATACAGCAGACGATACAGTGGTACTTAGACAACAAAGCATGGTGGGAAACTATACTGGATGGAAGCTACCAAGAATGGAATGCCAAGCTATGATATCCATCGTCATACCCAACTACAATGGGGAGAAGTATCTGAAGGGCTGTATAGCATCTATAGGGATACAAGAAGGTGTGGACTATGAGGTAATTCTCATCGATAATGCCTCTACAGATAGTGACTATCAGTGGCTAAGGGAAGATGATAGTATACACTTCTATCAGTTGGACAAGAACTACGGCTTTAGTCGAGCGGTCAATGAAGGTATACATCGTGCAAAGGGTGAGTATGTACTTCTGCTTAATAATGATACCATTCTCTGTGAAGGCTTTCTAGAAGCGTTACTTGACACCATTCAGCAGGACGAGCGTATCTTCGCGGTATGTAGCAAGATGATTAACGCACATCATAGAGAGCTAATAGATGATGCAGGCGACACGTACACACTCCTTGGATGGGCGAGAAAGCGTGGAGATGGCAAGTCTGTAGAGTTGTATACAGTACAAGAAGATGTATTCAGCGCTTGCGCCGGGGCAGCACTATACAGAAAGTCTATACTAGATGAGATAGGGGGATTCGATGAAGCTTTCTTTGCTTATATGGAAGATGTGGACATTAGCTACCGCGCGCGTATTTATGGCTATCGTAATGTATATTGCCCTGAGGCTAAGGTATACCATATAGGGAGTGCCACATCAGGAAGCAGACATAATCCTTTTAAGATACATTTAGCTGCAAGAAATAATATCTATGTGATTTATAAAAATATGCCACTACTCCAAAAGCTCATCAATCTACCGTTCATAGCATTAGGGTGTAGCATCAAGTACACATTCTTCACACTGAAAGGCTATGGCAAGCCTTATAGAGAAGGCTTTATGGAAGGCATGAAGACATGCAAAAAGTTAGATAAGATTGAGTATAAATCAAAGCATTTCAAGCATTATCTTCATATACAGTATTTACTCATTAAAAATAGCCTACCACCGAACTGGCATTAGACCAGAGGTGGTAGGCTATCTTTATGTACATTAATGTTTAGCAGGTTGATATGTTGGGACGATTGTCATCATCGTCTCACGTAAGTGTTCCCCATCGTTTAAGACAGGAAGGAGTGTATCGAAGCTTTCTACCAGTGGTTCAAACTCGAGGTAAGTTGGGTTGCCGATGAAGATTTTGTCTGATGAGGTCTTAGTCAGTCCTTCTTCGGACATCAGGAGCTCTTCGTACAGCTTCTCGCCTGGGCGAAGGCCTGTGAAGATGATGTCGATATCTTCATAAGGTTTGAAGCCTGAGAGCTTGATAAAGTTGGTAGCTAAGTCTAGGATCTTCACTGGTTCACCCATATCGAGGACGAAGATCTCACCACCTTGGGCGAAGGTCATGGTCTGGAGTATAAGGCTTACGGCCTCAGGTATGGTCATAAAGTAGCGGATGATATCTGGGTGTGTAACGGTCAGTGGTCCACCAGCCTCTAGCTGACGCTTGAAGAGTGGGATGACACTACCGTTACTCCCTAGTACATTACCAAATCTTACAGCTGCATAGTCTGTATGTGGTGTCGTGGCATTGATAGATTGGATGATCATCTCACACATACGCTTGGTAGCACCCATGACATTGGTAGGGTTTACAGCTTTGTCGGTAGAGATAAGGACGAACTTCTGTACTTTATAAGTACGTGCACAAAGCGCAACATTGAGCGTACCAAACACATTGTTCTTGATAGCTTCCCCAGGACTGACTTCCATCAGTGGTACGTGCTTGTGAGCCGCAGCGTGGAAGACGATATCTGGACGATACGCTTCGAACACTTCCTTCAGTTTCACTTCGTCTCGTACAGAGCCTATGAGGACCAGGAGTGTCTCAGGAGCCATACCGTTACGTAGCAGTTCGTTCTGGATATCGTAAGCATTGTTCTCGTAGATATCGAAGATGATAAGCTTTGTAGGGTTATAGCCAGCGATCTGACGGCAAAGCTCGGAGCCTATGGAACCACCACCACCTGTCACAAGAACAGTGTGCTGAGTAAGCTTGGCACGTACTTGTGGGTTATTCAGCTTGATGACATCACGACCTAGAAGGTCTTCGATACGTACATTACGGAGCTGATTCAGGGAGAAGTCTTCTAGGAGTGCTTCGTGCATGCCTGGGAAGATCTTCAGTGTACAGCTCGTATTACTACAAAGCTTAAGGATCTCGGAGATACGCTTTTGAGAAGCAGAAGGTAGAGCGATGATGATCTCATCAATGTCGTACTCTTCTGCGAACATCTCGAGGTGGTCGATAGGACCACGGATAGGTACACCGTTGAGATAAGAAAGCATCTTACTCTTGTCATCGTCAATAGCAAGGATTGCCTTGTACTGTGTAGGTGAGCTTTTCTTTAACTCGCGGACGATCATGGCACCTGCATCACCCGCCCCGATAATCATCACACGTCTAGCAGAGATGCCTTTCATACGTGAGCGAACAAGGTGTAGGCTTCCCGTAGACTTATGGATGACACGGTCTACAATCTTATAGCTGAGTCTTGAGAAGACCATAAGAAGGAGAAGGACGCAGAGGTAAATGGCATAGATGGTACGTGGGAAAAGTACATGCATCATAGAACCATAGATGAAGAATGTGACACCTGATAGGAAGGTAGCACATACTAAGTACACGATCTCACGAGTAGATACGTAGCGAAGCAGACACTTATAAAGCTTAAAGAGTAGCCCGATACAGAGGTGAATAAGTGTCAAGATAAACCACTGATGTATGTAAAGTGATGTATACTGCTCAGGTATACTAAAATCAAAGCGTAGCAGGAGTGCTACGTAAAAAGCAAAGTTAACGAGTACTACATCAGTGAGAAGTAGCAACCCCTTATAAAAAAACATAAAAAAGCCTCCCTTAAGAATCTATAAAATATGTAATGAATTTTAGTGTAGCACAATACCTAAGCTTTGTGAATGTGAGAAGTATTGGCAGTACGTCTTGACGTATACCATTGATAAAGTAGGTAAAGGATGTAACTACCCATTAATGCCAGTATAAGTCCTACGGCATTTTTACCGATATCTAGTACACTGAAGTGCCTACCTGGCACGAAAAGCTTGATACATTCGTCTATAAAGGAAATGAGGGTACCGATGCCAAGTGTGAGGTATATATAAGTTTTACTTCTAAATCGCGATAATGCACAACCAAGTACAATCATAAGGCCTAATCCCCCAAAGGCAATGACACGTGCTAAAGAACGAATCAAAAGGTTGATCTTCCAGATCGTAGTGCCACCTACACCTTGAGCATTGGGGTCATCGATAGATGCTGTAGAGTCTCCGGCACCAATGCCTAGAGAGTTTGCAAGAGATTGACTGAGCGTGGCAGTATTCTGTGTCGAGGCATCGCCAGGCTGTAGGGATAAGGAAAAGATAAAAAGTGTGACCAATAAAGCTGGTATAAAATTCAAAAATAGCCGTATAGGTTTCATCATAAACCTCCAAAATCTTTATTTTTACTTAGGAGTATTGTAGCATATATTGGAATATGTAGCAATTTGCAATGCAAATACAGGGGGATTATGTTATAATAGTACAGATTATATAAAAAAATAAACCATTTAAATACTATCAAGAAAAGGAGATACCAATGGACAAACCAATAGAAGAGCAAATCAATCAATTAGCGACCCAGTCGAAAGTCCAACTCATTGTCTCTCAGGAGGCAACGGCAGAAGATGAGATCAGCTTAGGCGAACTGTTTGGCATTATTTTTAACGGTAAGAAGATGATCAGTCTCATTACTTTAATCGCATTTACACTAGGTGCTTTGTTTGCAGGCATCAATGCCTTTGTACTACAAGATGAAGTAGGTAAGGTAGATACAGTCGTATCTTTCCAATTTGTAGGGATAGAGGAAGGACTGAATCCAGAGGGGGAGCCTTTTAATGTACATGAAATGACAAGTAAAGGCGTACTGGAGCAGACAGTAAGCAAGCTAGGACTTAAAGCACAGGGTATAGATTCTGAGATGCTTAGAGAAAACATAGAGATTCAAGGGATCGTGCCAGCTGATGTACAAAATCAGATGAATCTCATCAATCAGATGGCTGAAAAAGATGTGACACAACTTGAGAAATTACAGCAGATTACATATTATCCAAACCAATACAAGATTACCCTTCATGTAACGAAGGATATGGGGATAAGAGGCGAAGATGCAGAGCAGATTCTGAGTAGTTTAATAAGTAACTACAAGGATTACTTTATGACAACTTATAGTGATAAGGAACTACTGAGTACAGCTATTACGACCATAGATGCTAGCCGTTATGATTATTCAGAGTACTTACTTATGGTGGATAATGTCCTGAAGGATATGGAGACTTTCCTAGAGGAGAGTAGCAAGGAAGCTCCGGAGTATCGTGGCAAAAGTACAGGTCTTAGCTTTGATGAATTAGGACAACAAGTAGGAATGGTACGTAATATTGAGCTCAATAATACACAGGCAATTATCAATACCTTTATGCTAACGAAAAATAAAGATCGCCTCATCGCCCTTTATCAAAATAGCATCAAGAAGTTAGCTATCGAGTTAGAAGAAAAACAAAGCTTAGCACAGTCCATTCGTCAAGCAGCAGCGGATTATCAAAAGGATAAGCTTGTGGTGATGGGCCAAGAAGCTGGCAAAGGTAATGTAGAAGTACCTACTAGCAGTAAAGTATATGATGAGCTCATTGCTCAGGCACTTGTAGCAGAGCAAGAGGCTACTAAGATTCAGTACAATATGGCGTACTATCAAGATCTACTAGCGAAGCTAACGGCAAGTGAAGCAGCAGAGAATGCGGCGCGAGTAGATACAGCACCGTACATCCAGCAAGTAGAAGAAAGCATCGTGTATATACAAGAGCAAGTAACACGCCTCTTAGATGACGTGAATAATACAATAGAAGAGTATTATAATACAGAAGCTTTCAAGAACAGTGTGAAAAGAGATATGCCTCCGATGTATCAGTCTTTTACGATGGATAACATTAAGGGAAGTGTATTGACAGTAGTGATCGCTACTTTATTAGGTGGCGTTGTATCCGTCCTTTATGTACTTGTACAAGGGATGATGACAGATGACAAGAAAAAGAAAGTACAAGGAGGTCACCATGAAGCATAAGAAATTAATCGTACTTATTACAGCCATTATACTTCTTCTGAGTAGTATAGGCATTTATGGCAATACCTTGTTCTTAAGCCCTATAAAGGGGCAGGTAGAGACACTTATTTCATTTAACTATAAAGGGATTGATGAGGGGCTAAATCCTCATGGAGGTACCTTTGATATTCAGCAATTTAAAAATGATGCTGTATTAGAAAAGACCATTACAGATTTAGAGTTAGATAAGAAAGGCATTACAAAGGAAGTATTAGCACAAAGTATTACTTTAAAGGCTTATGTACCGAAGGATGTACTGGAGCGTATCATGCCAAAGTCACAAGGAAGTGGCGTTGCACAGACAAAAGATATAGATGGTAAGACATATCATCCAACCCAGTATAGAGTGGCACTTGTACGTACACCAGAGCTTAAGATTAGCAAGAAAGAAGCAATCAATGTACTGGATCAGATGATTGTCAATTATCGTGAGGATTTTATTTCACGTTATAAGGATACACAATCTTTAGAAGCAGCTATTCAGAGCATTGATCCAGCGCGCTATGATTATTCAGAGTATATCTTACTGGCACAAGGGCAGTTAGAGATTATGCATAAGTACTTACTAGCGAAGGAGCAAGTAGCCAGAGGGTTTAAGTCACAAGAGACAGGTATGCGTTTTAGTGACTTAGTAGCACAGGTGGAGCTACTACAAGATATAGAGATTAGCAATGTGAATGCCTTAGTAGATACATTTATGATTACGAATAACAAGAGTGAACTACAGTCTGTCTATGAAAATAGGCTCATCAAACTACAGCGTGAGCGTGACCAAGTTGCCAAAGAGAAGGTTGCTGTGGCAGAGACTTTAAAGACTTATGAGAAGGATCCTACGGTTATACTAGAAAACGGTACAGTGGTATCAGGTGTTTATAAAGATGAAGAAAGTGATCAATCACTGTATGATGAGTTAATGCAGAAGTCTATCGACCTTGAGACAAAGTATAATAATATTAACTATCAAATTAAATACTGCCAAGAGCTACTGAGTAAGATTCAGTCGGATGCACAAGGAAGAGATTTGACAGCAGGGTATACCAAAGAAGTAGAGTCTACTGTACAGTATATAGGGAAGCGTATCGCAGAACTTAAAGAGCTTACCATTAAGACAACAGATGAGTATTACGAAAAAGAAGCTTTCGCAGAGTGTGTGACACGCACCGCGCCGGTGAACTACCGTAGTGCCTTTAGACTAGGATTTATGAAGAATACTTTCTTTATAGGGATTATTACTATGTTTGGTCTTATAGGTGGAATCATCGTAGCATTGGCAAAAGAGCTTTTTGAAAATAAAAAACAAAACTCGTAGTTGATACTACGAGTTTTTTATTACATACTAGAGAGTAGTAGAAGAGAAGGTGAGAAGATTGATGAAGGTACTTATAACCGGAGGCAAGGGACAATTAGGCCTTGCACTAAGGAATGAAATAAGGGAGAAGCAGTATCCATGGGAGATTATTAGTACAGACCATGAGACATTAGATATTACAGATAGAACACAAGTTGAGCAGATGCTTCGAAAGCACCAGCCCGATATCGTTATCAATTGTGCAGCGTATACAGCCGTTGATAAGTGTGAGGAAGATGTGGATAAGGCATACCGTATTAATGCAATGGGTGTAGGGAATCTAGCAACTGCATGCGAATCGATAGGTGCAAAATTAGTCCAAGTATCGACTGATTATGTGTTTAGTGGGGCGTATGAAGAGGTAGGTAGGCCGTGGCGAGAAGATGATGAGGTAGCACCACAGAATATCTATGGAAGCAGTAAGCTGATGGGAGAGGAGATGGCCAAGTATTGCAAGAGGCATTTCATACTTCGTACGGCGTGGCTTTATGGAGATGGCAGCAACTTTGTGCAGACTATGCTGAAATTAGCCGAGTCGAATAGGGAGTTGAATGTAGTGGGTGATCAAGTAGGGAACCCTACCTATGCAAAAGATTTGGCAACGGTTATCGTGGACTTAATGCAGACAGAGTACTATGGCACATATCATGCTACTTGTGAGGGCACATGCTCATGGTATGAGGTTGCCTGCAAGATTTTTGAAATTGCTAAACTTGATGTACAGGTGAATCGAGTAATGAGTGCAGAGTTTGTACGCCCAGCTAAGCGTCCTGCGTATTCATCCCTTGATAATGAGAAGATTAAGATGATAGGGATCAATCCGTTGAGGGAGTGGGAAGAAGCATTGGAGGAATATTTAGAAATGGAAAAATTAAAAAAATAAAAAGCTCAGTTATGAGGTTTACTTTTTAGGAAAAAGTGATATAATAATGTTATAAAACATTTGAATAGGACTTCTTCATAGAAGAAAAAACCTCGTAGTTGTAGCTACGAGGTTTTTTGTTATTATATTTTGTCTATTAAAGCTAACATGATAATAACAATAGCATCGATAATAGAAATAATAATAACAGTGTCCACCTTTTGTGTAGTTTTGTCATTTGAATAGGATTTCTTCATAGATTCACCTCCTTCTAGTTAGCGAAGAAGGAAAAGATGGACAAATTATTATAACATAAAATCGAAACTAAGTATAGCGTTAGAGGAGGATGTATGGGAAAGATAAAGGTTATACCTACCAAAATAAAAGATTTAGTGATTATAGAGCCTCAAGTTTTTGGAGACCAGCGTGGCTACTTTATGGAGAGTTACTCAAAGCAGGATTTCATGGAGGCAGGATTGACTATGAAGTTTGTACAGGATAATGAGAGTCGTTCAAAGAAAGGGGTGCTTAGGGGATTACACTTTCAGACCAAGTATACTCAAGGAAAGCTAGTAAGGGTAGTAGAGGGAGAAGTGTATGACGTAGCGGTAGACTTGCGAGAAGGCTCGCCTACTTTTGGGCAGTGGGAAGGTGCAAGGCTTACAGCAGAGAACAAGCAGCAGTTCTATGTGCCAGAGGGATTTGCACATGGGTTCCTTGTGCTATCGGACTATGCTACGTTCCAATATAAGTGTACAGACTATTATGCGCCTGAGCATGATGGAGGTGTGCTATGGAATGACCCTGATATAGGAATTGAGTGGCCACTAGAAGGTATCGAAGAGGTGCTGCTATCTGAGAAGGATAAAGCACAGCAAACGTTTAAGCAATTTGTAGAGAAGGAAAATCCTTTTAAAATCTAAAATGACAGAATAGATTTAGAGATGATGGGAAAGGTGAGTATATGAAGTTATCTATTATTATAGTGAACTATAATACCTATGATTTGACTAAACAGACCATAGAGTCTGTACAAGAGCAACAACTCGCATGGCCTTATGAAATCATGCTTGTAGACAATGCTTCTGCAGATGGGAGCATTGAAGCATTACAAGAGGATTTTAGAGGGCTTATAGCTCAAGGGATTGTAAAGGTATTTTGTAATGGGGATAATCTAGGCTTTTCTAAGGCGAATAATATTGGCATTCGAGAAAGTAAGGGAAAGTATGTACTCCTGCTGAATTCGGATACGTACCTTGCAGAAGGGGCTTTGGAAAAGTGTATGGCGTATATAGAGGCGGCAAACAGAGAACAGATAAAGGTAGGTGCATTGGGGTGTAAGATTGTACTACCTGATGGCACATTGGACCATGCATGTAAGAGAGGATTTCCTACACCACAGGCATCTCTCTACTATTTCTTGGGATTACATAAGAAAAATCCGCAGAAGTATGGAGCCTATATGGCAAGTCATCTAGGAGAGGATCAGGTAGGTGAGGTAGAGTGCCTAATGGGAGCTTTTATGCTGATGCCTAGGAGTGTGCTGAATCATGTAGGCTTTTTAGATGAAGACTTCTTTATGTACGGAGAAGATATCGACCTATGCTACCGTATAGGGGAAGGCGGATATCGTATAGTGTATTACCCTGAGGCACAACTCATCCACTATAAGGGTGGGAGTTCCAAGAAGAGACGTACGAAGATTATCTACGATTTTCATGATGCAATGTGGCTTTTCTACAAGAAGCATTATAAGGTGAAATATCATAGAGGAATTACTTGTATGGTATATATAGGGATTTGGACAAAGTATGGCTTAGCAATCTTAAAAAATAGTATGAAGAAATAGATTTAGAGTAGTCATCTGTAGATAATAGGGATGACTACTTTTGTGGTGCGCCCAGCATGGTTGCAATCTTAAGAGGGAAAAGTCCTTAGGGAGGGTATGGCCCAAAAGGGGAGATTTTTGAACTCATAGCATTTATTTATATTTTCCAACTATACGCCCTAAAGTCTTTCTTACAAGGTATCTCTTCTATAGAATAGTGTTCTTCCGCAGTCCACTGAGGAGGTGTAAGGTGGAAGAGGCTGTGTACTTGGAAGTAGCCAGTACCTTCGCCTTTAGGCTGTGGATTGGTGATACCAGCATCTGACTGAGGCCCAAATTGGGCATACAGGAGGCATCGTAGTGCTGCGGTAGACTGGATGAGATGCTCCAGTGTGGCCACTTCTTGGTGAGCTTTGTTGCCACGCAGTACTTTGGCACCTTCTAGGTACCATGTATCAAGCTTATGGGGAAGTGATGCAAAGGGGCTTAAGGTACGTTCTTCACCTAATATGGTGATGGTACAAGTATAGGCACGGAGCTTCATTGGGTCTTCTAGTAAATAGAAGTCTTTCGCTTTAATATGTGGCGCACATTTGATACCGTTCTTGCAAAGGATGTGTAGGTAGTAGTCTTGAAGCAAGAATGTATTGTTTTTGAGTTGTTTGTAGTAAGACGCCTTAGGTGAAGTATAGTCTTTAGGGGTTGCCTTAGAGAGATGCTTCCTTAGGGCGTTTTCTGCGTTTACATAGCTTAGGCAGGCGTCGAAGTAGTTGTTGCTAAAGTATCTGGAAGTACAGTAGCCTGTATCTTTTGCAGGGCGCCAAATATTGTAATAGATATGTGAAATCATGATAAGATTTCCTCCAAGTCTTTGCAAAGTTCAATAAGTTTGAGAAGTGAGTGAGAAAGGTACTTGTTCTTGTGATAGGCTACATTGAGATAACGTGAGAGGCGGTAGCCTTCCATCTTCACCTCTACCAAGGTACCAGATAGCAATTCTTTCTCTACAATACGTCTAGAGATAACTGTGATGCCGTAATTATGCATGACAGCTTGCTTGGTGGACTCAGAGTTGTTGCAGTACCAAGCGCGGCGGACGGTGTAGCTATGTGCTTCCATAAGTTCAAGGAACAGCTCTTTTTGGGCACTTGTCTCACGAGCGATATAGTTTTCTTGGCTGATTTCTAGAAGGGTAGCAGAACCGGTTTTTGCAAAGGGATGACTAGGACTGCACACAAGGACCATCGTATCATCTAAGAAAGGTTCTAAGGCAATGAAATCGGTATTTTGAGGCAAACTTTCTAGAAGGGCAATGTCTAATTCATTGTTTAGGAGTTTGCCGCCTAATGTATCAGGATCGCTTATGTAGATTTGGATAGGTATTTGAGGATAATGCTTATGGTAAGCTTCTAGGAGTGGATGAATAATGCAAGTGCCAATGGTGATGGTAGCACCGATACGCAAGAGGGTGACATTCTCGATTTCATGCATTTGTTGGTCTAATTCATTGTAGAGTGCTAGGATGTGGTTGGCGTAATAGAGGAACTTTTCACCAGCAGGGGTAATATAAAGTTTTTTAGATAATCTTTCGAAAAGAATAATATTATAGTGTTTCTCAATATCGGCAATAGCTTGGCTTACGGCAGATTGAGCGATGTATAGCTCTTTGGCTGCAGTTTGCATTTTTCCATATTCCACCACTTTGGCGAAGATGTATAAGTGTCTGAGAGTCATTAGTAAAGCTCCTTTCTATTGGCAGTTAAGGAATGAATAAATTTGAGCAAAAATGTATAAGCAATTACTTATTAACTATATAAAATATATCTACTTTTATATATGATACTACAATGCTATAATAGAAACAATATTAAATAGGGCATAAAGGAGCGACTTATGAAGAAGATAGTAAGTTTAATGTTAGCAGTAGTCATGATGCTTTTAACGATGACTGCATGTGGTAGCAAGCCAGAAGTAGGTCAAGAAACAGGAAAAGAAGTATCAGGTGATAATAAGAAAATACTGATCGTATTACCAAACGTTAGAGGTGACGGTGGTACACACGATTTAGCATGTAAAGCAGCAGAGCAAATTGCAGAGCAAATCAGTGCAAAATTAGATATCGTTGAATTAGGTTCAGGGGTAGCAGATGCAGCGAAGTGGGAAGCAGCATTATCTGACCTTTGTGAAAGTAATTACGACCTCATCATTACAGGTGGTTCACTTATGAAGGATACCATTCAAACAGTAGCCCCTATGTACCCAGAAGTACCATTCATTTGTTATGACGTAAGCTTAGACTTTGATCAAGTAGAGATGCCAAATGTTTATGCAATGGACTTTTACCAAAACCAAGCAGCATACTTAGCCGGGGTAATGGCAGCACTTACAACAGAGAACGATTACATAGGTTTTATTGGTGCAACAAAGATTCCAGTTATTTATGATTTCATGGTAGGTTATATCAGTGGTGCACAAGCAGTTAATCCAGACATTAAAGTAGCTACTGCATTCACAAATGATTTTAACGATGCAACAACAGCTAAGGAATTAGCATTAGCACAAATTTCTGATGGTGTAGACGTACTTTTCCCAGCTTGTGGGATTGCTTCAGCAGGTCTTTTTGAAGCAGCAAGAGATAAAGGCATTATGGCAATAGGAAACGATCAAGATATGGCAACTAAATACGCTAAAAATGATGAGACAATCTTAGAAATCATTCTAGCATCTGTTATGAAAAAAGTTGATAATGCAGTATTAGACGCTTACAAGCGTTTTGAAGAAGGTACATTACCACTTGGCTCACAAGAAACAGTAGGTGTAGCTATTGATGGTGTAGGCATCGTTAAAAATGCATTCTACGAGGAAAAAGTATCGGCAGAAATACAAGAAGCTGTAGTAGCATATGAACAAAAAATTACAGATGGAAGCATACAGATACCAACAGCGATCGGTATGGCAGCAGAAGAAATTGATAAAATCATGAGTTCTGCACAGTAAAATAAGAAAAGAGGGAGGCTGTTGTGTTAGGTAATAGCTTCCTTTTTTTTATGTCTAAGAGAGGTGAATAGATGGTGAATGGACAAGTTCCAGCAATTGAAATGAAAGGTATTACCAAAATATATGGCAATGGGATTGTTGCCAACAAAGATGTGGATTTCGCTGTAAACTATGGAGAGATTCATGCGGTCATGGGTGAGAATGGTGCAGGAAAGTCTACACTTATGAAGATGCTTTTCGGTATGGAGAAGGTGGATAAAGGTCAAATCTTCTTTGAAGGTAATCCTGTGACGATTAATAGTCCATCTGAAGCCATTGCTATGAAGATTGGTATGGTGCATCAAGAGTTTATGCTTGTACCATCCCTTACAGTAGCAGAAAATATGATGCTTCGTGAAGAGCCTACAAAGGGCATTTTTATTGACCGTGAGAAAGCTATTGAAGAGACGAAAAAGATTTCAGAGAAGTACAATTTGCCAATCGATCCTCATGCAAAGGTGAAGGATCTTGCAGTAGGTATGAAGCAACGGGTGGAGATTTTAAAGGCGCTTTACCGTGGAGCAAAAATCCTCATTCTAGATGAACCAACAGCAGTACTGACACCACAGGAAACAGAAGAACTTTTCAAGCAGCTTCTTATCTTAAAGGAGCATAATCATACAATTATCTTTATCTCTCACAAGATTCGTGAAATCAAGGCTATTTGTGACCGTATTACCATTATGAAGAATGGGTGCTCTATGGGCGTTTATGATGTAGAATCTATTTCTGAGAAGGAGATTTCAAAGCTTATGGTAGGCCGTGAAGTTAAGATGAACTTAGACAAAAAGCCAGCAAACCCTGGTAAGACTGTCCTTAAGGTAGAGAACTTAAGTTATGGCTATGGCGAAGGTAAGCTGAAACTAGACAATGTCAATTTCACTGTAAGAAGTGGTGAAATTATTGGTATTGCAGGTGTGGAAGGCAATGGACAACGCGAACTTCTAGAGCTTATCACAGGCCTAAGAGATATCCAAAGAGGGCGAATCACTATAGGTGACAAAGATGTGGCAAAGATGAGTATTCGTCAGATAAGAGATAATGCGAATACCGCATATATTCCTCAGGACCGCCTAGCAGTGGGGGTAGCAGGGGAGGCCACTATCAAGGAAAACTTGATGGCAAATCGTATCCACGAAGAGACATTTTCAAAGTGGGGTGTCTTGAAGGAAAAAAATCTGGTAGTAAAAGCAAAAGAGCTTGTGAAAGAATTCTTGGTGAAGTGTGATTCGGAGAAGCAGCAGATCAATATGCTTTCAGGGGGCAATATTCAGAAGGTAGTTGTAGGGCGTGAGCTTTCTATGGCCCGTGATTTAATTATTATCGACCAGCCATCTCGAGGCATTGATATTGGTGCCACCAAGTTTATCCACCAAAAGATTTTTGAATTAAGAGATGCAGACACAGCGATTTTGGTCAACTCTGCAGATTTAGTAGAGATTATGGAACTAAGCGATTCCCTTATCGTTATGTATGAAGGGGAGATTGTAGCCTACTTCCAAAGCTTACAAGGGATTACAGAAGAAGAACTTGGGGAGTACATGTTAGGGATTAAGAAACAATCAAAAGAAGAGATAAGGAGGGGGTTCTATGAGTAATAATAAACTGAATCAGTTATTTTCGTTTGCAAAAGTTATCATTGCAATTCTCATTGCAATGGCAGTAGCTTTTAGCATTATTATGGTGGTAAGTGATGCACCATTTGAATCGTTCTACGCATTCCTTGTAGGTCCTTTTACATCTTTAAGAAGAATGAGTAGTTTGGTAGAAAATACAATTCCTCTTATCTTTACAGGTCTTGGGGTATGTATTCTTTGGGCTACAGGTAAGCGTACCCTATCAGGCGAAGGGTGTTATTACTTTGGAGGGCTCTTAGGTGCGACAATGGCACTTAAGTTTACTTTATTAAGTGGTAAGCCGCTCAATGCATTTTCTCTTATAACAGTATTCATCGTATGTGGTCTTATGGCGCTTCTACCGATGATTGTTCATTTGAAGTATGATGCAGATGCTTTCGTTGTTTCGTTGCTGTTCAACTATGTATTGTTCTATGCAGGTAACTATATCTTCAATACATACTTAATGGATATTCATTCTACATCTTCAGGGTCTTATTTGCTTCCTAAAGATACATTTTTCCCAGTGTTAATCGAAGGAACAAAGATTGATGGAAGTCTTATTGTAGCACTTGTAATGGTAGTCTTTACATGGTTCTTCTTATACAAGACTACATGGGGCTACAAAATTCGTCTTATTGGGATTAACCCCAATTATGCGAAGTACATAGGTATTAATGTGTTTGGTATGTGTTTGCTTGCACAGTTTTTAGGTGGTGCAATCAGTGGTTTAGGTGGTGGAGTTGAGATGTTTGGACATAGTCCACGTTTTGCATGGTTCTCTCTTACAAACTTAGGGTGGGACGGAATCATGGTAGCGACACTTGCTAGATACAAACCACAGTATGTCATCCTAGCAGCTCTTTTCTTAGGGTATGTAAGAACAGGGGCAGACATTATGAATCGTTCCACAGATGTAACAAGTGAGATTGTACTCGTTATTCAAGCGATCATGATTTTATTTATTGGTGCTCAAGCATTCTTGTCTGCTACGCAACAAAAGTTACGTATCAAATATACTGAGAAGATCAAAGAGGAGGCATAGAAGATGGAAAATATATTGAACAGTATATTGACAGCTGAGTTCCTCAGTACAGTCATCAGGGTATCGACGCCTCTTATTTTTGCAGCTCTTGCGTCTCTTGTAGCGAGAAGAGGTGGCGTAACCAACATTACAATCGATAGTACTATGCTGATGGGCGCTTTGGCTGGCGTATTGGCAAGTGCTTTTACAGGAAGCCTCTTCTTTGCTCTTGTATGTGGCTCACTTGTGGGAATTGCTATGGGTATTTTCATGGGTTATTTCCATATTATGATGCATACCAATATGATTCTTACAGGGGTAGCGATTAATACATTCACAAGAGGGGCTACTGTTATGATTCTGTATGCATTCACTGGCGATAAAGGTACGTCAGCAGCAGTGAGAAGTCTTAGTATACCAAGGGTAGAAATTCCTTTCATCAAAGATATACCATTTATTGGAGAGGTTGTGTCGGGACACAATGCTTTTACCTACCTTGCTTTTATCATGGTAGTGGTAACTTGGTATTTGATGTTTAGAACACCTCTTGGACTACGTATTCGAGCCGTAGGTGAGAATGCTAGTGCAGCACGTTCTGTAGGAGAGAATCCTACAAAGGTCAAACTGATTGCACTAGGAATCAGTGGTTTCCTGGCAGCACTAGGGGGTATGTACTTATCCATGGGTAATATGTCTGTCTTTATCACCAATATGACTGGTGGCCGAGGTTTTATCGGGGTAGCAGCAGATGCTATGGGACAAGGTAACCCAGTAGGTGCCATGATTGCCTCACTACTCTTTGGTGCAGCTAATGCAATTGCAAATATACTCCAAATCAATGCTTTCCCGTCAGATTTGGTTATGGCAATCCCTTATGTAGCTTGTATTGTGGGTATTATCGTCTATGCAGCCAGAGAGAAGCATAAGAAAGAAAGTATGATTAAGAAAGCCATCAAGGCAGTAGAAAAAGAAGTATAAGGAGAGACGTTATGGTAATTGATTTTCGTTCAAGACCACCTTACAAAGGATTTGTAACAGAAGGTAACTTCTTCCCAAGACCAATGGAAGACCAGTTTGCTCATCCAAAAGATGTACCAGCTATTTACCGTAATAGTGTGGGGATTGAGTCGGCTAGAGTAGGTGACTTTGAATTGTATATGCAGGAGCTTGGCGCTTCTGGCATTGATATGCAGGTCATTCAAGGAAGACAGGTACGAGAAGGCATGGCAAGAGTTAATAATGATGATGTGTGTGAATTGCAGATTGTGTATCCAGATAAATTCATTTCTTTCCCCTCGGTAGATTGTAGCGATGTGGAAGCAGCAGTAAAAGAGATTGAAAGATGTTATAAGCTTTATAACATCAAAGGAATTTCCCTAGAGCCAGGATGGTCTAATCCCCCTACTTATGTAGATGACCGTAAGCTTGACCCTATTTATGAAAAGTGTGAAGAGTATGGACTTATCTGTGCATTCACCCTAAGTGTATTAGCTGGAGAAGACTTAAGCTATTGTAATCCAATCCACCTCCAAAAGGTAGCATTACGTTTCCCGCGCGTTATCTTTACCGTATCACATGGATGTTGGCCGTATGTACAAGAGTTCTTAGGTGCAGCATTACACTGTATGAATATTTATTTCTACCCAGACTTCTTCTGTTGTCTACCAGATATGCCATTTGCAGACCAGTTCGTAAAGGCTGCCAACTCTTATATGCGCTATCGTATGATGTTTGCTACAAGCTATCCCGTACGCCCATTGGCACAAAGCTTGGAGCAATTCAAAAAATTACCTTTTGATAAAGAAGTACTCGACCTACTCCTTTATCAGAATGCAAAAGATATCTTAAAATTATAAAGCCTAAACACCCGATAATTTACATATATAGAAGTCAGTCACTGATCATGAGAAATGATGGGTGGCTGATTTTTTTACTTTAAAGCTTTTATTGGATAGTTGATTAGGTTATACTTTAGGCGTAAGATAGGCTATAGAGATAACTATTAAAAAGTATATAGAGTGTAAGAAAATAAAGGAGGAGATGAAGTGATGAAAGAAAAATACATACACTTTTTACGTAGAACAGCACTCTTATGGCTACTTGCGGGCTTAAGTGTATTGACAATAGAGATACTCAGTAGAGGTGTGGTGGAGGCTTTTGCTTTTGTAGGTGCTCAGCCTCTTACATTTATCGTTAATGTGAATCGGATGGCACTTATGACGGTGCCAGCGTTGTTCTTCAAGAAGGGTGTCTTCGTGGCGTGCCTTATACAGCTACCTTGGCTGGTAGCAGCTATGGCAAACCGTATCATGATGATTGTACGTGGGACGCCTTTTATATGGGCGGACTTGCAGTCAGCTGGAGAAGGTGTGACTTTGGCTGGTCAGTATCTGACTTGGGGGATGTTACTACAGATAGGACTTTTTGTGGGAGTGGTAGTAAGTGTACTTATAGTGAGTTATAAGCGTTACACCCATCATACCAAGTTGAAGCCAGTGGAGCGTCTAGCTGGAGTCGTTGTGGTGGCGATGGCTATACTAAGTATACAGTGGGTATGCGGATTGGGAGACGTGATGGCTCAGGGAGAAGAGAATGTGGAACTTCTCTATGGGCGTAATGGCTTTTTGTATACCTTCACTAGCGATATGGCGAAGTTCTTCGGTGGAGAGGAAGAGGTGGAGGTACCAGAGGAGGTACTGCAAGCCTTACAGCAGACGGCTCAGGCTGAGACCGATGTGCCACAGGTGCCAAATTCGAGTGATGGGATGGATAATGATGCGGCAGATAGAGAGGAAGGTGCATCAGAAGAAGCGGTGGGACGTAGGCCAAATATCATCGTGGTGCAGATGGAGTCTAGCTTTGACCCTTATGTGCTAGAAGGAGTCACTTATTCACAAAATCCGGTGCCAAATGTGCATAAGTATATGAATGAGGGGTATAGTGGCCCACTAGGTGTGCATACTTTTGCAGGTGGGACAGCCAGGACGGAGTTTGAGTTCTTGGCAGCTATGAATATGGACTTTATATCTGGAGGGATTCCTTATACAGATGGGACCATTACGGATCAACCCATAGAGACTATCGCATACTTGCTAAAGGATAGGGGCTACTTTACCACAGCGATACATAATCACCTTGGAGCTTTCTTTGATAGGTCAGGTATCTATGATAATTTAGGGTTTGATCGGTTCATCCCTAAGGAAATGATGCACCCACTGGAGCATGAGTATGGCTGGGCCAAGGATGAGGTCATGGTGGACTACATTCAGCGGGCCATAGAAGCGACTGAGGAAGCAGACTTTGTGTTCGCAGTGACGGCAGCTATGCATGGACCATATCCGATGGAGCATGATGGCTTAAAGTATGGCATAGAGATACAAGGTGTACCAGAGGGCGAGGCGAAGGCGCAGTATGAGAAGTATATCGATAGGCTCCATCACTTGGACAAGCTGATGGGAGAGATTATCCAATACGTAGAGTCGCTGGAGGAGGATACCATCCTTGTGATCTACTCAGATCATGGACCGAACTTAGAGGTACTACGTGATTGGACGAGGGAAGAGAAGTTTATTACCTACTATGCCATCATCGATAATCAAGGGCTGCTACCTACGCAGCAAGATCAGCATCTACAAGCGTACCAGCTCTACCCAAAACTCTTCGAGATGCTAGGATTCGAAGAGGGGATGATGAATGGGGTCCATCAGAAGTATGTAGAGGATCCGGAGTATGATACTTACTTCAAAGGTGTGCAGCAGATCGTACTGAAAGGCCTTAAGGATTTGGAGCCTACCAATATGCAGATTGGTATGGAACCAGTACGTATCGTAGAGATTCATGATACAGAAAAGGGACTGGAGATAGGAGGAGATGGCTTTACTACTTATAGTAAAGTATTCCTAAATGACAAACTACTGAAGACTACTTTTGTAAGTCAGCAGAAGCTCCTTGTAGAGGGGCAGAAGAAGGTGAAGGGAAGTTATACCGTAGGTCAAGTAGGTATGGAAGATAAGGTGCTACTAGCATCGGATGTATTTAAAGTTGAGAGAGAAAAGTGATCACGTTAAGTGGTTGCTTTTTTCTTTTATAAAGACTTTTACAGTCTTGGTAATTAGGGTATACTTTAAAATAGAAGATGAAGTATAGAAAGAGAGAAGGTGACGTATGGCCACAACATTTGTAGACGTATTATTAGAAACG
>JBOGBZ010000134.1:0-3883 GCA_051656485.1 Cellulosilyticaceae bacterium
CCCTATGGGTATATCTACCTATGCCTATACCTTGTGCAAAGAAAGTAGTGAGTATACACACGCCCACAGCTACTGCCGCTGCTATTAGAATCATATTCAAGATTTCATGACGTAAGCTTTGTTTGCTTTTAAGGATATACCTCTTCCCCAATCCTAGTGTACGGTTACTAACGTTTTTCATCCCTTGTTTTGTCTTGGTGATAACCCTCTCCACTTTAGGATTCCCATTCCGCTCTTTCTTTTCTTTTGCTTGTCTTCGCCTCATGATTACCTCCCATTGTACACCTTATTTTAAAATATAAATATTGCCACCTGATACATCAAGTATCAACTCTGTACCGCCTTCACCATACTGAAGTTGCTTTGTGTATTCACCTACTTGCTTCTTCTCCATCCCAAATGCATCTATCATATTTTGGTCATAATCATGGTAATTCCATACACCTTTAACTCCTGGTGTTGTCTCTGGTAATTGGATACGCACTTGACTTTCATAGGCCTCTACCGCAATACGCTTTGGTACAATCGTAGACTCTATAGTGACATCTCTATACTCCCCGGCTCTTACATCCGCTACTTGTATTGGTCCTTTAAACATCACATCCATATTATACGTCTGAGATTGTACCTCATAAGGCGTTGTTGATTGTACTGACACCTCTCCACTATTTAAATCTGCAAGATTTACTTTTTTGTACTGCCCCTCTAGATTGATTTCTCCACGCTGTGCCACGATCTTCACATCTGCTGGTACCGTCGTCTCTAAGTCTACTGTAGCTTGACGTACATCTAAGTCTACTTTCCCGATATTCCCTTCAAGGTCTAAGTTTACATGACCACCATCTATAGTGAGCTCCTCGATATTCGCTTTACCTTGGTAATTCACATAGTTGCCCCAACCTGTGTTAATCTTAAGTGACTTTACATCTTGCTCTGGTAAGTAAAGCACCGCTTCCTCTGAGCTACCATCAAATAAAAACGTCATCATATGAGCATTTTTGTTTTTGATAGTGATATAAGATGCATCTCCTTGTGTATTCACATCAATGGCATACATTGGTTCTGGTACGATAAGACCCGTCGCATAACCTTCAAAAGTAATTTTTGCTTCACCTGTTGTTGGTACGATACGAAGTGGTACATCTGATTGGATATGGATATTCTTAAGTGCATTCACATCCAGTGCTTCTTCTAATTTTGTCTCATGTGTAAGCTGAGCACTCTGATACATATTACCTAGACTTGCTCCTGTCCCTACTATTCCCACTGTCAACATCACTGCACAAAGGGCTATACCCCATTTTAAAGCTTTCATCTTATTGTACCTCCTCTGTCATACATTTTTTCGCCCATTTATAAAACTGTATAATTCTGTTTTTTAACCAAATAAGAATCACTAGAAGTAGAAGTAAACCAAGTCCACCGCCACCTATGCCCATTAAACTTCCAAAGAAGACTACTGGACCCATAGAGGCTATCCCTGCTGTGGTTAGAAATGCACTGGCACCTAGTCCAATGATTCCCATTCCCACTGCCATACCACAAAACATCACTGCAATGCCAAGACCTAGGACAGCGAAGAAGCCGCCAAATCCAACCACTGGTATCCCTACGATTAAGGCGAGTATGAGCCAGAAAAATTTACTTATTTTCTTTCCTACATTTTTGCGCCACTTTTTCTCACTGGCTTTTTGATTCGCCTTGAAGCTTGTGAAAGACGTATCCTTCTTGCTTTGTTTCTCTTTCTTGTCGTATTTAGCTTTTTGCTCATTCTCTTCCACCACTGGCTCCTGTACAGACTCTTCATGTACAATCGTCGCCTCAATCATCTTAGGCTCAGTATAACCCTCATAGACTTTTTCTTCACGTATCGTCTCTTTGTAGGCTACTTCTTTACTTGTATCTGTATCATCATCCTCTGGCTCACGAAGTTCAAAGTCCAAGTCTTCCTCTACTTGCACATCGATGACTTCTGGCAGATTGTCATATACTCTTTCTTCATCTTTCATGTGAATGTCTCCTCATTTCCCTCTTTGTTTTATTTTATAGTCTTATCTTAAAGGCTAGTTTTTAATATTGGTGTATAGAAATACTTAATATTTCTTAAGAAATGTGAAACCTATATTTGGGCAAATAAAAAAACCACACATCAAAGATGTATGGTTTTTTTAATCCGTGCACTCTGCTTCGACAATAACCTACAAGCGTTACCTTAGTAGTTAACTCCAATCAGGCTGCCTCGCGGCACATAGAGCATTCTCACTTAGTGCTGCTTCCTTCCGGACCTGACACGGTTCGCGAGCGCCTATTGCGCAAGACCCAATCATCAACGTTACTTGCTAAGGGCAGACCAAACAAGTTAGTGCCTCAGCCAGAGCATCACCCCTGCTACAGCGGGTTGCAGGTACAGGGCACCGCTACCTCCCCGGCTAGCACGGAAATTTTTTGACATAAGAAAATGTCACCTCATTAGTATACTCTAGCGAGGTGACATCTGTCAATGCTTTTAAGCTTCCAATACTTGCTTGAATCTATCGTAGTGTTGAGTAGCAATTACTTTCATAATTTCTACTGTACAACGAATAACCATCTTTGGATCAAGGTTGTTTTCATGAGCATGGAATACTGTTGAAGTCATTACTTGACCATCTGGTGTAAGTACATACTTCATTGTTGGGTATTCGAATTGAAGTTGATTGATAAGCTTAATCATTTCATCTCTCTTTGCTTCTGGCACATCTTGAACGATAAGTGCTTGCATTGTAAGGTATACTGAATCGTCTATGATAAGCATGAATTGCTTTCTTTCTTCATTTGGGAAAGGATACACACTTCTAAAGAAGATTACCTTCTCATTTTCTTCTTCTTTAAACATGTTCATACCTTCTGTCTCAATTAAAAAATCTCTAAACATTCTAGCTTTTTTATGCTTTGTTGTAACTGCCATTGGTGGTTCCCCCATTCATTTAGATAATCGTACTAATAGTATATCATCTTTGGACAAGCATGAACATTATTTTTTTGTTCTCATTTGTTTAAAATATGTTTTAAGTAGTTCACTGCTTTCTTCTTCAGCAACACCGCGTACCACTTCACAGCGATGATTCAGACTTTCCAGCTGTAAAATATTAAGTACCGAGCCACCGAACCCTGCTTTGGGACTGCTTGCACCATATACAACTCTTGGGATACGTGCTTGTACGATGGCACCTGCACACATTGGGCATGGTTCTAGTGTAATGTAGATTGTGCATTCTTCCAAACGCCAATCCCCCATATGCTTACACGCCTCATCTATGGCAAGTATTTCAGCATGTGCGAGGGCATGCTTATCTGTATTGCGACGGTTGCATGCTTGCCCTATGATCTGACCTTCATACACAATCACCGCACCGATAGGTGTCTCATCTAATTCAAAAGCCTTCTGTGCTTCTTCTAGGGCTATCGCCATATATTTCTCGTCTTGTTCTCTTATTTCCGTTACGTCTTCCATCATCTAACTCACTTTCTTCTCTATATCCATTTCTTTGAAGCTATTATAGCATATTTACCACTTTGTCGTTGCCTTATGTATATTTTCCCACTAATTGTATAAGCTAAACCTATTATTAAAACGAATAGGTGATAATATGAAACTTACTTACAAAATAGAAGACAATCTTCAACTTTTAAAGTCAAAGCTTCCCCTAGGTACAAGCTTTGACCTCCTTCAGCGCGTCCTTGATATCAGAGGCCGTAAATTCTATCTCTTCTTTATCGACGGTTTTACGAAGGATACCAATCTAGAATATGTACGTCGTGACATTAGTGCACTGGATAAAGATACCTTTGACCATATCCATACTGCTGATGAGCTTATAGAAAGAGCCATCAGTTCTATCGA
>JBOGBZ010000135.1:0-7438 GCA_051656485.1 Cellulosilyticaceae bacterium
GATAAGTTTGTGAAGCTTTTCTATAAAGTGGTGGGCAATGGCTTAAAGCTTGTGTTTGGTATCAGTATAGGGATTATGGGGATTTATAAATTGACACTGCCTTATATCGATGTAGCCATTAAGAAATCAGCTTTTTCCATTAGTAGTTCTTTCTTACCGGTGGTAGGTGATGCCAGTAAAGGGGCTTTAGAATTTGTGTTATCCTGTGCCCAATTGATTAAGAATTCTTTTGCCATTGGCGTGATCATATGGATTGTGATTGTAGCCAGTGTCCCACTGATCAAGATGGTAGCCTATACTTTTTTGTACCATCTAGCAGGGGCCATTATCCAACCGGTAGGGGATAAAAAGATGAGTGAGATTGCCAGTATTTTAGGCAAGGGTTGTGAGTTTATATTAAGCTGTACAGGGACAGTGGTACTGCTGACAATTGTGGTAATGATTGTATGTTGTAGCATTGGAACGAGTATAACCTAGGAGGTGTGAGATGACACAGTATCTGCAAACTATTATACTGACCATGCTTTTTGTGGTCATTGTAGAAATGCTTTTTCCAAGTTCAGATATGAAGAAATACTTAAAATTAGTGCTGGGCTTCATCGTCATATTCACGCTTTTAGGGCCTATCATTGACTTTGTGACAGGCACCTCACTTGTACCAGGGGATACAGTGTCTCAGTACATTAATTATTATCAAGCAGAGCTAGGGCAAGAAGTGACTTATAGTACGTACGAAGATGAAGTGGAGAAGCAAAAAGAAGGCATGTTGGCCATATACGGTGCACAATTGGAAGAACAAACGAGAAATTGGGTAGAAAAAAACATCGAAGTAGATGTGATAGGGATCGAAGTGATTCCTGTCATGGAAGCATCCGGGTTTGGTGTAGAAAGTGTTGCCTTAGAAGTTGCTTATAAAGAGAGTGATGGCATAGGCTTTGGCATAGGCAGCAAAAGTGAAAGTATTGTACTGGATCAAGATGTATTAGAAAAACAAATAAAAAATTGTTTAAATACATTCTATAATTGGGACAACACTAATATATATATTACAGTACAAGAGAATTAGATAAGGGGGAAACGTATGGAAGGTAAAGAAAAAAAAGGATTTTGGCCATTTGGTAAAAAGGAGAATCCTTTAAGTACGACGGAAAAGCTGATGTTAGGTGTGTTGATGCTTGTTGCTGTGGGGATTGTCATAAGTTATTTCCCTTGGGGAGAAAAACCAGCAGCACCAACAGTGGCAGTAGAAGGTACCCAAGTTACACAGGAAAAAAAGATAGTAGGGGAAGATGATTATGAAGCATTACTAGAAGAAAAGCTTGAGATGATCTTGAAGAGCCTTGACGGGGCTGGGCAAGCAAAAGTCATGGTCACAACAAGTACAAGCAATGAAAAAGTACTGGCAGAAGAAGTGGTGCAGTGTATTCAAGATACGGATGAGACAGACAAGTCTGGTAGAATCAAGTCTAATACAAAAGAGGACTTAGAACGTAAGGTTGTGATGCAAAAAGGAGATATACCTTTTATTGTAAAAGAAAACAGGCCAGAAATAGAAGGTGTATTAGTATTAGCAGAGGGAGCAGACGATAGCAATGTGAAAAATGCTATTATACAAGCCGTATCATCGGTTTTAGATGTTCCAGTACATAAAATTGCAGTATTTAAAATGGCCACTAATTAAGGAGGGTAAATCATGTTTGAAATGAAAAGAAATCACGTAATTGTTACAGTACTTGTATTTATGATTGCTATTGCAGGGTATTTAAGTCTCACAGATAAAGACGGCACCAAACTTACAGCACCGAACTTTAATGCAGAGGGAAACAATGCTATTGATGTAGCAGAAGGTGGCCTCGTGGATCACAATAGCTTCTTTGATGAACTTGGTGAGCTTGCTACTTTACCACCAGATGCAGTCAATGATGTGACAGGGCTTCCTTTAACGGAAGAAGAGCTTGCAGCTTTAAATGAAGACATGCTTAATGAGATGACAAGCCCAGAAACAGTAGAAACAAGCGTTCCAGTAGGTGAAAAAGCAATGCAAGAAGTGGTCATCACCAAAAAAGGTACACAAATTGCTAGCACAGATACCACTGGTAAACAAGTGAATGTAAACTTCTTTGCAGAAGAAAAAATGCTTCGTGAACAAGTAAGAGCAAAACAAATCGAAGAACTTGGTAACTATGTTGCAGATGCAAATATCGATCCAGAAACTCAAGCAAAAGCTGCACAAAGCCTTATCGCGATCCAAGACCGTATCGATAAAGAAAATAGTGCAGAGTCACTTCTTCGTGCCAAAGGTTTTAAAGATGTGTTTGTAAGAATCGATGAAACAACGATTGACGTTGTAGTCAATGACAATGAGCTTTCAGACGAAGAAATCGCTCAGATTGAAGAAATCGTTCAAAGAAAGACAGGCTGTAAAGTAGGACAAATCAAAATATCTCGTTTGACAGCGGATAAGGAAACAGCACAAAACTAATCCTAAAAGTAGCTAAAGCCCTCATACTTTAGCTACTTTTTCCATTCATAAGTGAAAATGATTTACAAAACCCCTTGGAATTGTATATAATAAGGGTAAAAGCAATCACTATATAAGATAGAGGAGGCATTTACTGTGGAAGAAATTAAAAATGTCAATGTAGAAGTAGAAGATGAAGCTGGACAAGTACAAATCGCTGACGATGTAATCGCTGTTATTGCAGAAATTGCATCAATGGAAGTAGAAGGTACGGCTGGTATCGGTGGAAAGAATGACCTTGTACAGACGATTAGAGGTAAAAAAGCAGCAAAAGGCATCAAAGTTGAAGTAGGTGAAGGCGAAGTATTTATCGAAGTGATGTGCATTGTCAAATACGGTGTAAAAATCCAAGATGTATGTTTAAAAATTCAAGAAAAAGTAAAGAATTCTATTGAAACAATGACAGGTCTTATGGTAAGAACAGTAGATGTACATGTCATTGGTGTAGAATTCCAAAAAACAAAAACTGTAGATGAATACTAAAGATTAGGCTAACCTATATTTAGGTTAGCTTCATTCATTGAATAGACAAAATCAGTATTCAATGAGAACTGTGGCAATGGCCACTTTTTTACAAGGAGGAAACAATGACTAGACGTGAAGCGAGAGAATTAATTATGAAGATGCTGTTCGAGACAGCATTTCACCCAGAAAGAGACAACAAGGAGATTCTAAGTCATTACCTTACAGGCGTAACTGGCAAGGTAAAAGGATTTATTGAAAAAGAATACTTAGGTGTAATCGAACACGAAAAAGAAATCGATGAAATAATCATTCAGAGCAGTGAGCATTGGTCCATTACACGTATCGCAAAAGTAGACCTTATGCTTTTACGTATGGCGATTTATGAACTGAAGTGGTGTGAAGATGTACCAGCTAAAGTTGCAATTAACGAAGCAATCGAGATTTCAAAGGTATACAGTACAGATAACTCACCAAAGTTTATCAATGGTGTACTGGGCAAAATCTCACAACCAGTAGCAGTATCAGAAGCATAGAAGAAGGCGAAGAGACAAAGGCATAGAAATAGAGGCATAGAAAATGAAACGAAAAGTAGTGGCAGTATCAGAAGTGAATCGTTATGTCAGTAGACTTCTAGAAGAAGACTATGTGCTTAGTAATGTATGGGTATCTGGCGAAGTATCTAACTGCAAATACCATCATTCAGGCCATATTTATCTGACCCTTAAAGATGCATCAGCAAGTATCCCAGCAGTTATGTTTGCAAAGGATGCGATGAAGCTTTCTTTTGATTTAGAAGAAGGCTTAAAAATCTATGCCAGATGTCGCGTGTCACTTTATGAGAAGACTGGTACTTTTCAAGCTTATATACAAGAAGTGGAAAAGCAAGGTAAAGGAACGCTCTACGAAGCTTTTGAAGCACTCAAGAAGAAGCTTCACCAAGAAGGGCTTTTTGATGTAGCTTACAAGAAACCTTTGCCCACCTTCCCAAAAGCAGTAGGTGTCATCACTTCTCATACAGGTGCAGCTATCAAAGACATTCTGCAAGTAGCTAGAAGGCGCCATCCAGGGATTCCTATTTACGTTTATCCCACTCATGTACAAGGTCCTTTAGCAGCAGGTGAAATGATTAAGGCACTGGAAAAAGCAAATAAGGATCAGCTTGTGGATGTCATCATCATAGGACGTGGTGGGGGTTCCATCGAAGACTTATGGGCTTTTAACGAAGAGCCTTTGGCAAGAGCGCTTTTTGCATCCCAGATACCTGTGGTTTCAGCAGTAGGCCATGAAGTGGACTTTACCATTTCAGACTTTGTAAGTGACGTACGCGCAGCGACGCCATCAGCGGCGAGTGAGATGGTATTTCCTTCGACAGAAGATTACTTGAAGCGTATCGAGCGCCACAGAGAAAGCTTAAGCTATGCCATGACAGTGGCTATGGACAGACGCAGGAAGCGCCTAGAGCATTTGGTAGACAGACCGGTATTTGCTAGTAAAGAAAAGTATTTTCAGGATCAGATGCTTATGCTAGATCGTCACGTAGATGCTTTAGAAAGTGCCTATAAAACAGAAATTCAAAAGGCTACCATTAAGCTAGACAGTAAACTCACAAAACTCGAAGCGTTATCACCCCTTAAGACACTTCAGAGAGGCTACAGCCTTGTGACAAAAGCAGAAGATGCGACACTTATAAAAGACGCTTCTCAGTTAGAAGTCGGTGATACGGTGAAACTCACATTTGCAGAAGGTTATGTGGTAAGTAGGGTAGAGCAGAAAGGATAGAAGAGATGGCAAAGAAGCAGCAAAAGCATTTTGAAGGTGCCTTAGAAGCTTTAGAAGCAATTATTTATGAATTAGAAAGTGGTACTTTAACACTAGAAGAAAGTATCAAACATTATAAAAATGGCATTGAACTTGCAGCTTTTTGTAGTGAAGCACTAAAGAAAGCTGAGCAAGAAGTTTATCTACTGGAAAAAGAAGGCTTTAAAAAAGTGGATGGGGAATTGGCGAATGAATAATAAATTACAGGTATATAGGGAAATAATAGAACAAAAGCTTGTGAGTAGTATGCCAAAAGCAGAAGGACCGTTTAGTACGCTTATAGACGCCATGTCTTATAGTCTTCAGGCAGGTGGTAAGCGTATACGTCCGACACTCATGCAATTAGCATTTGAAGCAGTTGGCGGGCAAGGTGATATTAGTGCTTATTTATGTGCCATTGAGATGATTCATACGTATTCCCTGATCCATGATGATTTGCCAGCCATGGATAATGATGACCTTAGAAGAGGTAAACCAACCAATCATGTGGTGTTTGGCGAAGCCACAGCCATACTTGCGGGAGATGGGCTTTTAAACTACGCTTTTGAGTGTATGCTACAAGACGCCATCGAAGCAGATGATATGGCGAGGGTGCGTGCAGCACACGTGCTTGGTGAAGCAAGTGGCTGGTCAGGTATGATCGGTGGACAAGTGCTAGATATGGCAAGTGAAGGGCAGACCATTGAACTAGAAACCCTTGACTGTATTCATCTCCATAAGACAGGTGCGCTACTCAGTGCAGCGACAAAGATGGGCGCAATTCTTGGGCATGGCTCACCAACGGAGATTAGTGCGCTATACGCATATGGTGCTTACTTGGGAAAAGTCTTCCAAATCATAGATGATGTACTTGACCAAGTAGGTGAGACAGAAGCTTTAGGCAAGCCAACACACAGTGACATCAAAAACGATAAAAGAACGTATACATCTTTTTATACTGTTGATGAATGTTATGAGATTGCTAAAGACCTTACGGAGAAGGCGATTAGGTGTCTTGAACGTGTGGAAGGTGACACCACTTTGCTGAAAGAGATTGCAACAAATCTGATTTATCGTAAGCATTAGGGAGGAACAATGGAAGCATACCAAGAAATCTTATCCAATCAAATACTTATGACGGCATTAGTAAGCTGGTTTTTAGCCCAATTATTTAAGGTTGTGTTGACCCTTATTAATGATCGTAAACTAGATTTTCATAAATTCATTGCATCAGGAGGCATGCCTAGTTCACATAGTTCCTTTACCACAGCATTAGCTATTGGTGTAGGGCAAGTGCACGGATATGACGGTGCATTGTTTGCCATTGCGGCAGTATTTAGCTTTGTCGTTATGTATGACGCGGCCAATGTAAGACTAGAAGCAGGAAAGCAAGCAGCACTTCTAAATCGCATTATTGATGTGATGCAGGACCCAAATGTTACTTTGGATGCAAGACTTAAGGAACTATTAGGCCATACACCACTACAAGTGGCAGCAGGCGCTCTATTAGGTATTGTAACAGCACTTATATTGATACCATAGGGTATAGTTGAAATGGCAATCTTAGGGTTGTCATTTTTTTAAAGTTAGGGGAGAAATCAAAAAGAAAGAGAGCAAAACCTATGTTAAAAACATTAGCCCGTATAAAAGGTAGCAGTGATGTGAAGGCATTAACCACAGAAGAATTACCTTTATTAGCAAAAGATATTAGAAGCTTTCTCGTACAAAGCTTATCAAAAACAGGAGGGCACCTATCATCCAATCTAGGCATTGTGGAACTTACCATTGCCATGCATTATGTATTCAATTCACCAGAAGATGAATTCGTATGGGATGTAGGACACCAAGCTTATGTGCATAAGCTCTTGACCGGAAGAAGAAAAGGCTTCAAAAGTCTACGCCAATATGGAGGCATGAGTGGTTTCCCGAAACGTAGTGAAAGCGCACATGATTGTTTTGAGACGGGCCATAGCTCTACATCCATTTCAGCGGCACTAGGCTTAGCTGTTGCGAGAGATTTAAAAGGTGAGCATCACCATGTGTTAGCAGTCATCGGTGATGGTGCCTTGACAGGTGGGATGGCGTATGAAGCCCTAAATAATGCAGGACGAGGCCATACAAACCTCATTGTTATTTTAAATGACAACGAAATGAGTATTGCTGAAAATGTAGGCGGTATGGGACGTTACCTGAATCGTCTACGTTCTACGAAAGAATACGCGCGGGCAAAAGAAGATGTACAAGGTATTTTAGGCAGCATTCCAGTAGTAGGCGATGGTCTGGTGAATACAGTGCGTCGCACTAAAGAAGGGCTTAAGACTTTCCTCATTGACAATACCCTTTTTGAGCAGATGGGCTTTACTTATTTAGGGCCTATTGATGGGCATGATTTTGAAGGCTTAATCGAAATGCTAGAAAACGCTAAAGGGATGAAAGGGCCAATCATTATCCACGTGAAGACCAAAAAAGGTCGAGGCTACCGTTTAGCAGAAGAAAACCCAAGCCTTTACCATGGTGTAGGACCTTTCGATATGAAGGAAGGGGTACAAAGTAAATTAGGTGGCAAGAACTTTTCCGGAGCTTTTGGCGATGCTATGGTAAAACTAGGTGCAGACCATAAAGAATTGGTAGCCATTACAGCAGCTATGTCTGATG
>JBOGBZ010000136.1:0-10237 GCA_051656485.1 Cellulosilyticaceae bacterium
CATTTTATAATTGAGGTTATCGTATCATATGTCAAGACACCTGTCAATCAATCAAGTAGCCTTTTTCGCGTAGTTCCTCTTCAATGTGATCAAGCTCTTCTTCTGTAGTTGCCTCCACCGTATGCATATGCACACCATCAGTCAGAAGTGACAGTGGTACCGCCTTCATTGTATTCACCTTTTGCACAAAGCTTTTAACATCCCTACGATTTTTCAGCATCAAATCTCCTGTCAAATCACCATATATCCCATGATTCACGATGACATTTCTTACACGGCCTCCATTGTCTACCATGGTATGAAGTTCATCTTCTAACTGCTCCAACTTATGTTTCACTAAAAATACGCGACTTGCCATCTGCCCCGCTTCTTGATTAAGTATATAACCTCTAGCTGTAGCCAATACATCAAAACCTTCCGCACGAAGTAACGCCACATCTTGTACAACGACCTGTCTACTAATGCCAAAAGCTTTGCCTAACCCACCCCCACTTAAAGGTTTCGTTGCTTCTTTAAGCATGCGAATCATCTCTTGACGACGTGCTTGTCCATCTAGCATCTTATCCACTCCTTCTATTCCTTTGTTTTTTCTTTAGTATATCACACTGCTATACAGGTGTCATGTCTCCTAAAAACTTCAAAAAAAAGAAGTTGTAAGAGCAGCTCTCTACATCTTCCTTTTAATAACTCACCTTTTCTAAATCTTCCTTAGTTCTTTAGATACCAACATAATACCTGTAATAACCATCATCAATACACCACATGCAAATGGAATAATTGTAGGATTTATCGCATCCACCAAAACGCCTCCTACAATAGCACCTACAGGCCCTAACGCCATACAGATACTTATAACAACACTCATTACTCTACCAAGCATCTCATTAGGCACTAACTTTTGTATTGCGATACTCATTGGAATATTAATAAATGCTGAACATATAGACATCACTGCATAAAGCACCATCAGAATGATTAAATAATAGGTATTAGGTAAGTTAATCCAATCCCCTATTGTCACTATTCCAATCCCCAAAATCGTCACAGAATAAATAGCTATCGCACCCACTAATCTTCTATAATTGCTTTTAGGTTCTGGCATTATACTTATAAGCGAAGCACTTACTAACATCCCTATCGGAAATACCATATTCAAGATCCCGAATTGCGTTGATGTAAACCCTCTCACCTCATTTACAATATATGGCATAGGTACATTAATGCCTATCATGGAACACATATTAAATATGACCATAAATCCAGCAATCATAAGCAACCATTTTTGACTTACTAAGTAAGCAAGCCCTTCTTTAAAATCTTTAATAAAGCTACCTTTCTCTTGTACGCCCTCTACATTTTCTTCTACTATCTTCTCTTGTTTATTAATCTCAAAATCAATAAACATCTCTGAAACAGCTGAAAAAATAAAGGATAAGCCATTAATAAGTAAGAATAGCTTGATATCTATCATTGCAAATACAAGCCCACCTACAAAAGGTCCACTCATAGACGCTATTGAATCAATAAGTTGGCTAAGCGAATTTGCCTTTGTAAGACGCTTTTCATCTACAATAGTGGGCATAGCAGCATTAAAAGGAATAGCAAAAAACATATGACATGTTGATAAAATAAAAGTCATGCAATACACATAAGATAATCTGAGTTCATCTACCACCGTAAGCCCTAATAGCAAAAGAACTGCTATCCCACTTAAAAAGTCTAGTGTTACCACTATCTTTTTACGATCTATACGATCCGCAATAACACCTGCTATCGGCCCAAATATAACTCTTGGCAAGGTACTAATTGCTAATGAAATCGAAAAGCTTAATCCTGAGCCAGTTAATTGTAAAATATATAAGCTTATTGCAAAACTATAAATACTACTTCCAAAATCAGATACAAACTGCCCCATGAGCATTAGAAACATATTCATCTTTACTTGTTTCTCTTTTCCATCTTCTATCACACACACCACGTCTACACTTGCTTCCCTATCCATTACGCTTCCCCCTTAAATTTCATTGTTTTGTTTTTTAAATTATTTATTTTCTAAATATTACCACATCCAAGAGAGATATGTAAATGATTTTTATTTACATTTCTTTATTTTTTGATTTTTTAGCATTATTTTGTTATAATTTAATCATTCCATTATAAAAGAGGTATGATTTATGCATTTACTCATTCAAACACCTGGAGAGAAAATCAAAGCACTTCGTCTTAAATATCATCTAAAGCAAGATGAGCTTTGTGGCACTACTATTACACGCAATATGTTAAGTATGATTGAAAACAATAAAACAACGCTTAACACTGCTACAGCTACCCATTTATTAGCCAATCTTAAACAACTATGTAAAGAAAAACAGCTTACATGTGAAGAAACTATTGAATATATTCTAGAATTACCCCTCACTCAAGCTACAAGACTGTGTAAAGATTTTATTCATACTTTAGATACATGCCCCAATAATCTTATAGACACTTACCCCCTCACTCAACTATACTCTTACGAACGTATTTGCGACGATTATAATCTTCTTAGTTATAAGCTCAATATTTATTTTCGCTATGCAAGCGCTTTTAAGAAATCAGCAAATTACATTCAGGCTTATTCTTATTATTTACATATATTTAATGCTCAAGCTTATTTAATTGATCAACACATGTATATTACTAGCGTTTTAAGTTTAATGTACTGTTGCAATCGCTTAGGCTGGCATCGTACTATTATCGAATTTAAAAATACAGTCTTCGCCCAAGTATCTACACTTACTTTAGAACAATCCTTCAAACTTTCTTACAACGCTATTGTTGCTCATAAAACATTAGAAGACTACGATACCTCAATCGCTACTGTAAACAATTTATTAGAGTCTCACAAGGAACTTTCCTCGATCTTTCCCATTCAATTTGCAAGCCTACAGATGATCAAAGCAAACTCACTTAGCTCAAAACATCGCTATCTGGAATCACTTAATCTTCATAATGAACTGTTACTTAATGCAAAAGAAAACATTGAACTTACCCTTGCAACTCTAGGTAATATAATGACAATCTTCATCGAAACTAAAAACACCAAAGACATCCAACCTTATTTAAAACAAGCAGCACACATTCTACCAAAATACATCGAACTCAACCCCAAACTTTATCCAATCACTATCTATCTTGATTTAGCGAACAGTTATGCTTTTCTAGGAGATTCATCTCAATGTTTTCCTTTATATCGCTCCAGTATCAACTTAGCTATTGAATCAAAAAATATGCCCCACATTCAAACTGTACTAAAGGCCTATCTTCAAGCCATTATCGACATAAAGACATATGGTGAACTTGATACCTTTAGACAACTCCTAAATGAATGTATTTCACTAAATCTCATTTCTGACTATCTCATTATCACAAGCTTAATCCACCTTTATTTAGATCTTGACTACTCTGATGAGGCAAAAAATCTATGTACTTTTATCGCAACCCAAATTCATTAACCTGCATTTTCACCATCAAAAAAGCGACTCACTGGGAGTCGCTTTTTTAATACATCTTATTTTTCAATTCTCTTTAAAAGTTCAGCTCTTAAATCTTCAAAGCCTTCTTTACCAAGAAGTGCAAACATATTTTTCTTGTATGCTTCTACACCTGGTTGGTCAAATGGATTGACTGCTAATAAGTAACCGCTGATACCACATGCTTTTTCGAAGAAGTAAATAAGCTTTCCTAAGTTGAATGCATCTAATTGTGGGATGTTTACAACCATATTTGGAACGCCGCCATCTACGTGTGCAAGTAATGTACCTTGGAATGCTTGTTTGTTAACGAAGTCCATTGTTTTACCTGCTAAGTAGTTAAGACCATCAAGATCTACTGGCTCTTCTTCTAATACAACATCAAGTTTTGAACTTTCTACATTGATAACCGTCTCAAATAAGAAACGTTGTCCTTCTTGAATGTATTGACCAAGTGAATGGAGGTCTGTAGAGAAGTTTGCTGAAGATGGATAAATACCTTTATTATCCTTACCTTCACTTTCTCCGTAAAGTTGCTTCCACCACTCACCGAAGTATTGAAGTGCTGGCTCGTAGTTAACCATAATTTCAACATTTTTACCTTTTCTAAGAAGGGCGTTACGTACTGCAGCGTATTGATAACATGGGTTTTCTGCTAAAGCATTTACACCGTATTCTTCTCTACCTGCTGCTGCACCTTCCATAAGTTCTTGGATATTGATACCTGCTACAGCGATTGGAAGTAAACCTACAGCTGTAAGGACAGAGAATCTACCACCTACATCATCTGGAATGACAAATGTTTCATAACCTTCTTCTTTTGCAAGTGTTAAAAGTGCACCACGTGCAACGTCTGTTGTTGCAAAAATACGGTTTTTAGCTTCATCTTTACCGTATTTCTCTTCCATGTATTTTTTGAATACGCGGAAAGCAATAGCTGGCTCTGTTGTTGTTCCTGATTTTGAAATAACGTTAACACTTACTTCTTTACCTTCACAAACGTCTAATAAGTTTTTAAGGTATGTACCTGAAATGTTATTTCCTACAAAATATACTTCAGGTGTTTTTCTTTGTTCTTTAGCTAAGCTATTGTAGAAGGTATGTGAAAGTGCCTCGATACAAGCTCTTGCACCTAAATAAGAACCACCGATACCGATAACGATCAGTACATCTGAATCGTTTTGAATTTTAGTAGCCGCTTGTTGGATACGTGCGAACTCTTCTTTATCGTAATCTACTGGAAGGTCAATCCATCCTAAGAAATCGCTACCTGCTCCTGTTTTATGATGAAGCATATCATGTGCTAATTCTACTTGTTTTCCAAAGCATTCTACTTCATGTTGTAAAACACCTGTTTTTGAATAATCAAATGTAATTTTACTCATTTTCTGTCCTCCAAATCATTCATTTCAAAATAAGTTTTATTTTTCACACAAGCACTATTATAGCATTATACGGGAAAGATTACTAAAGTTTTATCAATCTTTTAGTATTATGCTTCTTTGTCTAGTGCTCTTAAAAAAGTTTTAATATCTTCTTCTGCTAGGTGCTGTTCTTCCTGTTCGCTCTCTAGCGGTTCACTTCCTACCGATTCTACATTAAATGCTACGCGGTCCATCCTATCTAGGATTTCCCTCAGTTCATTTTGTTTATGCCTTTTTTCTCTTTGTCTAGGATATGTATCTAAAATGTACTGTTGCATTTCCTCTACAAGTGCTGTCTTTTGATCCGTAAGATTGTTTACAACCCCTGCTAAAGTCACAAGCATACATAGAAGTGTACTCCCTACAATATAAATAAAATCACTTATAGATTCACCTGGCTTTTTACTTGTCATCTCTAATATAATCTGACCAATAAGTACGATCCATATAAGGTACTTGCCCTGCATTGCAATTCTAGCCACTACTTGATACTTAAACACCCCTATCTTTTCTGTCATCAATTTTTGATTAATAAGGTGTGCCATGTCTTCTAATGGCTCGTCCTCTTCATCTTTTTCTGCAATACTTCTGACCTGCTCTATAATGCTGTCTATAAATGCAATGTCACTATATGGTTTGTAAGCTTTCGGATCCCCATAAATATAGGTACTTTTCTTTATCTTAGAAAAATGATTTTGTAACATAGTCATCGTTAATCCTACACTTAATGCTACTAAGATATTGACTCCAAACAACATCCCTATCACTCTATATCCCTCCTATTTGCCTAGCCTGTCCTTATTATACCATTTTTTTACTTTTTTTCAATAAAGTCTGCTAATTTTTATTTTAAATTAAAAAACTATGCCAAAAGCATAGTTTTTTACAGATTTATTTCTATCATTTTATTGACGATTCTGCTTATATTTCTAGTAACTAAATGCACGAATTCTTCAAAATTCATATCAGTCGCCTTGCCCGCTGTATCTGAAATCGTACGTAATTCTACAAAAGGTACATTATTTAAAAAGCATGTATGCGCGACTGCCGCTGCTTCTATCTCAGCAAAATATGTCACAAAAGTGCTATCACATTCTCCAGGCACTTTAATACAGCCTTCAAAAGAATCTTCGCTTTCAATACTTCCGATGACTAGTTGTTGTGTATCTAGCACTTCTCTTGCTACCTGCTGTGCTGTCTGTAAAAGCATTTGATTGCCTTCTGTAAACTGCTCTTTATTTTCATAAGCTTTCACATCAGTAGCAATAACCATATCACCTATACTTAATGATGGATGCATGCCACCTGCAAGCCCTGTCTGAATAATGACTTCCGCTTCAAATAAATCTATCAGAATCTGTGTACATAAAGCTGCACTCACTGTTCCAAGTTCAGTTTTTACAAGTATTACATCTATCTCATCTACGTGACCTCTTAAAAATGTCATACCTGCTTTTTCTATTGTTTGCTGTACGATTACTTTTCTTTTAAAGGAGATAATCTCCTCTTCCATCGCACCTATAATACCTATTTTTTTCATTTGTGTCCTCCTTCCGTCGACTTATCCCATATTATAACACATGCATTCTATTCCTATAGCTAAAATGTCAAAATATCTTCGGCTTTTTGTTTTAAGATTTGTGTCAGTGTTTCCATCACGTAATCGAGATTTGTTTCCCAGTATTTATTAATAAAGTTCATCTGATCGATTGCCACGTCCACCACCACATTCACCCATTTAATCACTTGCTGTGGTTGTAAAGCTGCTTGATTATACGCAATGCAAATATCCCCCGTATTGAAATCCGTCTGTATATCGCCTATGCCCGGTAATATCTTTAGTAACTGTACTATATTCGTTTCAAAAGACTTGTACTTATCTTCTAGTTTCGGTAAACTTCCTATACGTATGGCTAATTGCCCTGGATTGTTACTAATGAGCTGCATCTTAAGATAATTTTTAATCAACTGCTTTTTAAGACTCATGAGTGGCCCCCTTTTCTTCAAATAAACGAAAACACTATTCTCTTTTACATATATGCCCTCTCCTAATCCTTCATTCCCTATTTACGCAAAAAGGATGCCCCTAATAAGAGCATCCTTCTTACATTTTATTCTGTGAAACTCCCAAATTTTCTAAAACGATTATAGCGATCTTCTACTAATGTAGGTATCTCTACGCCTACTAGTTCATCCAGTGTTTCTACGATGTATTGCTTTAATAGACTTGCCGCCTGTTCAGGATCACAATGTGCCCCACCTTCTGGCTCTTCTATAATATGGTCAATAATTTCATTTCTAAGCAAATCTTCTGCTGTAATCTGCATCATACTCGCTACTTTCTCAGCAAGGCTGCTGTCTTTCCATAGAATACTCGCAAACCCTTCTGGTGATAAGATTGAATAAGTGGTATTTTCTTGCATAAACACGCGGTCTGCTACACCTAGTGCAAGTGCACCACCACTTGCACCTTCACCGATGATACCTGCAATAATAGGTGTCTTAAGTCTAGCCATTTCCATTAAATTACGTGCAATAGCTTCGCCTTGACCTCTTTCCTCAGCACCTATGCCACAGTATGCCCCCGGTGTATCAATAAGACACACGATTGGTCTACCGAACTTCTCTGCTTGTTTCATCAGACGTAATGCTTTTCGATAGCCTTCTGGATGGGGCATCCCAAAGTTACATGCGATATTTTCTTTCGCATTTTTTCCTTTGTTTTGTGCAATGATCGTTACTGTATAAGGACCAATCTTACCGATACCACCTATAATCGCTTGGTCATCACTATAACTTCTATCACCATGTAGTTCAATAAAATCCTCTACTAGTGACTCGATATAATGTTTACTTCTTGGTCTTTCCATCATCCTTGCAATCTGTACGCGTTCCCATGCGGATAAACTCATTATTTCCCCTCCTTTACGTGAAGCTTAAGTAGGGTTGTAAGTGTATCTCTCATATCTTTTCTTTCGACAATGCCATCAATCATGCCGTGCTCCAGTAAGAACTCTGCTTTTTGGAACCCTTCAGGAAGCTTTTGTCTGATGGTTTGTTCAATGACACGTGGGCCTGCAAAGCCTACTAATGCACCTGGTTCTGCTAAAATAATATCTCCAAGCATTGCAAAGCTAGCTGTTACACCTCCTGTTGTTGGATGAGTAAGCACACTGATGTAAAGTAAGCCTTTATCATCATGTCTTGCTAGTGCACTACTTGTTTTGGCCATTTGCATCAGTGAAAAAATACCTTCTTGCATACGTGCGCCACCTGATGCTGAAAAAAGAATGATTGGTAATGCTTCTTTCGTTGCATATTCAATAGCTCTTGTAATCTTTTCTCCAACTACTGAGCCCATACTTCCCATGATAAATCTTGGGTCCATCACACCAACAACAGCCTGTACTCCACCTATAGTTGCTACACCTGTAACAACTGCCTCATTTTGGTTTGTCTTTTTGATATAACCTTCTAATTTCTCATCATATCCCTCAAATTCCAAAGGATTGCAACTCACCATATGTTTGTCTAGTTCTTTAAAAGTATTGGTATCCACAAGTTTTGTAATGCGTGTACTTGGAGAAAGTGGCAAATGCCCATTACAATAAGTACATACGCCAACATTTGCGACTAAATCAATCACATAGATATTCTTTTTGCAATGTGGGCACTTTGTATACATACCTTTTGGTATCTCTGGCTTTGTTGTCTGTACCGGCGGTGCTGCTGCTTTTACGTATTTTTTTTGTCTGCCAATGAGTCCACTTAGCATATGCCTACTCCTCTCTTGACACTAAAATGTGATCTAAATTCTTTTCAATATACGATGTATCAAAACATCCTTTTTCAAATGCTTCTGTATGAATTAAATCATATTGGAATTCAATATTAGTATCTATGCCTTCTACTACAAATTCTGCAAGGGCACGTCTCATAATCTCTACTGCTTCTTCTCTGGTTTCCCCATAAGTTATAACCTTTGCAAGCATTGAATCATATGTTGGCGGTACCATATAGCCACCGTAAACGCTTGTATCTACACGCACACCTCGTCCACCTGGTATATGCAATTCTTGGATGCGTCCTGCACATGGTCTGAACCCTAATTTAGGATTCTCTGCATTAATACGACATTCAATAGCATGGCCTTTTAGTCTTATATCCCCAGCATTAAAGCTTAACCTCATTCCTGATGCTACCTTTAATTGTTCCTTGATAAGATCTAGACCTGTAACCATCTCTGTAATAGGATGCTCTACTTGAATACGGGTGTTCATCTCAATAAAATAGTAATTCTTGTTTTTATCAACGATGAACTCGATGGTTCCTGCATTTTCATACCGTACTGCTTCTGCTGCACGTATCGCTACGTCGCCCATCTCTTCTCTAAGCTCAGATGTAATAAATGGAGATGGTGCTTCTTCTATTACTTTTTGGTGACGTCTTTGAAGAGAACAATCACGTTCCCCTAGATGCACAATATTTCCATAGCTATCTCCTAGTATTTGAAACTCTATATGGCGTGGCTCTTGAATGTATTTTTCCATATACATCGTACCATCTCCAAAAGCTGTCTTTGCTTCTGAGCTTGCTGTATTATAGGCTTTTTCAAGTTCATCTTCTTTCCATACAATACGCATACCTCGTCCGCCACCACCTGCTGATGCCTTCATCATGACTGGGTAACCAATCTCACGTGCAAGTTCCTTAGCAAAAGGAATACTATCAATGATACCATCTGAACCTGGTACTACAGGTACACCTGCTTCAATCATCATTTCACGTGCTCTTGCTTTATCCCCCATGAGTTCAATCATTTCTGGTGTTGGGCCTATAAATTTAATATTACAAGCTTCGCAAATACGTGCAAACTTAGCATTTTCTGATAAGAATCCAAATCCCGGATGAATGCCGTCTGCACCTGTTAGTACTGCTGCTGTAATGATATTTTCGATATTTAGGTAGCTATCCTTTGGTAAAGGCTTTCCTACACATACTGCCTCATCTGCAAGTTTCACATGTAGTGCATCTTTATCAGCTGTAGAATAAATAGCAACGGTTTGAATGCCCATCTCCACGCACGCACGGATAATACGAACTGCTATTTCTCCTCTATTCGCAATAAGTACTTTTGTTAACACACCTTCACCTCCTATTATCCTATAGCAAATGTTAGCTCTGCTTTAGCTGCTACTTTACCATCTACTGTGGCAATAGCTTCTCCAATACCTATAGGTCCTCTTTGTTTAATGATACGACACTCTAACTTAAGCACATCTCCTGGTACAACTTTTTGTC
>JBOGBZ010000137.1:0-2579 GCA_051656485.1 Cellulosilyticaceae bacterium
AAAAAACCTCAGACATCAAAAAACTTCTCCTGACTTTTATTGATCGTGCTGTGCGTAAGCAAGCCATTCAACAAAAAGCCATCGAAGAAAGTATGGATTGCGAGCAAGATAAAATCTTCGGCGAACTGCTCACTGCTTACTCTTATGCAGTACCTATGGGGAGTGAAAGCTTTACCACTACCAACTACTACACAGAGCCTTTCGAGGACATTACCATTCCTCTTCAAAAGCATTTAACCGCTATTGAAAATGCTCAAAAATACTTTAAGCGTTACAACAAAGCAAAGCGAACTTTAGTCGCAGCTAAAGACCAGCTAAGCCTTATCGAAGAAGACTTAAACTACCTTTATTCAGTCCTTGTGTCTCTTGACTTCCTTCAGACTGCTGAAGACATCGAAGGGCTCAAAAAAGAGCTTACAGATATGGGCTACCTTAAAAAACGTAAGCAAAAAAATATGAAGGCACCTAAAAATCCGATGCCTTATATGCAATTCAAATCGTCTACGGGATATCCTATCTTTGTAGGTAAAAACAATTATCAAAATGATGAGCTCACAATGAAGTTTGCAAAGGCTACTGACCTCTGGCTTCATATTAAAGATGGCCCAGGCTCTCACGTCATCGTACGCCTAGATCATCAAGAAGAAATAGACGATGGCACTTTAGTTGAAGCAGCTCTTATCGCTGCCTACTATAGCAAAGGAAAGTTCGGTTCCAACGTAGCCATCGACTATACCCTTAAGAAAAACGTGAAAAAGATTCCAAATGCCAAGCCTGGCATGGTTATCTACAACCATTTCAATACAATCTACGTCACACCAGACGAACCTTTCATCAAAAAACTCGCTCTCAATTAGAGCGAGTTTCTTATCATGGTCCATTTACCACACCAATATTCTGGACAAAGCCTTGCCAAATCCACCTCTTTATCTTTATACTGCAAATACTGGATTTTATAATGATGTTGACCGATATGGTTCATCTTCCTTAGACTCGTCAAATCAAACATACAATCGCCATTCTCTGCATCAAAGTAAAAACTTTCTTTATAGCCTTCTTCACCGACTACACAAAGTTTTAATTCCTTAAATACCTCTGCTGTCATACTATTCATCAAGCGGATGACTTCTTCATTGCCTTCTATAACTTCCACTTCATTTTCCATCAGTTCCGTTTTCAGTCGATGCTTCAAACGTCCAATCATTTCGATCATAAACTCTATATTCCAAACGGGATATTCCACCTCTTCTTTACACACATAAGGTTTGGGCACTCTTTGAGAGTCATACTGTACCGCCTTTACGGCGCGAATGGTTTCGTATTGAAAATAATATTTCTTTGCCAACATGCTATTCCCCCCCTTTCTTCTATTTTATGAGTGATTCTTATCCTAAATGTCACTCATTCATTGAAAAGGAAAAAATAACCTTGCCCTCTTGTACGCTATTATTGCTGCTCTACGCGGAAGTAACTTTCAAAATCCACAGCTTCATCTACCATCACGTCCTCTATTTGTGGCTCAAAAAGAAACCAAGGATCTACTGGCACACCACCTATACGGTATTCAAGATGCAAATGAGGTCCTGTCACATCACCTGTGGCACCTGAGAATCCTATCCATTGTCCCGGCAGCACATAGTCACCTTCTTTGACTCCATAAGCACTTAAATGCATATAACGAGAGTTACTGCCATCCTCATGCTCAATAAAGATCATATGGCCGCCACCTTTCGTAACCCCTTTCGAATCAGGTGCCGCTTTCACGACACGACCGCCTGCCACAGCATAAAGCGGTGTATACATCGGTGCTACCACATCAATGCCTTCATGGGTATAACCACCTCTCACCTGCCCAAAAGGTGCAATAACTTCTGCTGCATATTGTATCGGACTCTGCCAAAGTATCGCCTCCATCCCATAAACAGATGCAAAACTAGCCAGCCACATACTTGTCCCACATAGCAGACTTATAAGTATCTTCTTCATATGTATTTCTCCCTCCAGTAATAGAGCTGTTTTTCTCTTTATCGACAAAAAAGAGCCTACTTATTATAGACTCTCCTACTCATTTATGCAATTTCTTTCCATTATTTCTTTTTCTACCAATGCTTTTGAAACATACATCACTGCTATAAGTGGTGCAAATCGTTTATAGTAGACATTCCCTTCTTCATACTTACTCTGAGCTTTTTCCGTCTTATGAATGATGGATACAATAGGTGGTAACGCCTGCTCCAAATCCTCCATCGTATATACCTGCACCTGCCCATCTGCTTCCACAAGGCTTTTGGCAATCTTCAACGCCTTTATACGATTACGCAGTAAGGTGTGCTGTGATGTTCCTTCTTTAAACTTAGGCTGTATCTTCTCACATTTACTTATGGTAGAATCAATACCCTTTAAAGCTTGCTGTCGTTCCTCTGGTGTTATAACGTTCATCGCTTCTATCCTCGCCTTCATTTTCCATTTAAGCCCTTTTAAACTATCATTTGGATTTTCTTTTTTCAATGGATGGGCGCCAAATCTATATACCGACTTGTCTTCCATAGCAAAACCAATGCTCCTAACGCATCGACATT
>JBOGBZ010000138.1:0-26355 GCA_051656485.1 Cellulosilyticaceae bacterium
CAGCAGGTCTTTTCAAAGCCCTTAGAACAGTACCAGTTATTTTAGGCATCATCAAAGACATCGAAGAGCTTTGTCCAAATGCATGGCTTGTGAACTTCACAAATCCAGCAGGTATCATTTCAGAGACAGTTTTCAGATACACAAACTTCAAGCGTTATATTGGACTTTGTAATGTGCCAATCGGCATGAAAAATGGTCTTGCAAAAGCATTTGATGTGGATGCAAATCGTTTAGAGATGGACTTTGCAGGTCTTAACCATATGGTATATGGTCTTAATGTAAGACTTGATGGCGTAGATGTAACGAAAGAAGCAATTGAGAAATTCGTAGATTCTTCAATCACAATGCAAAACATCAAAGAGATTCCATTCAATGCAGACTTCATTCGTTCATTAGGTGTGATTCCATGTCCATACCACCGTTATTACTACAAGACACAAGAAATGCTAGAAGAAGAGCTTGAGTCTTTTAAAGATGGTAAAACACGTGGTGAGACAGTTAAAGCATTAGAGGATGATCTGTTCGAACTTTACAAAGATCCAAACCTTGCTATTAAGCCACCACAATTAGAGAAACGTGGGGGAGCATACTACAGTGATGCAGCATGTAACCTTATCAGTTCAATCTACAACGACAAACAAGATATTCAAGTTGTAAATACATTAAATAAAGGTGCAATCCGTAACTTTGCAGATGACCAAGCAGTAGAAGTAAGCTGTGTCATTACAAAAGAAGGGCCAAAAGCACTTTCTATGGGACATTTACCAATAGGTGTAAGTGGACTTGTAGCAGAAATTAAAGCCTTTGAAATGTTAGCAGCGAAAGCAGCGGTAGAAGGGGATTATGCAGCGGCACTTCAAGCATTATGTATCAATCCACTGATGCCTTCAGATGACTTAGCAAAAACCATTTTAGATGAGATGATGGAAGCTCATAAGGCGTATTTACCACAATTTTAAAAGTAGAGGACCTAAACAATGACAAAATTAATAGTGAATGCAGATGATATGGGGTTGTGCGAAGCAGTGAATTATGGTATTGTATCAGCTTACCAAAAAGGTATCGTTACATCATGTACGATTATGGCGGGCATGCCAGGCTTTTCACATGCTGTGAAGCTATTAAAAGAACATCCAGGACTAGGCTGTGGTGTGCATATGACACTAAGTATGCATAAGCCGGTCCTAGAAGGACATCAGACGATTGTAGATGAGAAGGGTTATTTTTACCGCAGGATTACCAATGAAACAGTAGCCACTTTTGACTTAGAAGAAGTGTACAATGAGTTTTGTGCACAGATTGAGAAGGCGATGGCTAGTGGTATTCAAGTGACACACTTAGACTCCCATCATCATGTACACACCTTAAAAGCACTAGCACCTGTCATCAGACGTATCCTAGAAAAGTACGACTTACCGATACGCGGGGGCTTTGAAGAAGACTTAGGCTATGGAAAGACCATGCCACTTATGGATAGTTTTTATGGTGGAGAAGTAGATGAGACGTATTTCGAAAGAAAAGTAGAGGAGATGAAGCAGTATGACTGCGTAGACCTTATGTGCCATCCTGCATTTATTGAATCTTATCTGGTAGCAAGTACTTCTTATGCATTACAACGTATGAAAGAGTATGATTTACTAACAAATCCAGAAACAAAAGCGTTATTAGATAGGGAAAACATAACATTAACAAATTACCGACAAGAACAACGACAGTAAGGAGCTGACAACATGGAAGAAAAAATGATAGAAATCGTATTTGGTATTATTGCACATGCAGGTGATGGAAAAGGCATGGCGATGGAAGCTATTCGTGCTGCAAAAGCAGGAAACATTGAAGAAGCAAGAGAACTTATGCAAAAGTCAAAGCAAGAGATGCATAAGGCACACGGATTCCAGACAGATCTTATCCAACAAGAAGCTGGTGGAGCGAAGGTTGAAGTAGGTGTACTCCTTGTTCATGCACAGGATCACTTAATGACAGCATTAAACTTCCAATTATTAGCTGAAGAATTTATCGACCTTTATGAGAGATTAGAAAATAAATAAGGCCAATAAAATAAATCAAACAAAAGGTCAATCTTCCCGATAGAAGGAAGGTTGACCTTTTGTTTTGAATAAAATAAACCGTAGATGCAAAAATAGTGTGAATTGAAGTGTAAAAATGATAAAATATAAAAAACATCACATTAACATCTAGGGGAGATAAAAAAAATGAAACATTTGTTTATCGTAAATCCAGTAGCAGGTAAGGGGAAAGCTTTAGTTTATATGGAGGCAATCAAACCACTTTTAGAAGGTAAGGTGGATTACCGTATAGAAATGACCAAAGGTAGAGGGCATGCGACGGAGTTGGTGAAAGCGTATACGAGTAAGGATGATTATATCGTTTATGCTGTAGGGGGAGATGGGACTATTAATGAAGTAGTCAATGGGATGATAGGAACAAGCAGTGCTTTAGCTATCGTGCCTGCTGGAAGTGGCAATGATTTTATCCGTACCATTTATCCAAAGTGTAATTATGAAGAATTACTGTATAAGCTTTTGAAAGGGAAGAGGGAGAGCGTTGACTTGGTGCGTATGAATGATAAGTACTTCCTCAATATCGCTTCAATCGGCATTGATGCAGAGGTCGTTTATAATGCCACAGCTTTCAAAAAGCTGAAGTATATCAAAGGAGATTTGGCGTATGTGATGAGCATCTTTAAGACACTATGGTTTTATAAGACCAGTCGCTTAAAGATCGCATTAGATGGGCAAGAAACGTGCGACACACATATTTTATTATTAGCCATCGCCAACGGTAAGTATTACGGGGGAGGTATACAGATAGCACCTAGTGCACAGGTGGATGATGCGAAGGCGCACATTTATATGGTAGAGCAATTAAAATTAAGGAAGATTCTGGGGCTCATTCCAAAGCTTTTTAAGGCGAAGCATGAAGGTGCTACAGAAGTTAAAGTGTATAAAGCACAGCACGTGCATGTGAAAAGTAATGACGTTTTTAAGCTAAATATGGATGGTGAAATTATCGAGACCACGGAGGTAGAAATGGAAGTGCTACCCGAAGCATTACAAATCATTGTACCAGCTTCATAAAATCACCCAAAAACTTTACATAATGCCCAAACTTTGGTATAATTTAAAACGAGTTAATAAATACATAATAATTACATAACAACTGTGTAATAGAATTAAACGGTAATAAAAAAATAAGGATGGGTATATAAATGACATCATTGATCGAACATATAAAAGATAAAAAGATATATTATATAACGGGGGCAGGTGTTATACTTGCCGCTTTAGTATGGGTAGGCGTACGCAATAATGCCTATGAGATTCAAGTAGATGGACAAGCGATAGGCACCGTAAAGACAAAAGAAGAAGCAGAAAACTATGTAAAAGCTAGCATCGAAAAGCTGGAGAAAAAATTAGGTAAGGATATCGCTATTTGTGAGACACTTACATTAGAACCAGTACATAGTAAGAAAAGTGATTTAGCAAGTGAAGACACACTTGATCAAAAGTTAAAAGAGAAGATTACATACGGTGTACAAGCAGTCGAGATTCTGATCGATGGTAAAGTACAGGCTGTCGTAGAAAGTAAGGAAATAAGCGAAAGCATTCTTCAAGGAATCGCAGCCTTACAATTACCAAAAGAATCAACGGTACAGTTAGCGCATGGACCACAACCAAAAGAAGACGTAGCAGTAGACGCAAAGGCAGAGGAAGATGCAGCGACTACTGATGCGACAGATCAAGAAGTGGCAGAAGAGGAAGCTGGTGATGCACCAGAAGAATCAGCTAAAGACGTAGCATCTGAGGAAGACGGCGTAGCACCATCTGTAGTAGCCACTGAAGAAGAAGTGGTAACGAAAGAAGAGCTAGCATCAAAACCAGTGGCACAGCCAGAGACCCTTATGCCAGAGAATGCACTGATTGTAGAAGCAGCAATGCCAGTACAAGAAGAGCCAGTAGAAGTACACGTAGGCGAGGTGAATCGTGCGATCTTAAGAAAAGCCGATGGCACACCAGCAGATACAGTTAAGAGAGAATACAAGGCATTTGACTTTAGTCAGCGTGTAGAAGTGCGCTATGCACACGTAGACGAGTCACTTATTCTTACAGAAGAAGAAGCGACAGATGTGCTTTTATCCAATACAGATGAAGTTATTCGTTATACGATGAACCCAGGGGACAATGTATGGGATGTGGCAGTGGCGCATGGGACGACTATGGACCGCATCTTAGAGATCAATCCTCAAATTACAGATGTAACCCGTATGCAAATTGGTGAGGAAATCAAATTAGAGGCACCAGATCCAATCTTATCTATTCAAACGACAGAAATCGCTATCTTTAAGGAAATCATCCCAGCAGAGATTGAGTACGTAGAAGATAAGACTATCTACAAAGGCGAAGAGAAAGTAAAGCAAGAAGGAAATGATGGCGTTAAGGAGCTTACAGTATCTGTAGACAAAGTGAATGGGCGTGAAGTAAGTAGAACCCATCTAGATGAGAAGATGCTAAGAGAACCGGTGACGAAAATCATCGCCTATGGAACTAAAGAAAAACCAAAAAATACAAACGTAGTAGCACCAGCTAAAAAAGGTATGTTTATGCATCCACTTAATGGTAAGGGACGCATTAGCTCACAGTATGGCAGTAGATGGGGAAGCTACCACCGTGGTATCGACATTGCAGCTTCAGCAGGGACACCTATCTATGCATCAGCATCAGGCACAGTTATTTACTCAGGGTATAATAATGGTGGCTTTGGTAAATTAGTCATGATTGACCATGGTAATGGCTATCAGACTTACTATGCACATAATAGTCAGCTGAATGTAAAAGTAGGACAAAAAGTATCTAAAGGCCAAAAAATTGCGGCAGTAGGAAGTACAGGTAATTCTACAGGAAATCATGTACACTTTGAAATTCGTAAAAACGGCAAGCCAATTAATCCATATTCATATATTTATTAAAGTATAAAAGCCTAGTACATCAACTAGGCTTTTAGTATATCTAAAAATAACAGAAAATTCTTTAAAAAGAATGATAAAAAATTAATTATGCAAGTTTAAGTTAAAATCTTTACAATAAAAAGGAAATAAGTTATCATAAAGCTACAATATGAAATTAAAACATTTAAAAAATTAAAATTCTGACAATTTACTAACATGAGTGGAGATGATGATATGCTAAATATTTTAGAAAATATTATGTTGCCAGGGGAATTAAAAACATTACTAGGTGAGTGTGCAAGCGTCATTGTGCCACAAAGTAGAGAAAATCTGCTGGAGCTTGCTATGGGAGAAAAGGACAATAAAGTCTTTGAAGTTGCCTATGAGATCGAAGATAAAGGAAACGTCGTAGAAGCAGAAGTTGTGAAGTGTAAAAATGGTATCGCTATTAATTATAAAGAAATGTATATGAGAAGAAGAGACCCGGACTGTATGGTAATTTCGGACAACAAGCCAACAGATAAGGTGACTTATAAAGAGCGTTATGGTACAGACTTTGCGGAAGTAAGAGAAGCTACTTTTGAATGGCTGAAAGAAAGAGAACTTGTGGTGATGCCATTTATGGCAGGTGGGCATAAATATGGTTATGAAGCATTGCTTGTAGGGCCACGTAATGCCAGTTTCTTTGCAGCAGCTTTAGCAGACTTACAAGGCTTTGTATCAGCGGAAGAGGTACGTGAAGGCTTCTATCCAAAAGCCATTGTCTATGTGGCGCCAGCTTTTAGACACACACATTATAAAGGTAAGCAAGTGGTGGTACATAATCGTTTAGAAGAAAGACATGAAGTGTTTTCTTATAACTTATATCCAGGCCCAAGTGCTAAAAAAGGCATCTACGGGGTATTACTGAATATCGGAGAGCAAGAAGGGTGGACAACCCTTCATGCATCTACAGTAAAAGTTATCACACCTTATGAGAATGTATTAACCATCATGCATGAAGGGGCAAGCGGTGGTGGTAAAAGTGAAATGGCAGAACAAATCCACAAGGATAGCGAAGGCCATCTCCTTCTAGCAAAAAACAAAGTAACGAAAGATAAGACTTACATCGAACTTAATGCAAGTTGTCAGCTTCAGCCAGTGACAGACGATATGGCGATGTGTCATCCAAGCTTACAAGGTGAGAGCAGAAAGCTTGTGGTTGTGGATGGTGAAGATGGCTGGTTCTTACGTGTCAACCATATCACAGAGTATGGTATGGACCCTCATTATGAAAAAATGTGTATCCATACAAAAGAACCACTTGTGTTCTTAAATATGCAAGCAACACCAGATGCTACTTGTCTGATATGGGAGCATACGATGGATGAAGAACTGGGTAAACCATGTCCAAACCCACGTGTCATTATGCCACGACGCCTTATTCCAAATATCATCGATGAAGCAGTAGAAGTAGATGTACGTAGCTTTGGTGTACGTACACCGCTTTGTACCAAAGAAGAGCCAAGCTACGGGATCATGGGAATGTTCCACATCTTACCACCAGCACTAGCATGGTTATGGCGTCTCGTAGCACCAAGAGGACATGCGAACCCAAGTATACTAGATAGTGAAGGGATGAAGAGTGAAGGTGTAGGATCATACTGGCCGTTTGCTACGGGTAAAAGAGTAGACCAAGCCAATATCCTTTTAGAGCAAATCTTAAATACGCCAAGCACACGTTACATCCTCGTTCCTAACCAGCATATTGGGGCCTATGAAGTAGGCTTTATGTCTCAGTGGGTTGCAAGAGAGTACTTAGCAAGAAGAGGGAGTGTGAAGTTTGTACCTGAGCAATTAGAAGCATCACGCTGCCCACTACTTGGCTATACATTAGGCAACTTAAAGGTAGATGGTATGGACCTACCAAAAGTACTTTTAAGAACGCACCTTCAACCAGAAGTTGGTGAAGAAGGGTATGACAAAGGTGCTACGATACTAGGTGATTTCTTTAAGAGAGAGCTAGAAGCGTACCTTACAGAAGACCTCCATCCATTAGGTAGACAAATCATCGAATGCTGCTTAAATGATGGGACATTAGAAGATTACAATCAAATTTTACCGATTCGCTTATAGGGCATAGATGAATGAAAAAACCTGTAGTATACTAACTAAGTAGACTACAGGTTTTTTTGAGTAAAAGAAGGAGGTGTAGGATGGAGAAGATTTTTAGACGACGTATTGAAAAAAGTGAAGAACAGTTTAAAATTTATCACAAAAAATATACAATCATTGCAAATATAAGGCTTTTGGTACTAATGGTTGGAATAGGCATGGGGTATATTCTAAGTAAAGGCACGTACCAACTAGCTTCAGGTGCAGGGGTTATTCTAAGTGTAGGGTGCTTTTGCTGGCTTCTGAAAAAACATCAAAATATCAAGGAGCAAATGGACTATTATGAAGGACTTAAGCAAATAAATGAGAAGTATCTTATGCGTATGACAGAAGAATGGAAGACATTTGAAGATACCGGGGAGGAAATGCTCGACCTAGAACATCCTTATGCCTATGATTTAGATATATTGGGTCCTAGTTCACTTTTTCAGAAGATTAATACCACTCATACATGGCATGGTAGAATGGCATTAAAAGATGCACTTCTTAAAAGTTCATATACAGAAGAAGTGTTAGGTGAAAGACAAAAAGCCATCCAAGAATTAATGGGGGATTTGGATGTATGCCAAGAATTAGAGGGTATTGTAGGCAAGAGAAAAGAAGTTAAATCAAATCCTACAAGACTACTTGCATATGCAAAAGAAACAACACATTTCTTAGGCAATAACAGTATAGAGAAAATTATTTATGGCGTGCCGTATGTTTTAGTAGGGGTATTGGTTATAGGTTATATAGCAAATATAGGATGGTTGAGTGTCCTCGGTATAAGTGGTATGATACTCAACTATTTGGTACAAGTGATATTGCTAGGCAAGATTAGTGAGACTAAAGGTATGCTCTCAGCCATGCTGTATGATATGGCCATTTATAAGCATATTATTGAGAAACTGTATAAGAAACAGTTCAAGAGTGACTATCTACAAGAGCGGGTAGAAATACTTAGAACAGAAGATAGCGATGCAAGAAAAGCGATGAAGGCACTGGAGAGTCTGGTGAATGCAGCTAATTTTGCGTATCAGCCTATTGTGGCAATCCCACTCAATGCAGTATGGTTATGGGACTTGAAAATTATCTTCAAACTTGAGAAATGGCGTAAGGCTTATGGCAATCATTTAGAAAGTTGGCTACAGGCTATTGGTGAGATAGAAAGTATGGTAAGTCTAAGTGTACTAGGGCATTTTGAAGAAGTCAGCTTCCCAATAATTACAGAAACAGGTAAGTATGTAGAAGCCCAAAAACTCGGACATCCTCTTATTCCAAGAGACAAGAGAGTATGCAATAATTTTAACTTAGACAATGAAGTTTTTGTCATTACAGGCTCTAATATGTCCGGGAAGACTACTTTTTTAAGAACCATGGGGGTCAATATGGTATTGGCTTATGCAGGAGCACCTGTTGTTGCAAAGTATATGGGATGTAGTCGCCTTGAACTATGTACATCAATGCGTATAAGAGATGATTTGGCCAATGGTATATCCACATTCTATGCTGAGCTTACCCGTATTAAAATGATTGTAGAGAAGGCGAGAAATTCGGAGCAAGTTTTCTTTTTAATAGATGAGATTTTTCGAGGTACCAACTCAGTAGACCGCATTATAGGTGCTAAAAGTGTGGTGAAAGGTGCACTAAAAGAAGGTGCTATAGGTGCTATTACCACTCATGATTTAGAACTATGTGCACTGGAATCAGAAGGTACCATTAGCAATTATCATTTTACCGAGAGCTATAAGGACAAAGAGATTCTGTTTGACTATACACTGAAGGAAGGTCCTTCTACCACAACCAATGCTAGGTACTTGATGAAAATGGTGGGGATAGAATTGATAGAATAGACAAAGATCTTTTTTGTATATTGAAAGTTAAAGAAATATGATAGAATAATAGCAATAGAAGAGGTTATAACCAACCTATAATGGATGATAAAACCGAGTATAATTATCTAAGAAGGAGAAAAAATGAACAAAACAATAGATCAACTGAATTTAGACGATGACTTTCTCTTTGCAAAGGTAATGAGTGATAAAGAAATTTGTAAAAAAGTATTGGAAAAAATACTAAATATTAAGATTAAGGCTATTACAATGCCGGATCAACAGAAGGTAATAGATATTCTACTAGATAGTAAGGCAGTACGATTAGATATTTATGTAAGTGATGAAAATAATACTATCTATAATGTAGAGATGCAAAAAGGGAAACGTAAAAATTTAGCCAAGAGAAGTCGCTACTATCAAGGTAACATAGACTTGGATATGATTGCTAAGGGTAAGGATTATAAAGAATTACAGAAAAGTTTTGTTATTTTTATCTGCACTTTTGACCCGTTCAAGAAGGGAAGGCATGTTTATACCTTTGAGAATAGATGTAATGAGGATATGGATTTGGTCCTAGGTGATGAGACGACAAAGCTTTTTCTAAATACTCAAGGAACAATGGATGATATAGATCAAGAAATGTTAGAATTTCTAACGTATATTGAGCAATCAACAGATGAAGTTGCAAACGCTTCAAATAGTGAATTGGTAAAAGAAATTAATGAGAAAGTAAAATATTTAAAAGAAGATAAATCGATGGAGGTGGAATACATGACACTTTTAGAGAGAGACAGGGAAAAATTCCAAGAAGGAAGAGAAGAAGAAAAGAGAGAAATTGCTAAAGGGCTAAAGGAAGCAGGTGTCAACCCAGAAATCATCAAAGCTACTACAGGGCTAACACTGGAAGAAATAGAACAACTATGAATAGCACAAAGAGGAAATTGAAATAGATGTCGAGGATGACTAGAGAAAGACGAGTCATCCTCTTTTTTTGAGTGAATAAGTAAAGGGAAGGTCAGGTGGAAGGAATGAAGCACGTAAAAAAATACCAGCCCTAGGAAGTAGGACTGGTAGGAGATGTAGGCTGCATCGTACCACGACGGATGATGCCTACTTGAGGTTTATACTTACTGGTATTCAGCTTTTCTTTTTTGATAAGCTCACCATTTTTATAGTAGTACTTGTAAACAGTCACTTTATAGCCAGGCTTTGCATAAGCCTTCTGCACTTCTTTACCTAATGGAAGTGTCGGATCATCTTCGTAGCGAGGTGCACCTGGTTGGATCTCTTCTTCGACGATGGATTCAAACTTCGTCGTATAGTCAGGCTTGAAGCTTTGGTGCCCATAAAGGGTGACAAACACCTGATTGTTTTCGGTGTAGCTTTCCACATAAAGGGGATGCCCTGAATTATTGATGAATTGGAAGTCTACGCTATTGGTAGCATAAGTAGCATCCAAACCTAGCGGGGTGTAGCTCACAGGAAGTGAGTGATTACGACGCATATAGATATCTAAGTCAGTCTGAATAATGGCATTATAAAGTGTAGAGGAGACTTGGCAGATACCACCACCGAGGCCTTCTTCAAAGCTACCATTAGCGATGACTTTTGCATACTGATAACCAGAAGCTACATCGATTGGTTCTAACTGCTCAGAGAACTTGAACTTCTCATTAGGCATAAGAAGTGTATTGATCTTCAAAGAAGCAAGGCGAATGTTTTCGTTACGTAAAGTATCCGCATTGTTGTAGCGTGTGGAGAAGCTAGCAAGAGGTGTCTGAAGTTCCTTGAGGTAGCTTACGGTATAAGTAGGTGCTACTTCTAAAAGAGGAACAGTCACTTCAAAAGAAGCATTGGTTTTCAAACCTTCCATAATCTGAAGTTTAAGAGCCTCTGTATCTAGCTTATGTCCAGATGCTTCAGACGTAAAGGCAAAGCTTTTATTGACACGTTTCATCGTAGCATCTACAGGTGCTTGATAAAAAGAATCGGTATGCTGAGCCAGTAGCGCTTCGATTTTTGCCTCATCAATGGTTGGCGTAAGTGTCAGGTGAAGCGGTGTCGGTAAGCCTTTCTTAATGAGCTGATAGCGCTCAAAGAACGTCCCTTCACTACTTGAAGCAGCTGCTTTATCAAGTAAAGTATTTAAGTTATAGGCTACCCCTAGTTCTTCATAAGTTAAAGTAAGAGGTGTTGTACCATCAGGGTCTGTAAGGGTTACTGTTTGCTTAAGAAAAGGCTGGATAAAAGTCGCTGTAAGCATCTTAGTGGCCTCAGTACGGTTTAAGCCTCCGATAGGGGTGTCGTTAATCGAAATAGACGAAGCAAAAAGGCCGTCGTGTTTATTGACTTGTATGTAAATATTACTAACAAAAAGACCTGCGCCTAGTAATAATAATAACCATGCGGTGAGTAATATAGGTACTAAACGACGCGGGGCTTTCTTTGGTTTTGTTGGTTTGGTCATGATCTACCTCCTTGCGTTTACATAAAGTATACATGAAAGAACTTAGGGTTGTCAAAGTAAAAGCGAAGATAGGGATACATTGTGGGGGTAGAGGAATAAACTAAAAAGAAGGTAAGTGTAAAAAAGGGGTGGGGAAGTATGGAGAAACATCAGGAAGTTATACAAAAGCTGATAGAAAATATAGAGCAAGTCATTAAAGGAAAGAGACGAACCATTGAATTAGTCATTATAGCACTGCTATGTGAGGGGCATGTATTAATCGAGGATGTACCGGGCGTTGGAAAGACAACTTTGGTGGGAGCGCTGGCAAAGTCTATTGATACGACGTTTAAGCGGATACAATTCACACCAGATATTCTGCCTTCAGATTTGACGGGGTTTTCAATGTATAACCAAAAGCTTGGGGAATTTGAATACCGTGAAGGGAGTTTATTTGCACCTTTTGTCATTGCAGACGAGCTGAATCGTACGTCACCAAAGACACAAGCAAGCCTCTTAGAAGCTATGGAGGAACATCAAGTAAGTGTGGATGGTAAGAGTTATAAGTTACCTACTTTATTTATGGTATTAGCCACACAGAACCCTACCCATTATTTAGGGACCTTTCCTTTACCAGAAGCACAGCTAGACCGCTTCTTAATGAAGTTAAGTATCGGGTACCCTACAGAGCAAGATGAGAAAAGGATGCTTAAAGCGTGTAAAGAGGTGCACCCATTAAAGACATTGCAAGCCGTCACCACAACAGAAGAAATACTGACGATGCAAGAAGAAGTGAAGGCCGTGTATGTGGAAGATAGCTTGTACACTTTAATCGTTCATATAGTCCAAGAGACCAGAAGACACAGTGATGTTGTATTAGGGGCATCACCTAGAGGTTCCTTGGCATTGTACCGCACGGCACAGGCAAAGGCATACATAGAAGGGCGGCACTACGTCTTACCAGAAGACATCGTAAAGATGGCTCCTTACGTACTCAGTCATCGTTTACAATTAAAACATGAAGCAAAGCTTCGGGAAGTTACCAGTGAAAAAGTGATTACCAGTTTATTAGAAAAGATTAAGCTACCTAGGGTGAAGTATGATGAGAAGAAATAGAATCTTTTATGGCGTGACACTTATAGGCGTCATGACCTTGTGTTATCACTATCAGACTTACTGGACGTCTTTAATGGGGTATATTGCACTTCTGCTACCCATGATGTCTTTTTTATATACATTGCGTATTTACAGCCTTTTTACTTATACCCAGACGTTAGATAAAAAGTTTGTCACCAAAGGCGAAGATGTGGTCTTTGCCTTTGGAATCTATAATGATGGGGCACTTTTTTACCCAGATGTGGAGATTATCTTTTACGGAGAAGATACCATCCTTGGAAAGCACTTTGAAAAAAGAAGAGTAAGTGTGGATGGGCGAGGCAATAAGAGTTATGACTATAAGGTGACGTGCCATTACAGAGGGTATTATCAGCTAGGTATCGAAAAAGTCTATCTGTATGATTTCTTAGGACTTTTCAGATTGCCATACCGCGTCTTTGAACCTAAGTATATAACGGTATATCCTCGAATCATTGACTTACAGTACTTTCCTATCTCGAGGCATACGTTAGAAGAATCAGAAGCAATCAAGCAGGCGTATCAAAGTGATGGCATGGTCTTATCCGATATAAGGGCGTATAGGTACGGGGATAGTATGCGAAAAATACACTGGAAGATGACAGCGAAGAAAGGAAGTCTAATGGTGAGAAATACCAATGCCACCGTGAAGGGTGCAGTGGATGTACTGCTGGATCTAAGAAAGCAGGAAGGGAGCATAGAAGAACAAGCCTTGCTAGAAGACTGTATGGTAGAGTGTGCACTTGCCGTACTGTATTATGGGGTGAAGCAAGGGTTAAGTGCTAGGCTTGTGACGTATCATGGAGAACCCCAGTATTGGACAGTGGAAAATACAGGACAGTTTGAAGCAGTTTATCATTATCTGTATAAGGTAAACTTCAAGGAAGCACGTACGTTGGCAGAGGTTATAAGTGTAGGTGGTATCTCAGAAAATGGAGGAAGAAGTCGTGTCATTATTACGGGAGAAATGACCATGGCACTTTATGAGCATCTAGATCGGTGGGCATTAGACAGTAGAGAAGTGGTCGTCATTTATGTAGGGTATAAAGAAGAGGAAGCCAGTATAGAACAGCAACAGATGCTAGAGGCCTTAAGACGACAGGGGATTCGCGTCATACCCATCACGGAAGAGGATAACTTAAAAAATCGATTAGAAAATGAGTGTGAGAAGGATGGATAAAAAAGAAAAACAAGGCGAGCTGGTATACCTTTATGGGGTGATGCTACTTATGAGCTTTGCACTGACAGCAGGGGGCAGTGGCTTTTTCAAACTTATGGTACAACCGTTGGTGATACTGGGGCTAGTAGGCGTCTTACTTTTGGCGTGGCTAGTGATAGGGTGGAACAAGTGGACGCTGGTTATAAGTAGTAGCGTCGTCGTGGGTGTGGGTATAGTAGGCTGTAGTGGACTCCTATGGACTGGACAATGGGAGAGTGTCTGTGTATGGCTAGCAGAAGAAAGCAAGGGGTTTTGGCTATATGGGCAGGAGTTGATACAAGGAAACATACAGGTGAGTAGGTACGGTGTCTATGTACTGATGTTACTAGGGATAGGGAGTACGCTGTGGGTATATGTATGGACAGTAAAGAAACTGAGGTTTTCTATACTACTTCTTACAGGGGGCGTCGTTTATGGTGTCCAGTATCTACAAGGCATCAGTGTGTATCGCTGGGGCTTTAATTTATTGCTACTGGCACTTTTACTTATGTATTTTTATAGTTACCTTATAAGTTTACGCGGTGAAAGAGAAGGCGCCAAAGAACTTAACAAATGGCGGTATATCAAAATCACAGCCATCATGGGCACAGGCGTTTTCTTAGTGAGTATGGGTTTGGCTTTCTATGCACCCATCAAACTCGAACCATTACATAGGGTATTGGATCCACCAAAAGCAACAGGGACTACCTATTATTTTCCTTATGCAGGGAAACTAGGTGGTGATAAAGAGCTGAATGATACGGTGGTAATGGAAGTGTATGGGAAGGTACCTGCTTACTTGGGCAGTCAGTATAAGGAAGTGTATACAGGAACGGGCTGGGAAACAGCACAGGAAGAGAAGATACCCATAGGACGGGTATACAGTATGGATACCCATGAAAGTATATGGAATGTAAAGGAGCGAATGCAGTTAGGTGTAGAAGAAGTATTTCAGATGAATACACTGCGTATTACCTTTAAAAACATATGTACACCTTTTCTTTTTTTGCCTGCAAAAGTAGACCGTGTACAGTTTATAGAAGGCTTACCAGTGTTGTTTGAGAATCCATCGGAGACGGTGGTGATGGCATCACCACAAGTAAGTGGCTTTGCCTATGAAATATATGGCTATGTACCAAGGTATAGTGAGGACGCGGTAGAAGAGACGTTAAGGGGGAGTTATAAGGGACTTTATACAGAACTGGCAAAAGAAAGTGGCTCATCAGAATTGACTATGTTAAAAGAAAGAGCCCAGAGGATTGACGATACTTATACCCAGGTGCCAGCTACAGTACCCTTGAGGGTAAAGACATTGGCAACAATCCTTGTGGCAGATGCTACCAGTGATTATGACAAAGCAAAGGCCATAGAGGCGTATCTCGCTACCAACTATATGTATACGCTGAAGCCGGGAAGTGTGCCGGAAGGCAGCGACTTCGTGGACTACTTTTTGTTTGAACATAAAGAAGGCTACTGTACGTATTTTGCCAGTGCGATGGCCGTAATGACCAGATGCATAGGTTTACCGAGTCGCTATGTAGAAGGCTATACCATGCAGCAGACGTACAAAGAGGAGACGGGAAGTTACTTGGTGACCAACAAAGAAGCCCATGCATGGGTAGAAGTATACTTGGAGGGGTTTGGCTGGGTAGCCTTTGAACCAACGGCACCTTATAACGAAGGCTTTAGAGAGGGCTTAGACTTGAGGCCGGATGTGCTTGGGCGAGATGAGGTGAATGGGGAAGTTGATGATGCATCTGAGGTAAAGGCGCTGCAGGGGCAGACGTTTTGGAAGGAAGGCGTGGTGAAAGGCATTAGTGTACTTGGTGGCCTTGGTATTATAGGCGGAGGCATCCTCTTAGGTATCAAATACCTTCAGGGCAGAAGGCTTTCCCATAAGGAGCGTCTTAGCAAGGCTTATGGTATCCTACTTAAAAGACTAGTAAGAAAAGGATACCCCTTAAAAGTAGGGCGTATGCTAACGGACTATGCCAAAGACATCGACCAGCTACTAGAAACACAGCATATGTCTACGTGTACGGCTATGTATTTAAGTGCTTACTATAGTGAAGAAAGAGTGGATGAAGAAAAGTGGCAAGCATTTCTAAAGGAAGCGAGTGTATTAGTATCACAACTCAAAAGTTTAAAGAAGAAGAAATGAAGAAAAAGTAAAGGAAAAGTAAAAAACGTCAATGTGAAATAAATCAAAAAATGAAAAAGAAGCGACTGTGAAATACAAGATAAAAATGTCATAAAAATAAACGGAAGATAAAGCTTTCTTAGTAACAACATTTAACACAAAAAAGTAAGAATAGAAAAATAGATTGAATAATACACAATTTTAAAGTAATAACGCTAGTTGAATTAAGAAATAAAGTTTACTATAATGCCCCTAGGATAAAAATGAGGGGGATTGAACCATGCTTTCATATGACATTTTTTTAGACTTAGCGATTATTTTAATTGCTGCCAAATTTCTAGGGACACTTTTTAGAAAGATCGGGTTACCGCAAGTCGTGGGGATGCTTATAGCAGGCTTGCTGATTGGGCCAAATATGCTAGGACTTGTAAAAAGTAGTGATTTTTTAGTAGCCATGGCAGAGCTAGGTGTTATTATGATTATGTTTACAGCTGGCTTAGAAACAGACCTTAAAGAGCTGAAAGCTACGGGACCAGCGGCATTACTTATAGCAGCTATGGGGGTGCTTGTACCTTTAAGTGGTGGGTACCTACTTTATGAAGGTTTTAGGGGTGAGTTTGCACAGATAGGGAGTGCAGCTTTCTGGGAAGCCATTTTTATAGGGATTATTATTACAGCAACTTCCGTAGGGATTACAGTAGAGACACTACGTGAAATGGGAAAACTTAAAGGGCAGGTAGGAACAGTCATTTTAAGTGCTGCCATTATAGACGACATCATAGGTATTATCTTATTGACTTTTGTGATTGGGTTTAAAAATCCAGGTTCCAATCCGTTACAAGTCGTGATTAATACAGGGGTATTTTTTGCAGTAGTAGGCGTGGTGGGCTATATCGTGTACCGTGTATTTAAGTATCTTGATAAGCGTTATCCACATAAGCGTCGTATACCTATTTATGGGTTTGCGGTATGTCTACTCTTTGCTTATATTGCCGAGCATTACTTCGGTATAGCAGATATTACAGGCGCATTTGCAGCAGGGATTATGATGTGTAACATCAGGTCTTCAGAATACATCGCCCATAAAATAGACATTAACTCTTATATGATTTTCAGCCCTATCTTTTTTGCAAGTATAGGCATAAAAACAGAAGTGACAGGTGTTACCACAAGCATCCTTCTTTTCTCACTGGCATTTGTCACCGTAGCACTTTTGACAAAAGTCGTGGGATGTGGATGGGCAGCAAAAGTATGTAAGTATGATACCAAAGATGCTTTACGTATCGGAGTAGGTATGATGGCACGAGGCGAAGTGGCACTGATTGTGGCACAGAAGGGACTGGGTGCAGGGCTTATGGATCCTTCGTACTTTACAGCAGTTATTTTCCTTGTCATCATATCTTCAGTAGCAACGCCTATTCTACTTAAAGTACTTTATAAAGAAAATATAACCCAAGAAGATGAAATCAGAGAAAAAGGATTGCCTGCCTAGGTAGTCCTTTCATTTTTTTGGGAAAAAAGGGCACACTAACAAGATATTAAATGTTAGATGAGGTGTTGGACATGAAAAAATGGTGGGTTGCAATAGGTGGTATTGCAGTAGGGGTATTAGGGTATGCGTTGATCGAACCTTTTCGTTATACAGTGAAAAAATACGAAATCAAACATCCTAATATACCAGAAGACTTCGAGGGGGTACGCATTGCTTTTTTAGCAGATATTCATTACGGACGCATTACAAAAGCGGGCTACTTAAGTAAGATTGTAAACCGAGTAAATCTTTTCAGGCCAGATATGGTGCTTTTGGGTGGGGATTATGTGACTCACCGTAAGTACATTGAGCCTTGCTTTGATATACTCAGCAAATTAGAGAGCACCTATGGTACCTTTGGAGTCATCGGTAATCATGATGTGATGGAAGGTCTGAGTCTCACGGAGTTTTGTATGGCAAAAGCAGGCATTGTATCCATCAACAATGAGGCGCTATGGATTGAGAAGAAGGGGCGTATCAAAATAGGTGGTGTAGGGGATTTGACCACACAGAAGCAAATGATTAAGCCTACATTAGAAGGGGTCACAAAAGAAGACTATGTGATCCTTATGACACATAATCCAAAATACATTTATGAGTTAGCCAATGAGAAGCGGATAGGACTTGTCTTAGCAGGCCATACCCATGGTGGTCAGTTTAAGGCCATCAAGCACTTGGGTAAGCTAACTTCAGAAAGAATTAATCGTAAGACGGGACTGAAGTACTTAAGTGGTAAGTATAATCAAGGCAAGATGGATATCATCGTATCCAATGGTGTAGGGACGGCGAAGTTTCCTTTTAGGTTTTTTACCCCACCAGAGGTTGTTATGATAGAATTACACAAAGAAAAAAGCGTGTCATCATGATGATGACACGCTTTTTTAGGGGAATTAAGCTTGGTTGATAGAACCGAATAATTCCATTTTTTCTTTTACTGTAGCTTTGATCGCTTCGAAACCTGGAGCTAAAAGTTTACGTGGGTCGAAACCTTTGCTTTGAAGATCTTTACCAGCTTCGATGTATTTACGTGTAGCTTCAGCGAATGATAATTGACACTCTGTGTTAACGTTGATTTTTGCAACGCCAAGAGAGATTGCTTTTTTGATCATTTCTTCTGGAATACCTGTACCACCGTGTAATACTAATGGTGTTGTACCTGTAGCTTCGTTGATTTTTTCTAAAGCATCGAATGCTAAACCATTCCAGTTTTCTGGGTATTGACCGTGGATGTTACCGATACCTGCAGCAAGCATTGTTACGCCTAATTCAGCGATTGCTTTACATTCGTTAGCATCAGCGATATCACCGTTACCAACTACACCGTCTTCTTCTCCACCGATTGAACCAACTTCTGCTTCTAAAGAAATACCTTTAGCGTTACAGATGTTTACAAGTTCTGTAGTTTTAGCAATGTTTTCTTCGATTGCATAGTGAGAACCGTCGAACATTACTGAAGAGAAACCAGCTTCGATAGTTTTTAATGCACCTTCGTAGCTACCGTGGTCTAAGTGAAGTGCAACTGGTACTGTGATGTTTAATTCTTTGATTAAACCATTTACCATGCCAACGATTGTTGTGTAACCACCCATGTATTTTCCAGCGCCTTCAGATACACCAAGAATAACTGGTGAGTTGTTTTCTTGTGCTGTTAAAAGAACAGCTTTTGTCCACTCTAAGTTGTTGATGTTGAATTGACCAACAGCATATTTACCTTCGCGCGCTTTGTTTAACATATCTTTTGCAGAAACTAACATAAAAGAAACCTCCAATGATTTTAATATAGAGTTGGGATGAAAAATAAATACTATTTTTCTCCGCTACTTAGTATTATAACTATATTTTGATAAAAAAGAAACAAGATTATTTAACGAAATAAAGACTAACTATTTGAAAAATACCATTCAATGTGAATAAAAGAAAATCCTATACAACAAATACCGCCATCCGTTACAATAGAAAAAGAGTAAATGACCAGAGAGGTATACCGTATGGATTACGTTTTTTTTATCATTCAAAATAATGAAGTTTATGTAGCAGATTACCACAAAGAAGAGATGAAAGCCATTACCTTTAAAGACAAGGATTACTGGGAAGTGTATGACCGTTTTGACTGGATGGAACTGATGGAATACATGAACTATCCGCTGAATTACAATCGTTTCAAAAATTGCCGTATACGCGTGCTTTATCATAAGCCAAGCCTTCACCAGATGCTTACAGAGACCAGAAGTCTTTTTGAGGCAAGTGAAGGGGTGGAAGTAGGCTCGCTAGATCAGGTGCTACTGGCATACTGTAATCATAAAGCACACTTTGGATTTGAAGCGCCGTATACTATCGCCTATGAAGGAAGCTTTTATACGATCCAAAAGCAAGCACATGGCTGGAGTATAGAAACGCTAGAAGATGAACCGGATCAACCTAATGCGTCGCCACAAGTCATTACGACAGTAGCCTTGTGCGACTTCTATAAAGACCAAGAAGTAGTAGTCCTTACACAACGTGTGCTGATTCTCAGTCCAGCTAATCTGTACACACACCATGAAGCCCGTAAGCAATTCCTAGATACCCAGTATGTCATAGATGAGGCGGGGGTAAGTACAGCAGCTTACCTTCAAGCAGGGGATGTAGTGTTTGGCTACACCAAGTATGTGAAGAAGTGGTTTGGTCGTGTGGAAGCACAGCACTTAGAGCAGCTGGCACCACAGTCTGGCCCTTTCTTTGCACGAAGAGAAGTAAGTGACGACGAACGTGAGTGGGCAAAGAAAGAAGCACTTCTCGGTGTCATTGGCATAGAAGGTGACACCGAGGCACAAGTTGACTTGTGGCTCCGAGAAATAGGGTATTCCCACTTGTAATTTTAGGAAAAAGAAGTATAATGAATTTTGGAGTTATATTTTGGAAATAGTCTGCTATCCGCTAAGGGTAGCAGACTATTGTTTTGCACAGAAAAGAGTTAGCACTTTACAGTAATAAAACAACAAAAGGAGTACATAATGAAAAGATTACTGATTAGTAAGAAAGATGCCCTTTACATTATCGTTGGGGTGACGATTTTATGCTTTGCAATCAATTGGTTTTTATCGCCACAAGGATTAGTAACAGGTGGTATTGCAGGTTTAGGGATTGTCGTAGAGACAATTTCAGAACAACTTATAGGCTTTAAGATTCCCATATGGATGACAACGATGTTACTGAACTTACCACTTTTCTTTATAAGTATTAAACAACGTGGGTTTGAATTCGCGAAGAAATCCCTTTATGCGGTCTTACTTACATCATTCTCATTATGGTATATGGCTTTTATTCCCAATCCATTTGCTATTGGTGATGATTTACTGCTCACAGCTATTTTTGGTGGACTTGGCTTAGGAACGGGTATTGGTATCGTTCTGAAATCATCTGCAACAACAGGTGGATCAGATATGTTAGCATCTATTATTAAGTTTAAGCATCCAAAGTTCCCTATTCCACAGCTTATGCTAGGCATTGATGGAGTTATCATTTTAGCAGGGTTCTTTATTTTTGGGCCAGTAAATGCGATGTATGCCATTATTTCAGTGATGATTACTTCAAAAACGATTAGTACAGTACTTGAAGGAGGGCATCATGCGAAGGCTGCCTTCATTATGTCTGATAAAAATCAAGAAATTTCCCAGGCAATTATGGAAAAAATCCCAAGAGGGAGCACAGGGCTTAAGGCGAAGGGGATGTATTCACAAGAAGATAAAGAAATGCTTTTCACTGTTGTATCCCAAAAAGAAATCGCAAAATTACGTGAGATTATTTATGACATCGATCCAAAAGCTTTCGTAACCATCGCTGATGTGAAGGAAGTATTAGGTGAAGGGTTCATTCAAGAGTACAATTCATTAACTTTATAGATATACATAAGGAATCAAACGACGAAACATACTAACAAAAAGTTCTGGAGGTAAAGACCATGCCAATGCTTCGTATAAGAGGAATCGAAGAAATACAAGTAAAAAAAGAAAGTCAAGCACTAGTCGATGATTTAAGCCGTATCGTAGGGTGTCCGAGAGATTATTTTACCCTCGAATTGGTAACATCCGTTTATATTATGGATGGTGAAAGAACCGCGCAGCAACCAATCATTGAAGTGCTCTGGTTTGACCGTGGGCAAGAAGTGCAAGACCAAGCAGCCAAGGCAATCACAGACCATCTTAGAGGTGATCTAGAAAGCTTAGAAGTATTCTTCATTCCACTCCAAGAAAAAAATTACTACGAAAATGGGGAACATTTTTAAAGAAAATGCGCATACTACCTTCATGAATATATGTTCATTGTTGGAGGTAAAGCATGAAAACAAAAATGAAAATATGGGTAGGACTACTGAGTCTGTGTTGCGTCCTTTTAAGTAGTCTACAGTTTGTATATGGCGAAGAAGTAGTGGAAGAGAAAGTAGTGTATCTGACATTTGATGATGGACCTACCAAGGGCGTGACTGAGGCAATCTTAGATGTACTTAAAGAGCAAGATGTCAAGGCGACGTTCTTTGTAGTAGGGAAAGAAATCATTCAAAGAGAAAATGTACTTAAACGCATTTATGAAGAAGGACATGCCATAGGGCTGCATACCTATAGTCATAACCTAAAGAAAATCTATGCAAGCCCAGAAACGTTCATTGAAGAGATGCAGCAAACAGAAGAAAAAATCAATGAAGTGCTAGACACACAGCAGGTCTTTCGCGTTATTCGTTTCCCAGGCGGAAGTGCAGGGCGTCTGACAGAGGATATGCTTGCGAAGCTCCATGATAAGGCGTATCGTATATATGATTGGAATGTGAATTTAGAAGATGGGGTAAACCCAGGACTTTCTTCTACCCAGCTTGTAGAGAATGCTAAGAAATGTAGTCGTAATACCACAAGACGCATTATATTAGCTCACTGCAATACCAACAATAAATCAACGCCTAAAGCGTTGCCTGGCATTATAGAGTACTATAAAAGTCAGGGATATGTCTTTAAAGCAATAGAAGACGATACACAAGAGTTTTATTATCGCATTCGAAAAAAATAGTTACAAATACTTATCAAACGAGTGAAATAATGAACGTAAAATGAGGCTTGCAGGTTTTTAAAACCTGTAAGCCTTGTTTTTTGATAGAGATAGCGTGTGGCGTTTTAGGACTATATAGACTCAGATACGCTAATGATTTCCGATATAAGACATTGATTGCAAATGATGAATAGCATATAATAAAAATAAGATGAAAGAAAATAGAGGGCAAAAGATGGAGATAAAAAAAGATCTAAACAATATACATGATAAGACCTATAAAAGCTTCTTTGAAAATAGTCAAATCTTTTTAGAAATGCTTCAAAGTTTTGTTAAGGAAGAATGGGCTTATCAATTAACAGCTGATGGGCTTGTTCAGGATAAAAGTTATTACGTTATAAGAGACTATGAAGAGATGGAAGCAGATGTGGTTTACACAGCAAATATAGATGGCCAAGAAGTGATTTTTTATATTCTTTTAGAACTTCAATCAACAGTAGATTACAGTATGCCAATACGATTGTTCACATACACTTCAGAGATTTGGAGAAAGTATCTGAAGAAGCATACTAAAGAAGAAGTAAAAAGGAAAGACTTTAAATTACCAGCCGTTGTTCCGATCGTGCTTTACAACGGAGAAGCGAAATGGAAAGTAGCAAAAACCTTTAAAGAAAAAATCCACAGAGCAGACTTGTTTGGCAACCATATTATTGATTTTGAATATATCTTGATTAATGTAAATAATTTCAAAGAAGAAGACCTTATGGCAATTGAAAATGTTGTATCAGCTATTTTCTTATTAGATCAAAAAGTAGATGCTAAAGAATTCGTCAGACGAGCAGCAAATGTTGTGAAAGAGTTTCAGCAAATGCCGGCAGAACATAAATTAAAATTAATTGATTGGATAGATAATACAGTAGAGAATCCTGTTCGTGAAGAAGTAATTAAATTATTCCATGCCAATAAAGAGGAGGTAGACTTGATGACAGCTAATATTACAAAGACGATGCAAGAAGAAAAAGAAAATGCTATATTAGAAGGTGAATTGAAAGCTAAAAAGGAAGTTGCAAAGAATTTACTTGAACAGGGGATACCGGTAGAAGTTATTGTAAAAGCATCAGGATTAACAGAAGGGCAATTAGAGCTACTAAAATTAGAGATAAATTAATACGTGATTCATTCTAGAATAGCGTATAGCGTAGATTATTTAAAAGACATTGACAATATATTTATATTCTTAAGAAGGCGGGCAATAGACAACCATGGGGAGATAAGACCCGCATACGCAAAGAACTTGTTAGACGAGATGAACGAATATATAGAGACTATACAAGTGGTATGCACAAGAGTCAGCTAGCTGAAAAGTACTTTTTATCTAGAAAAAGTATTGACCGTATTGTAGCGAAAGAAAAGAATAGATGATAAGTCACATCAACCTTAGGGGGGAGTGGCTTATTTTTGATTCCTAAAAAAAGAATAGGTTGATGATAAGGGGGAAGACACTTTAAAATGAAATATAAAGGTTGGTTAAGAGGTCGTTTGGGAAAGAGTAATGACGTTATACATACAAACATGATAGGAGAATGAATATGGAATTAAAGAAAGACATCAAAAATGACAAGACAGCGTTCGAAGCGTTTAATGAACTTGCGGTCAATGTATTTGAGCTCTCTTTTGAAGCATGGTATGAAAAAGGTTACTGGAGAGATAAGTATTTTCCCTATACATTAGTTGAGGGGGACAGGGCTATTGCCAATGTTTCGGCGAGTATGATTCATACGGTGGTTAATGGAGAGCCTAAGTTATATATACAGATAGGGACAGTTATGACAGATGCTAACAACAGAAAACGTGGGCTATCACGTAGACTACTCCAGATACTTATGGACGATTGGCAAGACAAATGTGATGGTATTTATTTATATGCAAATGACACAGTATTAGATTTTTATCCTAAGTTTGGATTTGAAAAGGCAACTGAATATGGGTATAGTAAGCCAATCAGTGCTAAACCTACAGGATTTATCAAGTTAAATATGGATCAAGAAGAGGATGTAAAGCTTCTAGAAAGTTATTATAACAAAGGCAATCCATTTTCTGAGAGACCGATGCTCTATAATTTTGGTCTACTCATGTTTTATTGTGGGTCATTTATGGCAGATTGTGTGTATTATTCCGAAGAACTGGCATGTGTAGTCATTGCATCTTATGAGGGAAATGTTATGACATGTTATGATATCTACTGTGATGCATCAAAAGATAGGGACTTTATCTTACAATCGGTGGCACAGCAAGAAACAACTACTGTTACTTTGGGATTTATGCCTAAGGATACGATAGGGTGCACAGTTGAAGTGTTAGAAAATGAAGATCAACTCTTTGTCTATAGTAGCAAAGAAAATATGTTTAATGAAAGCAAAATGATGTTACCACTTTTATCACATGCATAAGAAAGAGACGTGTTCCAAATAATGAAAACAGAATTTACAAAACAAAGACTAACTAAATTTTTATCCTACTATAAACCACCATTAGTGTTTAGCTTATAGCTAAAATTTCCATTGACTTTATTATAGTGAAAGCTATTTGTAGCTTCTCAAGGTATTTTCCATTATAATCCATTACACTAGGATAGACTCATGGCATAGTTTTATGGACTTATATTCATTTTTACAAGATTTAGCTACTACTAAATAGCATTTGGGCACAGCTTTCATCCGAATCAGCTAACTTTAAAAGTAAATTACCAATCTTTCTTTTAAGAATGATTAGGCTTTTTGCCTGAGGCACTACCTCCCAAGTAAGACGAAGCAATAGATATGTAATAATGCCAGTGATCATTTGTAATCTGACGGCATTTTCACTATGTCCTATAAGGTTTTTGATTTTGCAATGTTGCTTGATCCATTTGAAGAAAAGTTCTATATCCCATCTTCGTTTATAGAGCCAAGCTATTTCTTCTGATGCAAACTGCATGACATTGGTTACAAAAGTAAGTTCTTTTCCAGTAGGATCAATGATTTTTACAATTCTATACGCTTTTTTTGTTTGGTTGATATACTCACTCCCAAGCCGTACTTTTTTATCAAAAACAATAGTAGATTCTTTAGAAAGTAATTCGTCACCCTCATTTGAATAGGTGATAGGAAGATCTTCTACGAGTGTAATCTTGGCATTATCTTTTAAACGACTGATGAAGTAGATTCCTTGATTAGTATACTTGTCAAAGCGTTCATAGTCGATATAGCCTTTATCACAAATATAGATTGTCCCTTTATCTGTCATCAGTGCATCCATCTTTGTACGATCATGACATGCTGCATTTGAGAAAATGATCCTGTCTGGTATACCTGTTGCACCATCAATACTTGTATGCATCTTAAATCCAGATTTTGTACTTCTGAACTTAGCCCATTCAAAAAAGGTTAAGCACATGCTCACTGTTGTTGAGTCAATCATCTTTGTCGTACCAAACTTTGCAAGACGTTCATCCTTTGTCAGTGTTTGAAGAGCTGTTTTAATAAGCTTTTCCATGACAGGAATAAATACGTTATAGTCTCTATTATTATTGTGATGAGAAAATGTACTATGACTAACATAAGGGAGTATGTGGCTGAGATTATCTTGAATACTTTGATTTAAATGCCTTAAGCTATCATGTTCACATAAATGAAAGTAAATCATACTTGCTAAATGCTCGTGTGTAAAAAATGAGCGGGTTTTAAAATCAGTGTTGTATTTAACGGCACATGCCTGAAGTAATTTCCAATCAATGAGACCTATAAATTTTTCAAATAGAGTAATATAATTGTTCATAGTCAGTGTTCTCCTTGGGGTGATGTGATTTCGCAATTATATTAAACCCTAAGGCACTGGCTATTTTCATGTCTAAAATTATGGAAATTACTTATTAAAAGACGTCAATGGAAATAAAAGTTAACAACTAAACATCAATG
>JBOGBZ010000139.1:0-21049 GCA_051656485.1 Cellulosilyticaceae bacterium
TGAACCCAACCAAAAATACAAACACACATGCTGCTGATTGTGAGAATGTATCTACCGAAGGTACACAGTACTTTCATGATAAGGCATTAAAATCTGCCACCAATAACCAATGGGTAAGTAATATCAGTGATGAAGGTACTAAGTATTTTCATGATAAAGCCGAGAAATCTGCGACCAACAATCAGTGGGTTTCTACTGGTGCTGCCAAAGGGTAAAAACAAAGCAACCGTAAGGATTCGCGCCTTACGGTTGCTTTGTTTTTTAAGATATCCACCTATCTTTCACTTCGTATTGCCATACACCTTTTTCTTTGGTGGCTTTACAGTCATTCCAACCTATAGCTCCCAGTCCACTTCGCCACTTCGAAGCATTAAACCTAAAGCTCTGCTCTTTGACTTTGGTGGTTTTTATCTCAAAAAGTACGCCTTGCTCGAAGTATAGTTTTTCTTTATCGATATATCCTTCTTCACAAAGTTCTTGGAAGTTTCCTCGAATGCCTCCAAAGCCATGTGCCATACTCATGACATAGACAAGCCCATCTTTTTCTCCCTCTGATAAGTTTTCTACACCATCTAAATCAAATGCAAATAAAGTGATGCCATCATTCAGTGCTGCGTCTTCTTCATAAAGTGCTTCTAAGACTTCTCTATAAAATCCTACGAGACTCTCTCCTTCATCGATTACTTGAATGTAATCTGGTGTATCCATCTTCCCAGGATATATTTCTAAGACGATACCTGAGTAACCTATCTCTACTACTTGCCCTGCTTGTAAATCACTGGCTTGTATCTCTTTTCCATCTTTATCTAAAAGTTTTGTATCTAATGTGACCGTGAAAAGTTCACCTTTTTCTTTACCTGCTAAAAGGATGTCTCCTTCTCTCACTTCAATGACTGTACGTGTCACGACTTCCTCTGAAACCTTTTCTGTAGTAACTACGCTCTGGGGATCTAATGCTTCTACCGATGGATTGCCCACCATCGGCCTTTCTGATGTACATGGTTGCTGCTTGGTTGTACCATACTTATTCATGCATCCCGCTGTCAGTAATGCTATACATAGAATTGCTAATAACTTCATAGCTTACCTCCGTCTCTTTTTCATGTACATTAGACGCCTTCCAAGTGTCACAAGTTCCATTGGCCTTAGGATGTCTCTAAAATTCGCCAGTTATTCCCCTCTGCCATCTCTCTGAGCCCTTCATCAGGATTGACTGCTACGGGCCCTCCTACAAGTTCTAAAATATAGCGATCATACACGCTATCGCCATAGGCCGTGCTCTTCTCCCACTCTACTTCTTCTCCCTGTAATAATGTCAGGAGCTTCTCCACTTTTCTTTGCCCCGTAGCTATATCTAATTGCTGTACATCTAGCTTACCATCTAGAAAATCACTGGCCTCAAAAGGTGTGCCTATAACATAATCCATCCCCAATGCCTTCGCTACCCCGTCTAAGATACCACTAAAGCACCCTGATAAGACAATACATTTCTCGCCCCTTACCTTCGCTTGCCTTACTTCCTCTACAATCGTAGGATTTAAGTCTTCTACAATAGCCTCTGCTGACTTTTTAAAAAATGCATCTACCTCTTCTTTAGTTTCTCCATTAAAAAGCTGAATAAAGTAGACTGTCGCTTGTCTACGGAACTGCTCTTTACCATATTCCTTATGAAAAGGTAGTTTATACTTCGCCACAATCCCTGCAATCTTTGCCATATAAAGCATATATTTGGTTTTGCTATAGCCCGCTTCTAAGTACAACTTCATAAGGTACGGTATCGTCTGGTACGGAAATAACGTCCCATCAAAATCAAAAACAGCTAATCTCATCTTTTGTCCCCCTTGTATTTTACAACTCTATTTTTTCTCCTGTTGAAAGGTACATAATCTGCTCCCCTAGCACCTCTCTCAATACTTCATAGCCTTTCTCACCTGTACAATGACAAGTATAGTATTGGCTCCCTTTAGTCTTTAGCACATGTGCTACTTCTTCTGTGGTAGCTGATGGCTTCTTAATTAATTTTACTGGATTTGTAAGATGCATCCCACCTATGACAACGTCCATTTGTTTTTTACATATAAGCTCTGCTTCATTAATAATATTTGTCATACCTCTGTGGGCACAACCTGCCACAAGTATCACCTTGTCTTCTACCGTAAGGATGAGATTTTGCTCATGTTCAAAAGTATCTCTCACCTCTGTGCCTGCTTCCTTACGATAAAGCACCTTGTTACCCTCTGGTTGGAGCATCTTAAGTTTAGGGCTTGTGAAAACTTGCAACGCTTCATCTATCACATGACTCCCCTTTAAGCACTTAATTTGAGGATGGCCTTTTAAGCTTTTATCCAAGGCTACTGATCTTCTGACAATCCCTAAAACTTTCACCAAATGATCTGCCCATGCACTTTCTTGCACATAGATATACGCTTTTTCATTATTTTCTAGGAAAGCTTTGAGACCACCACCATGATCTCTATGCCCATGTGAAATAATGACTGTATCCACTTCCTCTATAGCAATGCCAAGCTTCTTGGCATTCTTTATAAATGTATCATCTGGTCCTACATCAAAAAGCATCTTATGCTTTGATGTCTCTATATAAAGGCAAAGCCCATGCTTAGCTTCAAGTGCTGCATCCTTTGTGATATTTTCTAGTAATGCTACAATTTTAATCATTACATTACCTCCTTTTTCTACTCATTATACATCATTTTTTTTCTTTCACAAATCTTTTAAACAATTCTTATTTTTATATTTCAAATATTCTGTACCTATATTATAATTTCTCTATATGTCTATATAAGGGGGATTTTTTTATGTGGTGGTTTATAGGAATCTTTACTTTTTTAATCGTCATTGCAATTGCCTTTGTCGTAAAGATGTTGCCCAGCCAGAACCTCATACAAAAACTGTTCAAACAACACAAACAAAAAGCGAACACCTCAGCTAGAAGGCCCTCTTTTCCCTTGCAAACCCTGTACACGCATCTACTGCAGTGATTTCAATAGACTTCTTCAGTTTATCAAAGAGTTCCAAAATTTTATTCATCCTTCAAATTTACTTATATCTACGTAGTTCTAAGAAATTTTGGGCTGATGTAAATTCTAAGGATAGACATAAAAAAGAAATTTAAAGCTGAAAAAGCGTGTTGCCCAGTTCATATAAACTAGGTAACACGCTTTTTATCTAAGCCGCTTTTTTTGGCATAAAGTAACGTAACATTGGGTATACCGCCTTGATAAACGCTACACTTGCTGCAGCTACGATGGTTCCTTTTAAAATATTAAATGGTGTGATAGCAAAGAGAATAAATGTCTCAAGGTCTACAATAGCTGGGTTGATGGCATTCCCCATCCCAATGATTGTCTCCATTGGCATAAATACCTTTGCATAAAGTGGAATAGTGATAAAGTAGTTCACCACTGCACCTACTACTGAAATCCCTACAATTCCTAGTACGATACCGATTGTTACACGCTTCATGTCTTTCTTCTTTCTAGCGATGAAAGTCAGTGGAAGTATGTAACCGATAGAGATAAGTAAGTTCGCAAGCTCGCCTACATAACCTGTGCTACTTCCAAATAAAAGTGCTTTAAGAATGTTTTTAAGCACAACGACTACCATCCCTGCCCATGGATTGATGGTCAAGATAGCGATAAGCGCTGGTGTCTCACTTAAATCAATCTCTAGAAAGCTTGGGAAAAGTGCTGGTACTTTGATAGCTGCAAACTGCATCAGGATCACTGCAATAGCACTTAAAAAAGCCATTTTGATAAGATTTTGGGTACTTAATAATTTGTTTTCATTTTGCATAATCTATGCCTCCTTGGGTATTAAAAAAGCAACCCATTCTTACGTTCGGGTTGCTACATTGATATCATCAAGTATTATTGCATATTTTATGCATAGCAAAAAAAATATATACAATCTGCACCTCTTCTACCATCCAGACTTTACTGTCGGTTTTGGAATTTCACCAAATCAGTATCCTATTTGCATAAGACACTCGCGGACTATCACCGCCGGTCGGGAATTTCACCCTGCCCCGAAGAATTTGTTACTTTTTTATTTAATTATGCCTTTATTATAGTTGAACCCCCTTACTTTTGCAATAGGGGTGCTTATCCTTTTTTTTTACCTATTCATACTCAGGATCTAAAAGTACACCATAATAATCTTCTTCTAGTATTTTTGCTGAGTAATAAAATTTATTCGCCACTTCCTTTATTTTTTGCTGTACATAGTCTGCTGACACCGCTTCATTAACGGTTGTGGTAAACGTCTTTGTCCGTGAATCGTAGTACCCTTTATCCGTTATGAAACTTTTGTTATAAAACATCACCAATGGGCTTTCTTCACTGAAAATATCACGTCCCATAAGTAACCTTGAGTCATATGCAACCCCCATCAAATTTGAAAGTGTAGGTAATACATCTAAACTCGAACAAGGTTTTTCAATAACTATGGGTTCCATCTGAGGTGTATAAAGAATAAATGGACTTTTATAAAGCTCAAAGTTCTCCTCTACGTCTTTGCCTGCTAATTCCTCTATCTCATCTTGTTCTAACCCATAAGGATAATGGTCCGCACTTAATGCAATAAGGGTCTTATCTAGTACACCTTTTTCCTCTAAGGATCGAAGTAGATACTCAAGGGCACGATCAAGCTCTATCTGGCACGCTATATACGCTTTACCTGCTTCGGAATAAGGCAAGTCTTTCACCAAATCCCGATTCTTATAAGACATGGAATTTCCAGTAAACGTATAATTCATATGGCCACTCACAGTCATATAGTAGGCATGAAAAGGCTCAGCACCTACATACTCTTCTATAGTCTTCTCCATCATTTCCAAATCCGACTCAGGCCATGTTTTCTTCACTTCTAAGCCACTTCCCAGTCCTTTATAGTCATAACCCATATTAGGATGAGAAATGTGTCTTTTATAATAATCATAGGTATGGTTATGATACGCCTTCGTCATATACCCCTTATTTTGAAGTTGGTTCCCCATGACAAATGGCATATAGTTGTCTCCAGATTCATAAAAGCTCCATACCCCACTCTTAGGTATAAGCCCTGTACACGCCACATACTCGCCATCTGACGTACTTACTTCCCACAAAGGATTATAGAAATTCTTAAAATAATACCCCTCGTGCACCATCTTATACAAAGTAGGCGTCAGTCTTTCATCTACTGCATAAGGTGAGAAGGCCTCGGCTGTTAGGAAAATGAGGTTATACCCTTCATACTTTCCTGTATAGTCGTTAGTCGTCGTAGGCTCTTGCTCCTTAAAATACTGATGCATTTTTTTATGGGTCTCATTGGTAGCGCTTTGGATAAGACTTTCAAAGTCGATAGGTAGTACCTGAGGGCGTGCTTCCTTTACTGCTTCCTCTACACTTTCTTCATCCACTTTTTCTTCTGTCGGCTTTTCTAGGGTTGGGGTATGTATCTCTTCTTTCCTGGCTACTTCTATGGCTACTTCTTCTTCATACAAAGTAGGTTCCCATCCTGTAATCATTCGCTGAAGATCTAGACGCATAGTCGTCATAAGCCCTAGCTTTTCCACCGAACCAATGAAGTTTCTTTGTTTATAATACAATTGATACGGTGAGTCTTCTACAGTAGCACCTAACTGCAAGCATCCAACTCCAAGCATATAAGCCCCCATGATGCCTATAACCCCCACTACTTTTTCTAGCTTCCTCGTTTTCCACGATGCTTTTTTTCGTCCTGCTACGATAAACAATACGGCTGGTACATAAAGCAGTACAATAAACGGAAAGTTTTTCAGGATACCTCCTAATGCATCTTTCCAAAAGCTCATAATCTGCATGGCATTCCCTGCCGAATACACCGTATAGAATCGCTCAAAAATATCGTAGTATACTAACTGAGATGCATATAAAGTAGCTGATACGATCATAAACAAGCCACTAATCACATATGCTTTCTTCCCCTTCGTAAAACTGGTCACACTGTATATAAGAAGTGCAATAGGCAAAGCAAATAAAAAGGAATAAAAAATACCTACTCCTCCTATTGTCTTTAACGTCCCCCATCTCAGAATACTTTCCATCCAAAACAACGCTATGACTAAGTACATTCCCAATATCATTTTTTACAACTCCCCTGTCATCTCTATCCACCTATTATAATAACTAAATTTTCAGTCACCCTTGTGTAAAGAAAAAACGGGAATGATTAGTTCCCGTTTGATACTGGCATAAAAGGTATAATACGATTTGCAAAGTTTTGCATTGTAATGGTTTGTAGCCATACCTTTCCTGGTCCTGTAAGACGTGTGAGGAAAAGTCCCTCGCCTCCAAAAAAGATATTTTTGAAGCCTTTTACAGTCTCTATCTCATAACGCACACCACGTTCAAATGCTACCACATTACCTGTATCTACTTTTATAACTTCTCCCGGTGCAAGCTCACGTTCAACCACACTTCCTGCCACTTCTAGAAAGACTGTGCCTTGACCACTGATACGTTGAAGAATAAAACCTTCACCACCAAAAAGACCTGCCGAAAAACGCTTGGTGAACTCTACATTAAGTTCAATCCCTTGTTCCCCACATAAAAATGCATCTTTTTGTGCGATGATTTCACGTCCATTACCTATCTGTAAGTCTACAATCTTCCCTGGAAAAGTAGATGCAAATACAATCTCAGCGTCTTCTTTTCTAGAGGTATATGTCGCCATAAATAATGATTCCCCTGCAAACATACGCCCAATTCCTTTAAAGAGTCCCCCCTTCATATTGGTATCCATATCAATTCCACTGTCCATCCATGCCATACCGCCTGATTGTGTATAAATGCTTTCATTCCTATTTAATAAAATAGATACTGCTGGTAAATCATTCCCAAAAATTTTATAACGCATTGCATTTCCCCTTTTCATTTTTTTATTATTTCCACTTTTTATTTATATGTCCTATACGCTTAGCTTATCAATACTGTCCGTATTTTGTTTGCCTATACTTTACTCACTATCAGCTGTACTCTCTTGTCTCGTATGTGCTAATTTTCGGGTCAATTTCTTGTATGTATTCTCCACACATTTAGTCGTATTCATCATCCCATGCCCTGGTAAGAACACTTGGCATCCCATATCCAGCAGTCTTTTCCAACTGTTTAATAAAACACCTACATCCATGGCATAAGGTGGGTACACTGACCCCCTCAAAATCCCAAACATCGTGTCCCCTACGATCGCAATTTCATTTTCTAATACGACACTTATAGAGCCAATGGTATGCCCTGGTGTATGGATAATGACCCCATCAAAGCCTAAGTGTGCAAGTGGATAATAATCCTTCACGATGATATCCTTCTCCACTCCGGTATATTTTCTTAGGTGCTTCATCCCTTTGTTAATACCGCGTTCAAGGAGCTTTGTCACATAAAGACTTCCTCTTATCTCCGGATTATTTCCCTCTTCTAGAAAAGTACTTTCTCTTTCATGCACAATGATTTGGGTGTTGTAGAGTTCCTTAAACAAGTGAGCATTCCCTACATGGTCATAGTGCGTATGTGTTAATATAAGTGCTTTAAGATTATGTTCGTTAATGCCTAATCGGTCCATCACAAGTTTGAGCTTACAAAAACTCGCCTTAACACCTGTATCTATGAGCAAATACTGATCTCCATTTTTTACTACATAGGCATTACTTCTTAAAGTTCCGATGCCAAATACTTCTTGTTTTCCTTTGGTTACCCAATGTCTCACTGCTACACCCCCTATCCTCTAGTTGCTTGTCTCTATTCATTGCTTTTATTTTAACATAGAATAAAAAGATTACCAACCTCGAAAGTAGGTCATCTACGTTTCTTAGTTGGTAATCTTTCTTATTGTAATGCAATCGTTAAATCTTCAATGAGGTCATCTACATTTTCTATTCCTATTGAAAGTCTTATAAGCTCTGGTTTAACCCCTGCCTTTATTTGTGCTTCCTCTGAAAGTTGCTGATGTGTCGTACTTGCTGGATGGATTACTAAGGATTTTGCATCCGCTACATTAGCTAGCTGTGAGAAAACTTCTAGACGGTCAATGACCCCTTTGGCTGCTTCACCCCCACCTTCTACACCAAAAGAGAAGATAGCACCTGGCCCTTTTGGAAAATACTTCTTAGCCAGTTCATAATATTTATTGCTTGCTAAAGCTGGATAGTGTACCCATGTTACTTTAGGATGGTTTTCTAGGAATTCAGCTACTTTCTTTGCATTCTCCACATGTCTTTCCACTCTAAGTGACAACGTCTCTAACCCTTGTAAAAGCTGGAATGCATTGAATGGACTTAGACAAGCACCTGTATCTCTTAAAAGCTGTGCACGCATCTTCATAATATACGCGGCACTTCCGATGTCTTTTGTATAGCAAATACCATGATAGCTCTCATCTGGCATTGTAAACTCTGGGAATTTTCCACTTGCTGCCCAATCAAACTTACCACTATCTATGACCACACCACCAATGGTCGTACCATGGCCTCCTATGAACTTAGTTGCTGAATGTACCACGATATCCGCACCATATTCGATTGGTCTAAGTAAGTATGGTGTAGCAAAAGTATTATCCACAATCAAAGGAATACCATGTTTATGTGCGATCTCTGCTACCTTTTCAATGTCTATAATATTAATACTTGGATTACCTAATGATTCGATATACAAAGCCTTCGTATGCTCTGTAATAGCCGTTTCAAAATTCTCTATAACCTCTGGATCCACAAACACCGTTTTAACCCCTAACTTTGGAAGTGTCTTTCCTAAGAGATTGTATGTACCCCCATAAAGTGTGGATGCTGCCACAATCTCATCGCCAACACCTGCTACATTAAGAATAGCATAAGTAATGGCTGCTGAACCTGATGCTACTGCTAGTGCCCCTACGCCCCCTTCTAAAGCTGCCATTCTTTCTTCAAATACAGCCGTCGTCGGATTCGTAAGTCGGGTATAAATATTCCCTGCATCTTTAAGGGCAAACCGCGCTTCTGCTTGATTTGTATCATTAAATACATAAGATGTGGTTTGATAAATAGGTACTGCTCTTGATCCCGTCGTTGGATCGACCTCTTGCCCTGCATGTACTTGTAGTGTTTCAAATTTAAATTTTCTTTCCATTATGATAGCCTCCTTAAAATTCTATAGTATAAAGCTTTGATGTACATCCATTTTTTAATGTCTGATACTCTTCGATCATATCTTGAAGTGTCAGCGTTCCCAGTATACGATCTACTGCTACGTCTATCTGCTCCCACAGTGCTTCTCGTATACACTTTTGAAGAAGTGTCTCCTCTTCTCTCTTGTCATCGTACTCCACGATGCTTAGATCACCTTCTAGTAATGTCAAGATTTCTTTGATTTGTATCTCCTTTGGGTTGCACAGAAGTTTATATCCCCCCTGTGCCCCCTTAATACTTTTTACTAAACTTGCTCTTTTTAAAATGGCAAATACCTGCTCTAAATAATTCATCGAAATGCCTTGTCTTTCAGCAATAATCGCTAGGGATATAGGTGCTTCATCTTCATGAACTGCCAAGTCGATTAAGGTTCTAAGGCCATACCTACCCTTTGTTGAAATCTTCACCTTACACCTCTCCTTCTACTGCTTGTGCTATTATATATTTCTTCACCAAGTCTTGTAACGTCATTCCATCAATTACTTCTGTGATTGCTACTAATAACTTACACCAAAGCTCTCTCGTCGCACAGATATCCTTGATATCACAGGTACATGCATCTTGACAGTGTACACATGGTACAGGAATAATTTCTCCCTCCACGGCTCTTATGATTTGCCCTACCTTAAGATCCTCTAATGGGCCTTTAATCATATACCCACCCTTAGGCCCTCTAATAGTTTCAAGAATTTCTGCTTTTTTTAACAAATGAAAGATTTGCTCTAAATAGCGTTCTGTGACACCTATGGCCTCTGCCACAATCTTCACATTCCATTTTTCACCCTTGTGTAAAGCCATATACAATAACGCCTCCACTGCATATCGCCCCTTTGTTGAGATTTTCATCCATACCTCCTACTCGAAAAGTCCTGTCGATAAGTAACGCTCCCCTGTATCAGGTAGTAACGCTACGATGGTCTTCCCTTTATTTTCAGGTCTCTTCGCTAACTCTGTCGCTGCATAAAGCGCTGCGCCTGAAGATATACCTACAAGCACACCTTCTGTCTTGGCTAACTCTTTTGCCCCTAGGAATGCTGCCTCATTAGGAACTGTGAAAATCTCATCTAGAATAGCTGTATTAAGAATGCTTGGCTTAAATCCTGCCCCTATCCCTTGAATCTTGTGTGGTCCTGCCACACCTTTCGTTAATACAGGTGATGCTTCAGGCTCTATCCCTACTATTTGAATGGCTGGGTTATAAGCCTTTAGTACTTCCCCTACACCTGTAATTGTTCCTCCAGTACCAATGCCACCTACATAAATGTCCACCTTACCATCTGTATCTCGTATGATTTCCTGAGCTGTCGTCTTGCGATGTACTTCTGGATTTGCTGGGTTATCGAACTGCCCTGGCATAAAAGCATTTGGCATAGATGCTACTAATTCCTCTGCCTTTGCTATGGCGCCCTTCATACCTTTGGCCCCTTCTGTTAGTACGATCTCAGCACCTAATGCCTTAAGGAGATTACGTCTCTCTACGCTCATTGTCTCTGGCATCGTAAGGATAATCTTATACCCTTTAGCCGTTGCTACCGCTGCAAGACCTATTCCTGTATTGCCACTTGTAGGTTCTACAATGATGCTGCCTTCCTTGAGCCCCCCCCTTGCTTCTGCATCTTCTATCATAGCCGCACCGATACGGTCCTTAACTGAAGAAAGTGGATTGAAGCTCTCTAATTTCACAAGAATCATAGCTTCTAGTCCTTTTGATTGACTATAATTTTGTACTTCTAATAATGGTGTGTTGCCTATTAACTCTACTAAATTCTTTGCTATCTTACTCATGGTATTTCCCCCTTTAAAATAATTTACTTAATTCCTATCATCTTAGTAAAGATTATAGTGTCCATTTTTTAAATAGTCAACATTTTTCTGAAAATATTTTACACAAAAAAACCATGTCATTAAAAACATGGTTTTTCACACTTCTCTATTATCCTTCTTTCTTCTGTCCAACTTTCATTTCTTTCCCTATCTTGAAAGGTTACTTTTCCTTTATGCCTTTCATCATAGTATTCGCAGAATTGTTTGTCAATCCATCATTCCTGGCATTGTAGCCTTTACGCGTTCTTCTTGTGTCATTTCAGATAAGCTATCCACTATTTCCATATCTAAATTTAAGAAGTTAGCGATAAGCATTCCCATTTCTGCATCTGCTTTATTAAACAAAGCCGTTTGCCTATATTGAAGTGCCTTATCCGCCTTGCCTAAGCTCTGAACTACATTATAGATAAAGTGCGCCTTTCCTTCTTTGTCTAATTGATCGCGGTAAAACTCACCTGGTTGCACATAATCAATGTCACTCGATTCAATCACATGTCTTTCTATCTCTCCCATTACTGGAATAGGTGGTGGTGCCGCCTCTGGTGTGACGCCTACCTCACTAAATGTATTGGGATAATAATTAGGCTCCCCTGCCATATTGCCATTCACTTGCATGAAGCCATCTCTTTGGGTCGTATAAACCTTCGCGTGCTTCGCTTCATTGACTGGAATCTGTGCATTATTTGCCCCAAGTCTATAACGATGTGCATCTTGATAAGCCATCAGTCTACCTTGCAAAAGCTTATCTGGTGATGCCCATATACCTGGCACGAAATGGTTCGGTGCAAAAGCAGCCTGCTCCACTTCCGCAAAGAAATTCTCTGGATTACGGTTAAGCACCATTTTGCCTAGTGGAATGAGTGGGAAGTCTTCTTCATACCATGTCTTTGTCACATCAAAAGGATCAATCTTATAAGTCTTCGCTTGCTCAGGTGTCATCATCTGTACATAAACACTCCATGAAGGATAATCCCCTCTCTCAATCGCTTCATATAAGTCTCTGGTCGAATAATCTGGGTCCGTTCCAGCTAACGCTTCTGCTTCTGGCCCTGTAAAATTCTCAATGCCTTGATCCGTAAGGAAGTGATACTTCACCCATGTAGGCTCGCCTGCTTCGTTATACCACATAAATGTGTGACTACCAAAACCATTCATATGGCGATGCCCCTTAGGTGTACCAAGGTCTGAGAAAAGTCTCATGACCTGATGCAAGGACTCCGGGGTCAACGATAAAAAGTCCCAAAACATATTGGGGTCCTTTAAGTTATTATCTGGGTTTCTTTTTTGGGTATGGATAAAATCTGGAAACTTAAGTGCATCCCTTATAAAAAATATAGGGGTATTATTACCGACTAAATCATAGTTTCCATCCTCTGTGTAAAATTTCAAAGCAAATCCTCTCGGATCTCTGGCAGTATCCGCAGACCCTTTCTCACCACCTACAGTAGAGAACCTCGCAAACATATCTGTCTTTTTCCCTACTTTATTTAGAAATTTGGCTTTCGTATACTTTGATAAGTCGTTGGTCACCTCGAAGTAACCATAAGCACCTGCACCTTTTGCATGAACGACTCGCTCTGGTATACGCTCTCTATTAAAGTGTGCTAACTTTTCTTGCAGATAAGCATCTCCTAGTACTGTATAGCCTACTTTCTTGCCCGTTGTCAGTGAAGCTTGGTCACTATTAACTGCCATCCCCACATCTGTAGTAAGTTTATTTTCCTTTGCCACTCTACCACATCCTTCTATACTTGTTTTGTATTATTGTATTATTTTATTCTCCAATGCCTGTCTAATATGAAAAAAACAGAAGCTAGCCCTCTTTCTTCTAGGCTAGCTTCTGTTCATTACTTTATCCTCATCGTTTACGGTATTACTCTACAATAATAGGTAGATTACTTAGATTGTTGGTTTCATCGCCATCTGCTAATGAACGAATGTAAGGTTGTCCTTTTTTAGATGTGGATACACCCACGTGCTCAAGTTCATTCGCTGATGCCATCTGTATAGCTTGTTCCATCGATACGCGGCTACCATCTGATAATTCATAGCCTACGACTTCTTGGTCGTGCTTAACCACTTTTGTGATACTCTTAGCTCCTGCACCACCTTCAGATACGATAGCATTTGCATTTTGAGCTAATAAGTTTGTGAGTGCCTCTTGGTCTTTGTTGTTTGTTTCCATCATTATCACCTCACTCTTAGTATCGTATCCTCACCTTTTACTATACTTTATAATGAGTGGTAATTTATTACACCTCATTGCATGCTATCATTTGAAAAATTTTATATTCTTTTTCACGTAATACAAATATTATCCAGAAACTTTATTTTAAAAAACCTTGCTTTTACTAAACAAATGCTCTTAAATCATATATAATAAAGGATGCTATTTTATATATGCTCGATATTCAAGCATATTCACTATATAGGAGGACAGCACTTTGTCTAAAAATGAAATTCTTACTAAATGTAAACAGCACAAGCTCACCTTGTGTAAATATACCCTATGGATGATTGTGATCACTTTGCTCTTAGTTGGTATTATCCATCGGCATACTTCCTTTAATCTTTCACTTGCACTGGATACACTTTATCAGCAACCTATTTATTATGCCGTTCTTTACTTTATCTTAGGGCTCATAGCGGTATCTGCTACCACCCTTTATGACTTCATTTTATGTCATGATTTTCACTTAAAGATTACCCCAAGTAAAATCTTCAAGATATCTTGGCTAGCTGATGTACCTCTTATCTTTGCCGAAGAGCAAGCAAAACGTCGCGGAGGCTTACGCTATCTCCTTTATAAATTCGAAGGTATCGAACCAAAGAAGGCATCGCTTATCAGTAAGGTAAAGGACCTCTTTCTTATAGGTGACCTTAAAAGTTTACCGAAAAGCTTTAAGTTAAATATACTTACACGTGTGAAGCTTATCATAAGTTTTATGATTAAGTGGTTAGCTGCTGCTTTCTTCTTCACCTATATCTTTTCACACTTTACACCGGATTTACCTTATTTAAAAGTACTCTTTATATTTGGCTGTGCTATGATTGTTGCTAACACCTTACTCATACCAGCGGGCTTTGGTATATTTGAACTAGGTGTTATCTATGGATGTCTTGTTATTGGTATTCCTCTTCAAGTAACGGTCCTACCATTAGTGATCTTTAGAATGTTTTACTATATCATCCCATGGTTTATTACAATGGTTGTGCTTTCACGTACTAGTAGTACTTCTCACTTCCATAAACTTACGGATACACAGAAGCACTTTCTTACAACCATTAGTATTAAGGCTTTAGCTGCCCTTATCTTCTTTAGTGGTTGGGTACTTATTTTATCAGCAAGTCTACCTGGGGACCGTCACCGTTTAGCATTGATTGCTTCTACATTGCCACTTGGTATTGTTCATTTTTCTCGCATCCTTACATTGGGTATAGGGATTTTATTAGTGGTACTTTCAAAAGGTATATGGGATAAAGTCATTGCTTCTTATTATACGACTTTATGCGTTCTTTTTATTGGTGCAGTCTTTGCCCTTCTTAAGGACTTTAATATAGAAATAGCCTTTATGTTACTCCTGACTGCATGGGCACTTCGCCCAACGAAGCATGCGTTTTATCGTATGTCTACAAAGCTCACCTTAGGTAGTTTTATTTATTCTTTAGGACTCGTGATTTTATCTAGTATCGTATTTGTATGTGCACTACGTTTTTTAAGCCCCTCCTATACTTTACTTTCATCTACCAAACCTACGCTGTATACCTATCTTGAATTAGGTACACTTATCTTCTTCATCATCGCTGCAAGTATCCTTTTAACACTGCTTTCAGCTAAGCATGCTACCTTTGCATCGACTACTGAGGAAGATTTAGAAAAACTAAAAAAGTTTTTAGCTACTTATACAGGTAACTCTATGACACACCTTATCTTCTTAAAAGATAAAAGTCTCTTCTATAGTATGGATGACCAAGTGCTCATTGCCTTTAGACCTCATAAAGACAAACTCATCGTACTGGGTGACCCTATCGGCGAGGTAACACTCTTCAAAGATGCCATTAACGCCTTTAGACTTTTTGCAGATCAGTATCATATGACACCTATCTTTTATGAGATTAATGAAGACTTCTTACCTATCTATCATGAGAATGGCTTTAAGTTTTTAAAACTCGGTGAAGAAGCGACGATGAACCTTAGCGAATTTACCCTCGTAGGTAAAAAAGGTGCTGCACTTCGTACCATCAAAAATAAGATGCTACGTGGTGAACTTACTTTTGAACTCCTTCAAAATCCTATTGATGCCGTCACTATGGATCGCCTCAAGGCACTTTCTGATCTATGGCTAGAAGGACGTCGTGAAAAAGAATTCTCACTAGGTTCCTTTGATGAGGCTTACATCAACTTAGCACCTGTTGGTATCGTAAAGCAAGATGACGAAATCATCGCTTTTGTCACCATCATGCCTATGTACTGTGAAAAAACAGTCTCTATCGACCTCATGCGCCTGCTCCCTAATCCACCTAATGGTACGATGGATGCACTCTTCATCGGTCTTATCGAATGGGCCATTGACGAAGGCTATGAGAAGTTCGTACTCGGTAAAGCACCTCTTTCTAATGTAGGGTATACACAATTCTCCCCTACAAAAGAAAAAATCGTTAAATACATCTACAACTACGGCAATAAAATCTATAGTTTTAAAGGCCTACGCCGTTATAAAGAAAAATTTTATCCACATTGGAAAGGTATCTATCTCGCTTATCCCAAGCATACGAACCTCTCCATGGCACTTATTCAACTCACAAAAATGATCAGCGGAAGTTCTGATTAAGAACTTGTACCAATATAAATAGACTATATGTTTTTATTACTTAGGAGGTTTCTACATGACTAAAAACAAATGGTCTATTCTTTTTTTATCTTTTTTAAGCTTTTTTCTTTTGAGTAATTCTCTTTTTGCTAGTGACTATGTCAATCCACCCTCTTCTATTAATGGTAGGCTTACTTCTAGTATTTATAAAGATAACGTACCTATTTCTAGCTTTAGTTCTCCCATCACCTTCAAAGAACCTTATATGATGATTGAAGGCATCCCTACTTTTAGAGGCAATCATGCGAGAGATGCTGCAAACTTTGGTACCACCAATACGCAATCACAAACCTTGCAGAAGGCATGGGAGTTTAAGACTCACTCCAGTAGTTGGGGTGGTGGTGCTGGCTGGACAGGCCAACCCGTCATTATGAACTGGCCTTACGACATCAGACAACTTATGAATATCTATCCTGAATTTAAAGCTAAAGATGAGTTTGTAGAAGTAATCTATGGCTCACTTGCTGGCTATGTTTACTTCTTAGATTTAGAAACAGGTAAGCCTTCAAGACCATCTATTCATGTCGATAATCCTATCAAAGGTAGTGTTTCCATAGATCCTAGAGGTCTTCCACTCCTTTACGTCGGAGAAGGCATCCCTGAAAATGGTTCTATTGGTCTTAATATTTATAGCCTTACAGATGGTACAAGACTTCACCGCGTCAATGGTATCGATAAAGTGGCTTCTCGTGGGTGGGGTGCTTTTGATGCTGGTGCCCTGATAGACCCACAGACTGACACACTCATTCAAGCTGGTGAAAATGGCCTTTTATACTTAATCAAGCTTAATAGCCGTCTGAACCGTGTAGACAAAAAAATGACCATTTCCCCGGAAATCTACAAATACAAATATCAAATTAAGGGGACAAATAAATACGGTATCGAAAGTTCCCCTTCTGTCTACAAAAATTTAGTTTACTTTGCAGATAATAGTGGCCATATCCAATGTGTGAATCTATCTACGCTGACACCTGTATGGCTTATTAATTCTGGAGATGATACGGATGCTACCATTACTGTTTCTGTAGAGAATGATATCCCCTATGTCTATACTGGTAATGAAGTAGATATGCAAGGCACTAGTGGCACATGTACCCTCCGTAAGATCCATGGCCTCACAGGTCAAATTATCTGGGAGAAGAAATACCCTTGTAAGTCTATCATTGGTGAAAAAGCTGTGAATGGCGGTTTACTGGCTACTAGTGTCATTGGTCAAGGCGAGATCGATAACCTCGTCATCTTTTCTATCGCTAGATATCAGTCAATGGGTGCTGGCCTTATGGTTGCCCTTGATAAAACGACTGGTGAGACTGTATGGTCTAAGCCCATGAAACATTATATGTGGTCCTCACCTCTCGCTTTCTATGACGCAAACGGTAAAGCTTACCTAATCCAATGTGATTCGGTAGGTAATATGTTTCTTCTAAATGGTAAGACGGGTGAGACACTTCATAGCATTAACCTTGGCAGTAATATCGAAGCTTCTCCTGTCTTCTATAAAGATCATATCGTTGTAGCTCCTCGCGGCAATAAAATCGTAGGTGTCAAAGTAAAATAACCACAAAAAAAGGGCAACCGTAGTTGCCCTTTCATTGTATTTATTAGTTGCTTGCAAGACGCTTGTAGCTTTCGTAGCGGTACTTCGCATCTGCTTCAGCTTTTGCAAATAATACTTCGCTTTGCTCTGGGAATTGTTTTGCAAGTGATGAGTATCTAACTTGAGCCATGATGAAATCTCTAAAGCTTTCTGTTGGCTCTTTTGAATCTAAGCTAAATGGATTTTTGCCATCATCGATCATGTCTGGGTTGTATCTGTATAAATGCCAGTATCCTGACTTAACAGCGTCATCCATATTTTTTACACTTTGACCCATTCCACACTTAAGACCATGGCTAATACATGGTGCGTAAGCGATAATGATAGATGGTCCATCATATCTTTCAGCTTCAATGATAGCTTTGATAAGTTGGTTCTTATCTGCACCCATAGCTACTTGTGCTACGTATACATTACCATAAGACATCATCATCATACCAAGGTCTTTCTTTCTAGCTTTCTTACCAGATGCTGCGAATTTTGCGATAGCAGCTGCTGGTGTAGCTTTAGAAGATTGACCACCTGTATTTGAGTAAATCTCTGTATCGAATACAAGTACGTTTACATTTTCACCTGATGCCATTACATGGTCAAGACCACCGTAACCGATGTCGTATGCCCATCCATCTCCACCAAGAATCCATTGTGAACGCTTCACAAGGTAATCGCTACGATCTTTGATGTCTTGTACAAGTGCTGCTGCTTCGCCTTCTACTTGTAATGTCTCAAGGACATCTCTTACAGCTTGGCTTGTCGCACGTGTTGTTACACCGTCTTCTTTTGATGCGATCCATGCTTTGAATGCTTCTTTTGCTTCTTCAGCAATTGGCATTTCAAGAAGTGCTGTCATTGCATCTTCAAGTTTGTTTCTCATTTGTCTACCAGCTAATGCCATACCGTATCCGTATTCAGCATTATCTTCGAATAATGAGTTTGCCCAAGCTGGACCTTGTCCTTCATGATTTGTACAGTATGGTGTACTTGGTGCAGAACCACCCCAGATTGATGAACATCCTGTTGCATTTGCAATCATCATACGATCACCAAAGAGTTGTGTTACAAGTTTAATATATGGTGTCTCTCCACAACCAGCACAAGCTCCTGAGAACTCGATAAGTGGTGTTTTGAATTGGCTATCTTTAACTGTTGTTCCAGCTACTAAATCACCTTTGTAGCTTACTTCATTTACTGAGTAATCCCAGTTATCTGATTCAGCTGGCACTTGTGTATCAAGTGGTTTCATGATAAGTGCTTTTTCTTTAGCTGGACAGATATCAGCACAGTTTCCACAACCTGTACAGTCAAATGGACTTACTTGCATTCTGTATTGAAGACCTTCAAATGCTTTACCGATTGCTTTCTTAGCTGCGAAGCTTTCTGGTGCATTTGTCATCTCTTCTTCGTTTACAAGAACTGGACGGATACATGCATGTGGACAAACGTATGCACATTGGTTACATTGGATACACTTGTCTAATTGCCATTCAGGGATATCTACTGCAATACCACGCTTCTCGTATGCAGCTGTACCAGCTGGGAATGTACCATCTTCTCTACCATTGAAGGCACTTACTGGAAGGTTATCACCTTCTTGTCTATTGATTACTTCTACAATATCAGTAATGAATGCTGGTTTATTGCTAGCTGCTGCTTCTGCATCTTCAGCTTCTGCCCATGTAGCTGGTACTTCTACTGCTACGATAGCATTTTGACCTTTTTCTACTGCTTTGTAGTTCATCTCTAGAACTTTTTCACCTTTTTTACCGTAAGCTTTTTTGATAGAAGTTTTAAGGTACTCTGTCGCTTCTTCTACTGGAATAATATTCGCAAGTTTGAAGAATGCAGATTGCATGATCATGTTGATACGTGTACCAAGACCGATTTCTACTGCAATACCTGTCGCATCTACTGTGTAGAACTTAATGTCGTTCTTAGCAATGAAACGCTTCATAGCTGCTGGTAAGTTTGCTTCTAATTCTTCTAAATTCCATCCAGAGTTAAGTACGAATGTACCACCTTTTTTAAGGCCTTTAAGGATGTCGTATTGATTGACATAGCTTTGCTTATGACAAGCGATGTAATCAGCTTCGTCAATAAGGTATGTTGAACGGATTGGCTTGTCTCCGAATCTTAAGTGAGACATTGTAATACCGCCTGATTTCTTTGAATCGTATGCGAAATACGCTTGAGCGTATTTGTTTGTATGGTCACCGATAATTTTGATAGCTTGTTTATTAGCACCTACTGTACCATCTGAGCCTAATCCCCAGAATTTACAACGTACTGTACCTGGTTGTGTGATCTTAAGGTCACTATCTACTTCGATAGAAGTGTTCGTCACATCATCAACGATACCTACTGTAAAATGGTTCTTTGGTGCTTCTGCTGTTAAGTTATCAAAAATAGCTTTGATATCTGATGGTCTAACGTCTTTTGATCCAAGACCATAACGTCCACCGATGATTTCTGGTTGTACTTCTTTGCCATAGAATGCTGAACATACATCTAAGTATAGTGGTTCGCCTAATGCACCTGGCTCTTTTGTACGATCCATTACACAGATTTTCTTAGCTGATGCTGGAATAGTTGCTAAAAGATGCTCTGTTGAGAATGGTCTAAATAAATGTACTTTTACAAGTCCATATTTGCCGCCTTGTGCGTTTAAGTAGTCAATTGTTTCTTCAACTGTTTCTGTAACTGACCCCATTGCTACAAGTACATATTCTGCTTCTTCATGGCCATAATAATTAAATAGGCCGTAGCTTCTGCCTGTTAATGCATTGATTTCTTTCATATAGCCTTCTACAATTTCTGGAAGTGCTTCGTAATATTTGTTTGAAGCCTCTCTTGTTTGGAAGTATATGTCTGGATTTTGTGCAGTACCACGTGTTACAGGATGCTCTGGTGATAACGCTTTTTGTCTATATGCTGTAAGAGCATCTTGGTCAACAAGTTTTGCATAATCATCATAATCGAGTACTTCAACTTTTTGGATTTCATGTGATGTTCTGAAACCATCGAAGAAGTGTACAAATGGAAGTGAGCCTTTAAGTGCTGCTAAATGTGCTATTGGCGCTAAGTCTGCTACTTCTTGTACTGAACCTGATGCAAGAAGTGCACAGCCTGTTTGTCTAGCTGCCATTACGTCTTGATGATCTCCAAAGATAGATAATGCTTGTGCAGCTAATGCACGTGCACTGACATGGAATACCCCTGGGAGGAGTTCCCCTGCTACTTTGTACATGTTTGGAATCATAAGTAGTAAACCTTGTGATGCTGTAAATGTAGTTGTTAGTGCTCCTGCTTGAAGTGAGCCATGGAATGTTCCAGCAGCCCCTGCTTCTGATTGCATTTCAACAACGCTTACAGTTTGTCCAAATATGTTCTTTCTTCCTTGTGCTGCCCATTCATCAACGACTTCCGCCATGTTTGATGATGGTGTAATAGGATAGATAGCCGCTACATCTGTAAATGCATATGCCACATAAGACGCCGCAGTATTTCCATCAATTGTCATCATTTTTTTTGCCATCTTGAGTTCCTCCTAAAAAATTTGGTTTA
>JBOGBZ010000140.1:0-13421 GCA_051656485.1 Cellulosilyticaceae bacterium
AAATAGAGCTTGAAAAAGGCCTTCTTCTCGTCTTCCAAACAAAGGATTAAAAAAATGAGTCTGACAGGCTCATTTTTTTTTGTCTGGCATACCATGGTTATATAGCAAATAAATGGAAGCAGGGTATGTCTATGAAAAAAAGAGTATTAGGCCTTTCGGTGTTTTGCATAGGCTGTGGCATGATCCTAGCCTTAGTCGTACCTGCATTAGGATGGATTATGACAACAGCTGCTATTTTTATTTTATTAGGATATATACTTGTATGTGGATAATAATAACGGAGGTGGGTTATGAAAATATATGTGATTAAGCTCCCAAAATGGTTAGGTAAAGTAGTAGGGAAGTTTTATAAAGGATAAGAAAAAGGAAAAAGCCAACATGTCCGAGAACATGTTGGCTTTTTAGTTTAATACGTATTTAAATAATCTAATTAAGCACGAGTAACTAAATTAGAACGTAAACAACGTGTACACACGTTCATAGATTTAACAGCACCATTCTGTGCAATTCTAACTTTCTTTACGTTCGCTTTCCACATTTTGTTTGATCTTCTATGAGAGTGACTCACTTTAATTCCAAAGTGAACGTCTTTTGAACATATTTCGCATTTTGCCACAGTAAACACCTCCTTAACTTGAAATCCGTGACATAACAAATGATATTTTAACAGATAATAAGAGATATTTCAAGCTATAACAGGATATTTCTTTTAATAAATGTAAAAACACTTGGAAATACAACATAATTAGGGACTTTCTTTATGAGATACTTTTATGTTATAATATGAATTAAAAGGAAATTCATTATACATGATAAAATAAATTTTTCAACAATATAAGGAGGTAAGTTATGGGCGGCAAATTTTCTAATGAGTATGGTACAATTACAATTAGTGAAGAAGTAATTGCACAAATCAGCGGTATGACTGCTACAGAGTGTTATGGTATTGTAGGTATGGCTGCAAGAAATGTAAAAGATGATATTGTGCAACTCCTAAAAAAGGAAAACTTAACAAAAGGTATTGCTGTTCAAGTAGTAGGTGACGGTAAAGTGAATATTGAGTTCCGCATTATTGTAGAGTATGGAACAAAAATATCAGCAGTTACAGAAAACCTTATGAGCACCGTAAAATACAAAGTTAAAGATATGCTTGGCTTAGAAGTAAAGCAAATCCGTGTCTTTGTTGAAGGTGTAAGAGTAGATAACTAAAAAAAGGCCAAATGTTATTTTGAGGAGGCACATTAAAGTGAGATTAGAGACAATAGACGCTAAAATGCTTCAAACAATGCTTGTAGCAGGCGCAAAACTGTTAGATGAAAAGAAAGAAATGATTAATGAACTTAACGTATTCCCCGTTCCAGACGGAGATACAGGAACCAATATGTCACTTACCATGCTGGCAGCAGCAAGAGAAGTAGAGGCGATCGAGGCAACCAATGTACAGGTAATAGCCGGTGCAGCAGCGAGTGGTTCTCTGAGAGGCGCAAGAGGTAACTCAGGCGTTATTTTATCACAGCTTATTCGTGGTTTTGCAAAAGGTCTTACAGAAGATCCTATCGATACAATCACACTTGCAAATGCATTCCAAGCAGGTGTGGATACAGCTTATAAAGCTGTTATGAAGCCTAAAGAAGGTACGATTCTTACAGTAGCAAGAGAAGTCGCTACAAAAGCAATGCAACTCAGCATGGAAGTTACAGACATGGGTGAATTTGCAGAGAAAGTACTTGCACATGGTTATGAAGTGCTTCACAAAACACCAGATATGCTTCCAGTACTTAAAGAAGCTGGTGTTGTAGATGCAGGTGGACAAGGGTTATTAACAATTTTAGAAGGTGCAGCAAAAGTTATCTCAGGCGATATCAAGATTGATATCAAAAAGCCAGTGATGAAGCCAAATGCAGGTGCTTTTAGCGCACTTCAAAACTTCAATACAGAAGACATTACTTTTGGGTATTGTACAGAGTTCATCGTTCAGCGTGACTTAAGTCGTGCTTATGATGAAGACGCTACAAGAAACTACCTTGATACAATCGGCGATAGTATTGTTGTTGTATCAGATGAAGAGTACATCAAAGTACACGTGCATACAGATGATCCAGGTCTTGCACTTCAAAAAGGACTTGAGTTTGGCGCACTTACAAATATCAAAATCGAAAATATGAGAGAACAACACTCATCTGTATTAGCAGAGGGTGGTACACAAGTTCAAGATAAAGGCCCTCGCAAAGAGATTGCCTTTGTATCTATTGCAGCAGGTAGCGGTATCGCAGACATTATGAAGAGTCTTGGGGTGACAGAAGTTATCGAAGGTGGACAAACTATGAACCCAAGTACAGAAGATATCTGTGAGGCCATTGAACGTGCACATGCAGAGCAAGTGATTATTTTACCAAACAACAAAAACATCATCTTAGCTGCAGAGCAAGCAGCTCAAATCACAGAAGACTGTAAAGTGTATGTGGTGCCATCTAAGACAATGCCACAAGGTATTACTGCTATGGTAAGCTACGATAACACAGCAGATGGTGAAAAAGTGGTAGAAGCTATGAATGAAGCCATTGGTATGGTAGAGACAGCACAGATTACAATCGCTGTACGTGATACAGTTATTGATGGCCAAGACATTAAAGAAGGTGAGTACCTTGGTATTTTAGAAGGTAACATTGTCGAACATAACAAAGACTTAAAAGAAACCTTCAAAAACCTTCTAGGAAAAATGAATGAGGAAGCAGAAATCATTACGATTTACTACGGAGAAGACATTGAAGAAGCAGATGCAGAGGCTTACTTAGCCCTTGCAGAAGATCAATTTGCAGATGCAGATGTAGAGCTTCATCACGGTAATCAACCAGTTTACTACTTTATGATTTCAGCTGAATAATAACATACAAAAAGGCTAAAGGTAACTTTAGCCTTTTTGTATGTAACAAATAAGTGTGTGAAGAAGCATGAAAGGAGAGCGTACGATGGTAAATCAAGAAACATTACAGCTTTTAAGTCCAGTAAGTGTACTTAAAGGCGTGGGGGATCAAACGGTTGCCCGCCTGCAGAAGATAGGTGTAAGGACAATAGGCGAACTGATTGAACATTATCCGAGAGATTACGAAGACCGCCGTGTCATCACACCGATCAAAGATGTGGTCATGGATGAGGTGAATCATATCGTTGGTACAGTGGTTTCAAAGCCTGAAATTATGAAAAAGGGTTATAAAATCATTGTCAAATTCCGCATCAAAGACGATACAGGCAGCTTGTTTGTGGTTTTTTACAATCAAGCGTATATGAAAAGTCAGTTCGTCGTAGGGGACACGTATCAGTTTTATGGAAAAGTGAAACATCAGTACAATAGGATAGAGATTGAAAGTCCAGAGTACCAAAAGATAGGGGATAGTCAGCCAGTGACGTCCCAAATAGTGCCACTTTATCCAACGACGCAAAAACTTTCACAAAAAATGGTGCGTCAATTCATTGAAACGGCATTGCAAGAGGTATTACCCCAAGTGGAAGATTTATTGCCAATGGCAGTGCGAGAGCGGTATAAGCTAAAAAGTAAGGCCTTTGCACTAGCGAATATCCATTTTCCAGAAAGTGATGATGCGTTTTTTGAAGCGAGACGTCGCTTGGTATTCGAAGAACTTTTTATGCTACAACTTAGTTTGTACATGCTCAAGTCAGGCTTTGCACAGAAAAATCAAGGACTACCAAAAAAAGTGCCGGGGGATTTTAAAGCTTTTATTGATAGTTTGCCTTATGAACTGACAGGCGCACAAAAGCGGGTGCTACGAGAAATTATTGCAGATATGAAAAGTGAGTATGCAGGAAACCGCCTAGTGCAAGGGGATGTAGGTTCAGGGAAAACTGTGGTTGCGGCAGTGAGTTTATTTGTAGCAGTACGAAATGGTCTACAAGGTGCATTGATGGCACCTACAGAAGTACTTGCCAAGCAGCATTTTGAATTCTTAGAAGAGATCTTTAAAGATTTCGAGGTTCGCGTAGCCCTTTTATCAGGGTCAACCACAGCTAAAGGAAAACGTGAGATTCTGCAGCAGCTACGAGAGGGCGAGGTTGATGTGCTTGTAGGGACGCATGCGCTGATAGAAGATAATGTGGAGATTCCGAACCTCGGTCTTGTTATTACAGATGAGCAGCATCGCTTTGGGGTACGTCAGCGTCTAGCACTTTCGGATAAAGGGAAGACACCAGACGTAGTGGTCATGACAGCTACACCTATTCCTAGAACATTAGCCCTTATTTTATATGGGGATATGGATATCTCTATCATCGATGAATTACCACCTGGTAGACAGCCTATTAAGACAAATGCAGTGGATACATCCTATTACCCTCGTCTGTATGCTTTTATAGAGAATCAGATCAAAGAAGGCAGACAATGCTATGTCATTTGTCCAATGGTTGAGGAAAATGAGAAACAAACTGAACTAAAAAGTGTAACGGCCTATGCAGAAAAACTACAGGACATTTTTAAAGACCGTACGGTAGGATATCTTCATGGTAAGATGAAGCCAAAAGAAAAAAATGCCATCATGGAAGTATTTGCAAAGGGTGAAATGGATATACTTGTTTCAACGACTGTTATTGAGGTAGGGGTTAATGTGCCGAATGCCACTGTGATTATGATTGAAAATGCAGAGCGCTTTGGACTTGCCCAGCTGCATCAGTTAAGAGGGCGCGTCGGAAGGGGTAAGCACCAGTCTTACTGTGTACTTGTAAGTGACTCTAAAAATAAAGTAACTCGTGAGCGTCTGAAGATTATGGAGAAGAGTACAGATGGTTTTGTGATTGCAGATACCGACCTTAAACTAAGAGGTCCAGGAGAGTTTTTCGGTACGAAACAGCACGGACTTCCTGAGATGAAGATTGCGAACTTATACACAGATGCACGGGTACTAGGCGAAGTTCAAAAGGTTGTTACTGAGCTTATGGCAGAGGATAAAGAGCTGATGCATCAAGACTATGTGAAACTTAAAGCACATGTGATGTCGAAACTCGATGAAGAAGAAATACACAAAGCCTTATAAAGTGTAGATTATCGGCAAATAATAGGTTATAATAAAAGATATTAAAGTAAAAAAGGAGAGAATGCGTTGAGAGTTATTAGTGGTAAAAAGAGAGGGGCAAAGCTTGTAGCACCAGAAGGGTTACAGACGCGTCCTACGACAGATCGCATCAAGGAAACATTATTTAATATCATTAACTTTGACTTACCAGGGTGTTCTTTCTTAGATTTATTTAGTGGTAGTGGTGCCATTGGTATTGAAGCCCTAAGTAGAGGAAGTAAAGAAGTAATCTTTGTAGAAAATGGCAAGGAAGCTTTAAGTTGTATCAAGCAAAATTTAGAAAAGACTAAACTAAAAGACCAAAGCGTGATTTGTGCTATGGATGTAGCTGGTGCTTTGCAAAAGCTTGTACAACAAGGTAAGAAGTTTGATATTATTTTTATGGACCCACCTTATGCGTTGGCATCCATCGACTCTTTATTGACTTATATTGCACAACATGATTTGCTAGAAAAAGATGGCTATATCATTGTAGAGCAGGGAACTGATCGTAAATTAACAACGATAGAAGGCCTTCAGCTCATTAAAGAAAAGGAATATAAAACGACAACACTAAGTTTTTTTGAAAGGACATCGAACCAGTGAAAAAAGGAATTTACCCAGGAAGTTTTGATCCCGTAACAAAAGGGCATATGGACATTATTGAAAGAGCATCCAAAATAGTAGATGAACTCGTAGTAGGCGTACTTATTAATCCTAATAAAAATCGAGGCTTATTTACGACGGAAGAGCGTATGGATATGATTCGTACATGTACTAAGCATCTATCGAATGTACGCGTAGAGTCTTTTTCGGGATTACTAGTGGACTTCGCCCATCATCAAAAAGCAGATGTCATTGTAAGGGGAATGCGTGCAGTTACAGATTTTGAATATGAAATGCAAATGGCACAGATCAATAAAAGTTTGCTACCAACAGTAGAGACGATCTTTTTGGTTACAAGTGCACAGTACTCATTTTTAAGTTCAAGTTCTGTAAGAGAGCTTGCCACTTTTAAAGGTAAGTTTCATGATCTTGTCCCAACTTATGTTGCCGAACAATTAGAGAGTAAATTTTAGAGGAGGGTTCCGCAGTGGAATATTCAAAAGAAGCAGAAATAACCTACTTATTAGATCAAGTAGAGGATATTCTCGAAGAAGGTAAAAACAATTTTTTAACAAACAAAGTAGCTGTTGACCGTGATGAACTATTAGAAGTCATCAAAGAAATACGCTTAAAACTACCGACAGAACTTCAGCAGTCTGTATGGATCGTAGAAGAAAGAAATAAAATCCTTGCTGAAGCACAAACAGAAGCATCACTTGTTGTACAAGATGCCCATGAAACATTAGAAAAAATGGTGGAGCAACACGAAATTACTAAATATGCAGAAGATCGTGCACAGTATATCCTTGAAAATGCAAGAAAAGATTCAAGAGAGATGCATAATGGAGCCATCGAGTATGCAGAAGATGTCTTTAAAGATGTAGAGCAAAAGCTGAAAACATCTTTAGATATCGTACATAAAGAGGTACAAGCTTTTGAAGCTTATATCACCGACGTTTTGCGCGTGATTTATGACCATCGTCAAGAATTAAGAACGATGCGTCACACAAACCATCCTAAAATAGAGCAACAATAGAAAAAAGGTAACTTTCGTCATTGAAAGTCACCTTTTTTTGATAGATATCTAAAGGTGATTGCACATAAAAAACAAAGTATAAAAAGTAAAAATAAGGGAAGTGAAGTTGGGCTTACGGGGAGTGGCAAAGTGAAAAAGGGTGCTAGAAGAAATGTCAGACAAAAGGCGATGCCTGCCTGAAAGCATTTTGCCGTTAGGTAGGTGGATAAAGGCAAAGAAGAGCCTTGAAGTACATAGATGCATTGGAAGAAGACGCAGAATCCACCGAAGGCTAGTAGTGCAGATAAAAGGCCTAAGTTCAGTAGGCTAAGAGGTGCTAATTTTGAAGCGAGAAAAGCACCGTTGGAAAATTCAAGACTTCCGAGTAAGAGCGCTTCCCACTGAGGTGCAGATAAAGGGAGTAGTGTGCTGAGCTTTGCAGTGAACGTGTGGAAAAGGGAAGCATCACGCACAAGATGGATGATCACAGAGAAGAAGATGATATAGCCACCTACATAAACGATAGTATCCATGGCGTTTTGGACGGAATGGGTGAAGGCTTCGCTTAATGGCAGCCCTGGTGAATGCAGTGGTGTATAAGCGATGCGAGAGGTATAAGGTGAAGCGTAAAAACGTGAAAGCAAAAGCATCACACAAGCTGATGAAATGTGAACGGTTAAGAGAAAATACCCGAGAGAAGTATTGCCAAGCATAAGGGTACCCACGGTACCGATAATAAAAAGAGGACCACATTGGGTACCGAAGCATAAAGTCTTGGAGGCTTCGTCGAAGGAGATTTGTTTAGTGTCTAATAATTGTTTGGTTAATTTCGCTCCCATGGGATACCCACCCATCAAGCCCAGTAAGAAGATAATTAAGCTATTGCCAGAGATTTTAAAGAGCTTTTGGGTAAAGCGCGTAAGAGCGTGTCCGAATTTGAGAATAACCCCCATAAGGCAAAGGAGATTCATTAAAATCATAAAAGGAAGCAGGGATGGGAGTAGTTTGTGAAACCAAAGTAAGAGTCCTTCCGTAGCCCCTTCGATGCACACTGTAGGAAATAAAAGAAAGAGTAGCATCATGCTACCGATGAATAAAGTGATGATAAGATTTGCAAGTCGATTTTTCATAAACCCTCCTAGAGAACTTGTCTTTTTATAAAATGTATGACAAGCTCTACAAAAAAATAACAACATAACCCGAAGGTATGTTGTTAAGAGTGGGTGAAGATACTTTTGGTAAAATCACTGGTTGCAAGGGCGATGGAATGCTTTTTAAGTGCATAAAGCTTAGTGGCATTGACTTCTAAGTCGAGGAGAGATTGGCTTAGGTTATCAATGGATTGATAACCTTTGTTGAACTGAGTGATGACAGGCGCCGAAGCATTTTTACAAAGGGTAGCGAGGAGCTGCTTGGACTCAGGTTTACAAGCTAAAACGCGGATGTAGGGCGCATAGTCTACTTTTTCTAACTCCTCGATCAAATCTTTTTTAATGCCTAACAAAATACGTAAAATGGCACGAGAGACAGTGGCACGGCTATAGGTTTTAGAGGTAACCGCATTGATGATGTCTTGAATGTCTGTGTATGCTTTAGCGGCATTTATAAGTGAAAGGCAGAGATTTTTCGGTACATCCCATAAAGCATATAAATCTTCGGAAGTGGAAAAGATAAGCTTATAATGGAGTAAATCTGAAAAATCATTTAAGTCTAATACAGAAGTAGGCTCATTGAACAGTAAGTTTGCACTGGCTTCTGGGAGTGCGTGTAGCGCTAATGCTTGATCGCCGTCTTTAAGATGATTTCTTATGGCGGTAGCAGAAGCGATACGGTGATGAATACTTGTATCGTGATAGCCTGCAACCGTACGCTGAATAGGAAGTGGCTGGATACGCGACTGAAGGCGTTTCAGTGCAGTTAAGTACTGGATGCCTAAAATGTTATTAGGATTAGATAAGAGCTGTTCTAAGGCTTCATGGTGGTGTGTGCCTAATGCAAGGGTGAGATACGTCACTAAGGCGTCTTGGCGCGCACGTGGATAGCTCACGCCCTGTGCTAGCTGCTCTTTGATGTGGCTAGATACGGCTAGTGGCTCATCGCTTAAGGTAGTTGCGATATGATGCATCAAATCCAGTGTAGGATGCTCACAACCAAAGCTTAAATGGGTCACAATCCCTGTCTTATGAAGCAAGCTAACGGCAGCGGTAGCGAAAAACTCAGCACTAGCGGTAGCAAAAGGAACAGGAAGTTCTAAGACTATGTCCACGCCGTTTGCTAAAGCCATTTGGCTACGGCTATGTTTATCTGTAATACACGGCATACCACGCTGGGTAAATTGGCCACTCATGACCACGACAATGCCGTCTGGGTTTAATTGACGCTTGATTTCTTCGATTTGATAGAGGTGACCATTGTGAAAGGGGTTGTATTCCACAACAATACCGACAATACGCATAATTCATATCCTCCTATAAGTAAGTTCGTTCTTATTCTAATGTAAAGTTTGGACCTTTAAAAGCAAAATATTACATTAAACCATAAATTTTTCAATTTAACTCTTGTATACACGAAGTACATTTTATATAATAAACAAGAAGGAATTGATCATGGAAAATGAAAGGGGTTTTATGATGTCTTTTTTAGATAATATCAAAGCACGTGCAAAAATGAGCAAAAAAACCATTGTTTTACCAGAATCAGGAGATATACGTACACTTCAAGCAGCTGATGCTGTATTAAAAGAAGCAATTGCGGATATCATTCTAATAGGCAACAAGGAAAGCATCTTTGAGCAAGCTGAAGGTTTAGATTTAAGTAAGGCAACTATTGTAGATCCACAAAACTATGAAGAAATGGACGCTTGTGTTGAAAAACTTGTAGAACTCCGTGGTGCAAAAGGCATGACAGCAGAGAAAGCACGCGAGACACTTTTAAGTGATGCGTTATTTTTAGGCGTTATGATGGTTAAAATGGGAAAAGCAGATGGTATGGTTGCAGGCGCATGCAATTCAACTGCAAATGTACTTAGACCATCCCTTCAAATTCTCAAGACCGCACCAGGTACAAAACTTGTTTCATCTTTCTTTGTTATGGTCGTACCAGACTGTGACTTAGGAAAAGACGGTATCTTTGTTTTTTCAGATTGTGGCTTAAATCAAAACCCAAATGCAGAAGAACTTGCAGCTATTGCTAAAAGTTCTGCAAAAAGCTTTGAGCAACTCGTTGGTAGTGAACCAATCGTTGCAATGTTATCACATTCAACATACGGTAGTGCAAAGCATGCCGACGTTGATAAAGTTGTAGAAGCCACACGTATAGCAAAAGAAGAAGCGCCACATATTAAGATAGATGGGGAACTTCAACTTGATGCAGCCATCGTACCTTCAGTAGGTGAAAGCAAAGCACCAACAAGTGCAGTTGCGGGTAAAGCGAATGTACTGGTATTCCCTGACTTAGATGCAGGTAATATTGGTTATAAGCTTGTACAAAGACTTGCTAAGGCAGAGGCGTATGGGCCTGTAACACAAGGCATCGCAAAACCAGTCAATGATTTATCCAGAGGTTGTAGTGCGGAAGATATCGTCGGCGTAGTGGCGATCACAGCAGTGCAAGCGGACAATAATTAAAAGCATTCCATAACATCAATAGACTATATAATTTAAGGAGAGAACATAATGATCGTATTAGTAGTAAACTGTGGTAGTTCATCACTCAAGTACCAATTATTAAACATGGAAAATGAAAGCGTAATCGCAAAAGGTATCTGCGAAAGAATTGGTATTGATGGTTCATTCATCAAACACGAAACAGAAGGTCAAGATTCTGTAAAATCAGTAACAGAAATTCCAAACCACAAAGTAGCTTTCGAAAGAATGATCGAAAAGCTTACAACTGGCGAAACAGCTTGTATCAAATCAATCGATGAAATCGATGCTGTAGGTCACCGTGTTGTTCATGGTGGAGAGAAATTCAGCGAGTCTGTAGTAATCACACCAGAAGTTATCAAAGGAATTGAAGCATGTTCAGAACTTGCACCACTTCACAACCCAGCTAACTTAACAGGTATCCACGCTTCAGAAGAACTTATGCCAAACGTACCAATGGTAGCAGTATTCGATACAGCATTCCACCAAACAATGCCAAAAGAAGCATTCATGTATGCTATTCCACAAGAGTACTACAAAAAATATGGCGTACGTAAGTATGGTTTCCACGGAACATCACACAAATACGTATCTCAAAGAGCAGCTGACATGATCGGCAAACCACTTGAAGAATCAAAAATCATCGTTTGTCACTTAGGAAACGGTGCAAGTGTATGTGCTGTTAAAAATGGTAAATCTTTCGATACAACAATGGGCTTCACACCACTTGCAGGTCTTGTAATGGGTACACGTTCAGGAGATATCGACCCAGCTATCATTCCATTCCTTATGGAAAAAGAAGGCTTAACAGCTAAAGAAGTAGATGCAATCCTTAACAAAAAATCTGGTGTACTTGCTGTTTCAGAAATGGGAAGCGACTTCAGAGAAATCGAAGATGGTGTTGTAGCAGGTGATGAAGTATCTCGTTACACAATGGACGTATTCCAACTTCGTCTTGTAGAGTACATTGGTGCATACGCTGCAGCTATGAACGGTGTAGATGCAATCGCATTCGCTGGTGGTCTTGGAGAAAACAACGCAATCATGAGAGAAGAGCTTGCAAATATGCTTAGCTGGATGGGCGTTGAGATCGATACAGACAAGAACAAATGCCGTGGTGTAGAGAGAGACTTATCTACTTCAAATGCAAAAGTTCATATGTTACTCGTACCAACAAACGAAGAACTTATGATTGCAAGAGATGCAGTTGTATTACTACGCAAATAATCCATTGACAAATAAACGTCATCTATGTATAATTACAGAAGTGTTACCTTGTGGAGTAAAAGACGATGATATTAAATATCCAAACACTTAAAAGCAAAGTTGATGAGATGATTACTTTTGATGAAATGGTTGACATTTCAATAAAAAGCTTGAAACTCACAACAACAGTTCACGATTACAAAGGAAGCGTTTATGGTAAAGTAGCTAGAGAAGGTGATTTATTCATCGCCGAAGGTTATGTAGACCTAGACTTGATCTTACTATGTGATCGTTGCATGGTAGAGGTGACGAACCCTATGCATGCACCACTTTATTGTGAATTTTCCACAGATGAAAAATATCTGGAGGAAGATTGCGATGTTAAGCAAGTTACTAAGTCAAGTATTGATTTGTCTGATGCAATCTTAGAGGCCATAGCTATGAACTTACCGATGAAAGTTCTCTGTAAAGAGGACTGCCAAGGGATGTGTAAAGGCTGTGGGACAAACCTTAATAAGAGCACATGTAAATGTGAAGCTTTAGACATAGATCCTAGACTAGAGCAATTAAAAAATATCTTTGGCTAAGCTCAAAGATAGGGATACTGAGGAGGTGTTAATATGGCAGTGCCAAAAAGAAAGACTTCTAAAGCAAGAAGAAATCAAAGAAAAGCAAACTGGAAACTTTCTCCACTTAATTTAGTTAAATGTTCTAAATGTGGTGAGTTAATGATGCCACACCGTGTATGTAAAGCATGTGGTTCTTACGCTAATCGCGTTGTAGTTAAAGTAGATTAATTTCATGCAGGAGGCAGCTAATAGCTGTCTTTTTGCATATTTAATACAAACATAGTAAAAGATAAAGGGTGATGAAAATGCCAAAGATAGCAATCGATGTCATGAGCGGTGATTATGCACCGGATGAACTCATTAAAGGATGTATACGTGCAAGCAAAGATACAAAATGTACATTAGTACTCGTAGGAAACGAAAAAGTAATTCGCAAGCAACTAGAAACCTCTACATACGATACAGCTAAAATTGAGATCGTAAATGCAGAAGATATCATCACTATGGAAGACTCACCAGTAACTGCAATAAGAACAAAAAAAGATGCGTCCATGGTAGTTGGACTCAGATTAGTTAAAGAAAAAGCTGTAGATGGCTTTGTATGTGCAGGAAATACAGGCGCACTTCTAGCAGGTGCTACCCTTTTAGTAGGGCGTATAAAAGGCGTGGAGCGTCCAGCGCTTGCACCTCTCCTACCAACAAAGACAGGTTATAGTTTACTTATAGATTGTGGTGCCAATGTAGATGCTAAGCCATCTTACATGACACAGTTCGCACGCATGGGTACAGTGTACTTAGAAGAGTGCGTAGGAATAAAAAATCCAAAAGTTGGGCTTATTAACATAGGGGCAGAAGAAGAAAAAGGAAATGCCCTTACAAAAGAAGCCTTCAAGCTCTTAAAAGAAGAAGAAGGTATTACATTTATCGGAAATATAGAAGCACGTGAAATTCCATCAGGTAAAGCAGACATTTTAGTATGTGATGCCTTTGTAGGAAACGTGGTACTTAAGTTTATGGAAGGCTTTGGATTATGGGTGTTTGGCATGCTTAAAGATGAATTCAAGAGCAGCTTAAAGACAAAAATTGCAGCACTCCTTATGAAGAAGAACCTTTACAATCTTAAGAGTAAATTTTATTATGACGATAAAGGTGGTGCACCACTTTTAGGAGTAAACGGTTTAGTAGTTAAGACACATGGTAATTCAAAAGAACAGCAGATCTACAGTACAATTATGCAAACAGAAAAGTTTATTGAAGATCAGCTTATCCAAAAAATTGCCAATCGCTTTCAATAAATAAAAAATAATATTGACTACTAAAG
>JBOGBZ010000141.1:0-9488 GCA_051656485.1 Cellulosilyticaceae bacterium
ACTGCCTGTGATTTATATTCTTGGTCGTATGATCTAGTAATTCGTTTTTGTGGCATAGTAATTTCTCCTCTTCTCTTATTATTGAGTATACATCAAATTACTTGAGAAGAGTGTGCCAACTTTATTTATACAACATCAATAAATTTCTGCCAACGAAAGTTGTTTTTGTGGTATCATAAAGACATAACTCCTTTTGGGTTTTGGTGGATTTGTTTCTCGACAATTCAAGTTTACCATAAATCTAAGAGGAGTTATTCTATTTTACAAGAAAAAATATCCCGTATTTATACGGGTTGCGGCGTTTCGCAAACGCCTATTATTTAATAAAAGTAAAGAGGAGTCTCAAGCAGCATAAATGTAATAACCCAAAAGGTGCAATTCGCTTATACAGGAATTGCACCTTTGTTATTGCGGGTGATTTAAATAGGATAGGTAGCAAGATGAAAATTTAGTCTTTAAAAATAGAAGTATTTAGAAGGGGAAGAAGCTTAGTTTTAAATATTGTATGAGGGTTATAAGTCTTACGTGTGAGGGTTTTAGCATATAGGCAGGGGTTCTGTGCCATTTGTTCCATAATCAACTTACTATGATCTAGATAGTAGTCAGATTCAGATGGATGATAGTGTTGGTGTGTCACAAAACCAAAGTCTAGGCCGTCCCACTTCATAAAGTAAGCATGTAGTTTGGTACCAAGTTCATGAAGTGCAGGTACAGTCTCATTAACGACGAGGAAATTACCTCGACTTGCAGCTTCTAATAAAGTAAGACCGAAAGATTCTGAGAAGGAAGGGCAAATAAAGAGATTGGAAAGGGTGAAGAGTTCTAAAACAGTTGCATGGGAAACCCCGTTTTTAAATCCTATATCGGTGGTGAAGACCATATCTGATTCATCTAAACCGAACAATGTACCATGTTTACGAATGAGCCCCTTGTAAACACTGGGCGAGATATCAATACAAGGAAAATCACAAAAAATCACTTTTACAGATTGTTTACTTACTTCTTTTAAAGCACCAGCAAGAGCAGCTAATTTTTCGTAGTGTTTAGCAGGAGTCAAGCGGGATGGGTAGATGATTAAGAAGTCGGGGCTTAAAAGATCAACCTTTGTAGCGAGTGTGCGTGTTTCTTCACTGAAGCTTTGTAAGGTATCAAGGCTATTTGAGATGGCATGGCAATGGGTTAAGGGAACTTGGTATTGATGGGCAAGTGCGGAGAGGCCTGCTTCGGTGGGGTAAATATAAAGTGTACGTGGTAGCGCCATAAAGCGAGCTGAAAAAGGCCATATCAATTTTTCTGGAGGAACTACAGGGAAAGAATGTGTGAAGGATAGAAAATGAGTCTTGGGTAACTCCGGAAGCGCTTGCCTAAGAGCGATGTTATGGACAAGGTGCCAGCCTTGATAGAGGATATCGTGTAGTAGACAGAAGTCTACATCTTTTAGGTGGGTGATAAAATCTTTGGCAATGGTGGCTGCTTCCTCAAAAAAGGTGTCATGTATAGGTGTTGAGGGATTTTGATAATCATGCCAGTGAATGGATTTTCCATTTAATCGGTTCGTTATCTTGACCCATTCGATATGTGAATCGGAAAAGATATCAGTACGATCGATATCGGGACAATCTTCAGAAACGAGGCATTTAATAGAAATATTTTCAACGGATAATAACATAATGAGTTGTTCTTTGACCACGTTAACAAGTGAGTAAGTAGTTGAAAGACCATTAAACATTGTAAGCAGAGCAATTTTCATAAGCTAACTCCTTAGAGAGAATCATTAATAGTATATTCTTATGGTTTATAAATGAAGACGCTTGGAACAAAATGATGTATCAAAACATATGTTATAACAGAGATAAGCTAGGAATGGGAGGAGTAACATGGCAATTACTAGTTTAGGAGGAATTGAACATTATAATGCAGTGGTTTTTAATAATCACACGGCTACGGGTGCAGATATAGAAGGCCCATTAGCTGTCAGAGGAAATATGGATTCACCATCAAATGCATCAGGATTTACAGTGGCAGGTGCTTTATCAGGTGCATTTAATATTATTGGATCAACAAATATTAGTATTTCAAAGCCGGCATTGTTATTAGAAGGGGTATTGTCTAAAAATCCATCTGGACATTTGACAATTCAATATCCAGGGATTCCAGCAGTTAGTCCAACATCAGACCCACAACATATACTGGCAACAGCGACACCTTTAAAACCTTATATAGCTACGACAGCTGCTATTGATGATGTATTTAAAAAGATACTGACAGAAATAACGCCTATTATTATGAATAGTGCGATGTATTATACGAATGCGCCAGCGAAAGGGGCCGGCATTGGAATAGGACCAGCTGCAAATCATACTGATGTTTATGTATCCCATAATTTTAACACATCTAGTGTATGGGATATTAAAGATGTTATGTTGCCTAATATACTAAATAATGAGATTATCATTATTTATTCAGAGGCTGAACAAATTAATTTTTCAAATGGTGCTATTTTTTATCAAGGAGATATTATTAATACCTCAATGCCCCAAAATCCTGTAATGCAATTTTTAGCTCCACGTATTTTTTGGATTTTTCCACAGGCGAAAAATATTACAGTTACCGGATATGGCGTTGTAGGAAGTGTAGTAGCCATTAATGCAACAGTAGATACTTCAGGTGGCAATGTTAATGGACAAATGTTTGTAGAAAATTTGGCACAGAATAATGGTTTTGAAGTGCATAACTTCATAGGAGATTGGCAATTAGTAAAGCAGATTATTCCAAGCACAACGAGTACGACGACAACCAGTACAACAACAAGTACAACAACAAGTAGTACAACGAGTACGACGACAAGTAGTACAACGACAACGAGTACGACAACGAGTACAACAACGAGTACAACAACAAGTACAACAACAAGTACGACGACAAGTAGTACAACAAGTAGCACAACGAGTACGACGACGACAAGTAGTACAACAACGAGTAGCACAACAACGAGTAGTACGACAACATGTGCACCGGTGGCAGTTATTAGAGGAAAGGTAACGATACAACAATGCGGCAGTTGCTCGTGTTGTCAAACGTGCAATACATTTACTAATTGTCTGCTTGCAAAAGTTGCAAAAGACATAAGAGTAGAATTATATAGTTGTTCAAATACTATAGATCCTCTAGAAATAGTAAAAACAACAGCTACGGGAGAATATATATTCACTCATTTATGTCCAGGATGTTATTATGTACGTATAGTAGCACCATGTGAATTATGTGTTACTAATACAGATGAGGTCACATGGTTACCACAATTAGGATATGTTCATGAAGTTTATATACAAACAAGTCAATATTATGAACCTCATACAGTACTTGCATATAATATGTAAAAATAATTAAACAATAAAAAGAGATTGCAAAGGTTAAAGCTACCTTGCAATCTTTTTTAATATAGACTTAACCTACTATTAACCTTTAGCTAAAGCACCTTTAACGTTATCAAACTAAGATAATAAAGCAGATAACATAGAGATGAGGAGATACGGAATGAAGAAATTAGGGATTAAAATAGCAGCTTTAGCAATGAGTATGACCATGATTTTGACAGGGTGTGGAGGAAGTGCAGCCAAAGATAAAAGTGGTAGCAATAATATAGTAACTTCAGGAAAGACAAAGATAGAGTATTGGCATTGTAATACAGAGACTTTAGGCGGAAAGACAGTAGAGCAATTGGTAAGTGACTTTAATGCTCAAAGTGGTACGGTGGAAGTAGTAGCACGTTTCAATCCAGATATGTATAAGGGACTGATGCAAAATCTTCAGGCGGACGTAGCAGCAGGTAGAACACCAGCAGTTGTACAGATTGGATGGGCATTTCTAGACTACTTCTCTAATAATTTCGCTTATGTAGAACCACAGCAAGTTATTGATACATATTTCCCAGAGGATAAAGCTTTCTTAGCGGATAACTTCTTACCAAACATTCTAGAACTTGCAGTGAATGGAGAGGGCAGTCAAGTAGGGATTCCTTACTCACTAAGTACACCTGTACTTTATATTAATAAAGATATATTAAGAGAGGCAGGACTTCCAGAAGAAGGACCAACTACTTGGGAAGAACTTATCGCCTATTCAAATACCATTAAAGAGAAGACTGGTAAGTATGGCTTTTACATGCAAGAGCCAGCAGATAACTGGGCGACACAGGCACTGCTAGAAAGTAATGGTGCACGTATGATTACAGATGGTAAAGCGACGTTTGCTTCTGAGGAAGGCATCGAAGCTTATGAAAAAATGGCAAATCTTATCGTAGATACAAAATCAGCCTTACACATTTCATGGGGCGAGGGTGTACAATCTTTCGTCGATGGTAATGTGGGGATGATCTATACCACTATTGCTCAGCGAGCAAATGTACAAAGTGGAGCAACTTTTGATGTAGCAGCTATTAGTTCACCAGTATGGGAAGGTAAGGAAAGACGCCTACCAGCAGGTGGATGCTTCCTAGCGATTACAGCACAGTCAGCAGAAGAACAAAAAGCTGCGTGGGAATTCCAACGTTATCTTTATAGTGTAGAAGCTATAGCTGAGTGGACTAAAGGAACGGGCTATGTACCACCAAGAGAAGGGGTAGCCGATGCGGAAAATGGTTTAAAACAATTCTTAGAAGAAAATGAAATGATGGCAGCAGCTATTGATCAGATGAATTCAGTTGTACCATGGACATCTTTCCCAGGAGACGCAGGGCTTCAAGCAGAACAACTTTTATTAGATGCACGCGATCAAATACTAGGTGGGAAAGTCTCAGTAAGAGATTGCCTCATAGAGACCCAAAATAAAATCAATGAGTTGTTGAAATAGGAGAGAGATTCATGAAGGGAAGAAAATGGAATAAGCAGCAACTTATAGCGTATCTTTTGATACTGCCAGCTTTTATCGCCTTTGCAGTATTTATGTTTTGGCCACTTATAAGGACTTTTTACTTAAGTTTCTTTGAATGGAATATGATAAAGCCTACGAAAGAGTTCGTAGGCTTTAATAACTACATTGCACTTTTTAGGGATCCTATCATCTATAAGATCATGGGGAATACAGTGATTTATATTTTGATTTTACTCTTACTTAACTGTGTGGCGCCTTATGTACTGGCATTTGTATTGGCACATGTGATTAAGAAAGGGAAAAGCTTTTATAAGAGTGCTTTCTTCCTACCCAATGTTGTGTCATTGGTAGTAGGCTCCATCTTATACCTTTGGTTATTAAATCCTATATCGGGTCCAGTAGCTATCATCGCTCAGAACTTAGGGTTAGAGATGCCTATATGGAGTAAGACAGATGGGTTAGTCATCGTGGTATTAAGTCTGATTACCAGCTGGAAAGTCTTTGGGTATAACTTTATCGTCGTATTAGCGGGTATATCAGGCGTATCTAGTGAAGTAATCGAAGCAGCAAAACTAGATAAAGTACCTATGTACAAAATCTTTTTTGATATCGTAGTACCGATGAGTAGTGCGACGGGGATTTATATCTTTATCATGACCATTGTGCAAGGGCTTCAATATGTATTCACACCTATTAAAGTCATTACACAAGGTGGGCCTAACTACGCAAGTTCCAATGCGATTTATCAGACGTATCATGAAGCGTTTACCTTATATAGAACAGGCACAGCATCTGCATTAGCAATGATAACGATGGTTCTTTTTATCGGCCTATTGGTTCTAGAATTTAAGTTTGTAGAGAAAGGCGTCTATTATGAAAACTAAAATAGATAAAGAGTTTAAGTGGCACATCTTATTTATAGGGATTGCGTTTATCTGTATCATGCCTATTATATTTGCCATATCAAACTCTTTTAAGACTTTAAGTGAAGCGTACAATAATGTATTTGCCATTATACCAGATGAACCAACTATAAAAAATTATCAAGAGGTATTTTTAAGGTTGCCGTTTTTAAAAATTACAGGGAATACCTTGTTTATAGCAGGTATTGTTACTTTATTTAAAAGTGTGACCAGTGTTTTAGCGGCATATGCTTTTGTGTATTTTGACTTTAAGGGAAAGAATGCACTGTACTTTGTATTGATCAGTACTATCTTTATACCTTTTACGGTTACGATGATCCCGAACTATTTGACCATATCGGGTCTGGGACTTAATGATAGTTTGATAGGGGTTATACTTCCCCAACTTAGTGATGCGACGGGGATTTTTCTTATTAGACAGTCTATGCGTACGGTACCAAAGCCACTTATAGAAGCAGCAAAGCTAGATAAGATTGGGCATTTCAGAACCATGAGAGACATTGTACTGCCATTAGTAAGTCCAGCGGTTATATCAACAGGGATTATGTTCTTTATTAATTCATGGAATGAGTATGTGTGGCCAGTACTTATCTTAAAGTCAAAGGATAACTATACATTGTCTTTAGCACTTCAGCTCTTTATTAGTTCGGAAGGTGGTACGGACTTTACTATTGCAATGGCAGTTTCGGTGTTGACTATGATTATTCCACTTATTTTATATATGGTTTTCCAAAAATATATCATCAATACGTTTGCATCATCAGGCATAAAAGGATAGAGGAGAAAAGCTATGAAAGAGATTGTATTTGAAAATGTAAGTAAGGCATATGGTAAAACACAAGTTGTGAAGAACTTGAATTTGACGATAAAAGCAGGGGAACGTCTCATTCTTTTAGGACCTTCAGGTTGTGGGAAGTCTACGACATTAAGGATGATTGCAGGCTTAGAGGATGTGACTTCAGGACAAATTTATATGGATGGCAAATGTGTGAATGACGTAGAAAGTGGCGAACGTAATGTAGCGATGGTTTTTCAGAACTATGCACTCTTTCCACATATGACAGTAGAGGATAATATCACTTATGGATTAAAGGTACATAAGTTACCACAGGAAGCGTTGAATGAGAGGCTTAATACAGTACTGGAAATGCTCCAACTAAGAGGATTAGAGAAGCGTAAGCCGAAGGACTTATCTGGTGGGCAAAGACAAAGGGTAGCTTTGGCAAGAGCGGTAGTAAAGCGAGCAGACTATTTCTTATTAGACGAACCGCTCTCAAATTTAGATGCACAGTTAAGAGGCCATGCAAGAAAAGAATTGGTAAAGATACATGAGCTCTATCAGCAGACACTTGTATACGTGACACATGACCAAGTAGAAGCGATGACAGTAGGAGACCGTATCGCGCTGATGTATCAGGGGCACTTACAGATGGTAGATACACCACATAATGTATACAATAAGCCAGCTAATGTTTTCACTGCGAAATTCATCGGTTCACCAGCTATGAACATTATGAAAGTTGCCTATCGATTAGGGGCTATACATATGGGCAATCAAAAGGTAGCATTGGCACCAGAGTGGGTCAAGCATCTTAAACAATGTAAGCAGTTCTTATTCTTATTAGGCTTACGCCCAGAGCATATCAAGTTATCAGCTTGTGCTACACCGAATACGATAGAAGGAACAGTCAAATATATAGAGGACTATGGAAATCGCTATGCAGTGTATTTTGAAGTAGAAGGTGAAGAACTGATTGCAATGTGTGATGAGCAAGATTTTCAGGCGGGAGATCAAGTGTATTTTGAAATAGACCCGAAGAAGATGCATTTATTTGATGACTATACAACAGAATCTATAGGCTATCCAGAGGAGGTAAAGTAGATGGGTATTTATCTAAGCACGAATATATATGAGCCTGAAAATCTAGGAGAAGTATTGAGTATATTAGAAGAAGTAGGGGACCCGAGTATTGGGATAGAAATTCTACCAGAATGGCAAGATCCAGTATTTGAAGAAGCAATGGTGCAGTATAAAGAAGCTTGTGGAAAGAGAAATATAAGTTTCCATGGACCATACTATTTAACAGAGCACTCAGTACCAAGAGGAACGGAAGTGTATAAGCATTCGATGATGTATTTCAAGGAGACATTAGCTTTAGCAGAAATGTTAGACAGCAAGTACATCGTTTATCATCATAATAACGAGCCTATAAAAGAAGAAGAGAAAAAAGAACGCATCAAGGTAGCCAAGGAAAACTTAAAAGAAATCAATGAACTAGCTAAGGAATATGGTGTGCCTATCGTCATCGAGAATGCAGGGGTAAAAGCAAAAGGAACGATGCTTTTTGATGAGAAGGAGTTCATCGCTTTAGCAAAGGCATCGAAGAATAAGATTCTTATTGATATTGGACACGCACATGCAAATGAGTGGCATTTAGAGCATGTAATCGAGCAATTAAAAGATCAAATTGTAGCTTATCATGTACATAATAATAATGGTAAAGATGATGAACATAAGCGAATGGAAGATGGTACATTAGATGTGCATACTTTCTGGCGTCTGTATAGAACCTATACGCCAGAAGCCGATATCGTTATTGAATACGGAAAAGGATGTCAAAAAGACCGTGAAGGCATCGTAGCAGATTTGAAAAAAGTAAAAAGGCTTTTGGAGATTCGTCCTGTAATGGATTTACATACCCATACAGTAGCAAGTGGTCATGCGTACAGTACACTTAAGGAAAATATAGAAGCAGCAAAAGCGAGGGGCTTACAAATAATGGGGACGTCAGACCATTATCAAGTACCGCCAATGGCGAGTATCCCTTATCTGTTTGAGAACTACAAGGTGTTGCGAAAAGAAATCGAAGGGGTAAGGGTACTACGAGGAGTAGAGGTCAATATTATAGACTATAATGGAGTACTGGATATGCCAGAGCATGAACTGCGTACATTGGATTACGCCATTGCTAGCTTGCATATGCAAAATATAGCACCGGGAACGAAAGAGGAAAATACAGAAGCAGTATTAGGTGCCATTAGAAATCCGTATATACAGATCATAGGTCATCTAGATGCTGGGAATTATCCAGTGGATTATGAGCAAATAGTAAAAGAAGCGAAAGCGCATAATGTAGCGTTAGAAATTAACAATGCTTCTATCCAACCACACAGAGGTAGAAAGAATGCCTATGAAAATGCAAAACAGATGTTGGAACTATGTAAGGCGTATGGCGTCTATGTAGTAATAGGAAGTGATAGTCATATCTATTATGATATTGGAGAAATGACTTATAGTATCGATTTACTGCAAGCGATTGATTTTCCAATCCAGTATATCGTGAATACAGATGAAGAAAAGTTAGACTTAATAGGCATAACAGTTAACTAAAAGAGATCCCACCAAAGCGGTGGGATTTTGCTTTTATAGGAGATGTAGGATTAAGATGAAATCAGAGGTAAAACACCCAAAATATAGGATATCGAAAAAAATGTAAAAAAGGCGTTGACTTATGTCTTAGTATAGTGCATAATAGAACAAGTCAGCAGCGGACAACACGCTAACGACGCAGGGCATAACGCCTTGATAATCAATAAACAAATGAACTTTGAAAATAAAATAACAACCAATAGACCAGTCGATTCATTGAGTACATGTACTCAAAAGTCAGTGCTAACTAATAGCACAAAAAT
>JBOGBZ010000142.1:0-27876 GCA_051656485.1 Cellulosilyticaceae bacterium
CCATCGTTAATAGCTCTTAGAATGCGCTTTACTTCATATTGATGTTCATCTTGAATCCACTTGATTTCATCTTCTATGAATCCTTTAACCTTCTCTTCTCTAAAGGTTCCTCTGTCCATTTCATTATCCAATACTTTAATGAGTCTTTCGCGCCCTTTAGCGATGAGTTCAAGTAACGCAATCATGATATCTTCTTCTACCACAAAATCTTCGGTATCTGAGTAGATGATTTCCATGTTGATTGTAATTTCTGGTGTAACTGTCTTGTTGCCCTGTATCGTTTGTTTGCTTGATGACTGTATAAATGACATCCCTATATAATAATCTTTAATATCTTTTTCCTTCACATACTGCTCAGCTTCTTTGATCTCTGCATTATTTAAGAATGTATTAGCTCTTACATAGGCACTGAAGTCTTCTAATTCCACTTGAAGCATCTTATTATTTTTTTGAATGAGTTTTGCCATTGAAGCTGGGAAGTAATAATACACATCTTTTTCAAACTCTAGCGTTTCTAAACTATACGTACCATTCCCCCCCAGTAAGCCCCCTAGATATGCCTGACGGTATTTAAAAATGCCTCTATTTCCTGTGCTATCTGAAAGCCAATATGGGTTATTCTTTAGTTTTTCTGTTTCTTTATCATATTGTTCTAAGTATTCTTTGTATTTATCTTCTTTGTCTTGTTCATCTTCATCAAAATCTGTACGGAAGCGTACTTTATCTGAGTAAGCTGAGTAAGCATCTTTTGGCTTCGTCTTATCTACGATACGTACTCTTATATCATAAGATCTTCCATGCTTAAGACCTGTTACATAGTACGTAAACTTTTTATACTGCTGGTTGATTATCTCATCTTTTTTATAGGTTGCTCTGTATTCTCTGTCATCTTCAAATTTATTCGCTGTATAATACTTACCATCATCTTCACCTTGGATAGCTACTTCAAAATCATAGTCTTTTCCAAGTACACCACTTTGTGGCACAGGTGCCCAGAAACTAATAACCACTTCATCTGTCGTATCATACTTATAGTCTTTTGGGTCTTCTACTTTTAGGTTGATAGGCTTCTCTACTGGATCTGTGGTTACAGGTACCATCACAAACTCTGAACGTAGTTCCTTCCCATCTACTTTATGGACTGTTCTTACATAATAATAATAGATTGTATTAGGAAACATATCTGCATCAATGTAGGTAAATGCTTGAACTTCCTTATTTTCCTCTGGTAATTTCACCTTACCCGTTGTTGATGGCTGGTCTGGTTTAACTGGCGTTGCTCCTGTCGTCTTATATTCTTGTATCAATTTATTAGGATGATTCGGGTCTACTAAGAATACCTTTCCGTATTTTATAAGCTCTGCAGCACTTTTCAGTGGGTCATCCCCAGCGCCAAGTCCTGCATCAGTGGTACGTACTAATTCGTAATAAACCTCTCCTTCTTGATACTTCACGAATTCACTTTCTGTCCAATGTACAAAAATTTCATTTTTTTCTTCTGTAGGACCTACTGCCCAGAACGACTGTGGTGCTGTAGGCACTTTATCTTCTGGAACTGGTGGTAATGTATTTGTATCTGTGGTAAACGTTACATACGGTGTATAAATAGAGTATAGTGGGCCTAAATTCACTCCATTCTTATAGCGTTCTACCCTTACACGCACCACTACATTGTATGGTGTATTAGGGTCTAAATCATTCAACTTAAGTTTAATCTCTTCTGTTTCTAACGTATCTTCATATGTATTGATATAAGCTTCTTTATCAATGCGAATCACTTTACCATCTCTTAAGGCTTTTATATAACTGCCCTCATACTTGCCATCTGCAACTGCCTTACTTAAGGCAATTTCTTCTTCCTTGCCAGCCTCAAATACGATATCAGTATCTAATGATAAATTCGGTTGATTTTGCTCTTGATAAACAAATACTTCATAAGTTCTTCTATTTTTCTTTTGTTCTGGCGTTAAGTCAGGATATCCAGCTGGTGTTAATGCGATATCTATCGGATCAAACATATAACGAATATAAGGTTCTAAATCAACACCATTAAAAGTAATTTCTCCCTTGTACTCCATCTGTTGAGACGCATTATTGACTAAAGATATATCTTTTGCTTCTAAGTTTTCTGGTGCTGGAATAATATTCTTCGTAATATCAATAGCCAGTGGCTTCTCTTTTGACTTATCTCCTCTTACAAGTTTTTCATCATTTTCCACTTTAGGGTCATCGATCTGATGAATCACTCGCATCTTAAAATAAAGTACTTTTGGAATCATATACGGTAGATTATTTTTTTCTTCAATAGCATCTAATTTTGGATAGATTCCCTTATCTAAGTAATTAGCATCTTTCATCGTTAAGCTTTGCCAATTATATTTTTCACTCTCTGCCTCGATAAGCTCTTTACGTTTTTTAATCTGAACTCCCTGTGCCGTAAACTGATTTTTAAGAGGATTATAAGTTACCTTTGTAACATCAGCTGGCGTCTCTGGTGCATACATACTCGCAATAACCTTACCGTCTTTATCCTTTTCTACTTTAAAAATCTTGATAAGTGCATCGCCTACTTCTGTCTTCGATTCAGGATTCATAAATAATTCGTAATACAGAGGTCCTTTTGCTAGTAGTTTGTCTAACTCTTCTACCGAAGGTGCTTGCCATGTCAGATCCACACCTACTGCTTCTGGCTTCCCTATAGCTGGGTCTTGCTCATTTGGAATTACATAGGCCTTATCTACATTTATAATTTCTGCATAAGGTGGTATAGGCTCTTTATCTAAGTCTACTTCCACAATTTGTGACTGATATTCTTTTGATTCGCCTATATCTACACCTATACGGTAGCTCGTAAGCATGGTTCCTTTATTGATAACCATCTTAATGCGGTCTTCTTTATCTTTATAAATATTAGTCTGTAACGGTATCTGTTGTTTTTCATGATAAATGGAATACTTAAGAGTCGTTTCCTTAATGATATACGGTGCTATATCAAAAGTAATATGACCTTCACTTGTCCTAAAAACATTGTATTCGATATAGGTATTTCCCTGTGCTGGAGTGTTCAGCTTCTCCTTGGTCACCTCCCCTGCTAGCTCATTCTTACCAAACCCCTTGCCACTGATAATATTAAGACTTGCTTCTAAAATCATCGTATTTTGCAATTCTTCCCAAATGTATTCTTCTTCTCTAATTCTATCTTTTGATATATAGACTTCAAGTCTATCACCATTTTCAACCACGTGTCCACTCGGTTGTGGGACACCACTTCCCGAATAAATATCTTGGTTTTCTTCCATCCCAAACTTAACCTTGTGAGATAGCGGTGTATTGCCATACTTTTGTGCAAAGACTAATTCAGCTTGTGTATCTTTATTAACTTTTTCTAGCGTGTTCGTCACTTCATTAATAATTTGAGGTGTCTTGAACGTTGCCACAAATCCCGGTCTTGATCCTGCCTTATGTTGTATAGCACCTGGCGTCGTTGTATAAGGTATATAATTCAATGAAGGGAGTGACATCTTATCTTTATCTAAATACTCTGCATTGATATTTTTCTTTTCTTCATCTGTTAAAAGATGTGTTGGTAGGATATCCATTTCCTCTACACCTTTAAACACATTTCTTTTATCTGTTTTGTCTCCAAAATCACCCGTATAGCTTAATGTAAAAGGTGTTAAGATACCTTTTTTGATACCTGATGTTGAGTAGTATAGCGCACTATCTTCCATATAGAACATAACTTGTCCTATACCCGCAATGTTTACTCTGTGACCATTAGCATTTGAACCAGTCGCCTTATCCCTAGCAATACTAGTTGTATCCTTCACCACTTTGTCAATACTAATCTCTACATCTATCTTTGGTTTATTAAGTCCTTGCGTATTAAATGTAGCTGTTACCGGTTTTACTTCATCCTCCTCTACGATATAATACGTCAGTGTATAATTTCCTTCTTGAAAGATCCCTTCCTTCTGCATAGGAATTTTGAGTACGACTTCATCACTTCTAAGCGTCCCATCCTTTCCAGGCACATAAGTTTGACCCTCATATAAAATCGTATGATTAAGTTCTTCATACAGTATAGGTCCCGTAGCTCGCCCTACCTCCGCTGCAAAAGTGGGGACTCCTAACCCCTGAAATACGCTTACCAATAGTACAATCGCTAATAGTCCTGCTATTTTTCTTCTCATCTTCTTAGTCCCTTCCAATTCTATTTATATATAGTGAATTATTTTTCCAAATATAAAATCTCCTGTCTATTTTATCGGCTTCTTTCTTATGTCGTATTAGTTTATCTCTGTATTTACATGTGCTTTCCTAATATTTTTTTCAAATACACATACACTAAGAGATAGTTATTGCTTTCCCTACAGATATTTTTTATACTTTAATTTATAAAATTCTTTGCATATCGAGGTATTCTAATGAATAAAACAAAACTCAAATTACTCTTGCTCCTGCTTTTTCCGTTAGCCATCTTACTTAATTATCTTTATACTTTAGCCCCTGATACTTGGGAGTCTTTTTATTCTTTAGGTATCAACAAATGGTTCATCATGGGGCTTAGTCACGTGACAGGTATTCTACCTTTTTCACTTTTTGAATTTGGCATTTATGGAGGCGTTCTTTGGCTTCTAGGTTATACTTTTTATACCCTTTACAAGCTCATTAAAAACTTTAGGAAGGGTTTTGCCATCGTCGGCCAGTACCTTTTGACCCTTGCTTCACTAGCCGCTGTGGGTATCTTCGTCTTTATGAGTTTTTGGGCGCTTAATTACAAACGTCCTCATTTTAGTGAGAAGTATGGCATCGTAGCCGGTGAGTATACATCTGATGAACTAGCTGCGCTTTATCAGCATCTACTGAATAAAGCCACACGCACCCGTCACCAACTTCCTGAGGATGCAGATGGGCTCATGGTTCCTTATGGTGATTATAAAGATATCTTCAACCGCGCCCAAGCTGGCTTTGATCAAGCCGGATTAGAGTTTACGAGCCTTAAAGGTAGCTACGGAAATGCTAAGCCTATACTCGCTTCCGAACCCCTTAACTACACAGGTATTACAGGCATCTACTCACCTTTTACTGGTGAGCCAAATGTCAATATTAGCGTTCCTGCTGTCACCTTGCCTTCCACTACCTGTCATGAGATGGCACATCAACGTGGTTATGGCTTCGAAAACGAATGTAACTTTATCGCCTACATTACTTGTCTTTCTCATCCTGACTTAGATTTCCAGTATTCAGGTCTTATCATGGCACTTTCTTATACAAGTAACGCCTTAGCTACCGCTGATTATGATGCGCTGGTACGTATCAATAGTCAGATGGATCCCAAGGTTTATGCTGATTTAGCCAGTATCAATACCTTCTGGGACCAGTACGAAGGTGATGTCCAAGAAGTATCTGAAAAAGTCAATAATGCCTACCTCCAGAGTAATGGGGTGGCATCCGGTACTGCAAGTTATGGTGAAATGGTAAATCTGCTCCTTGCACTTTATGATAAATACCATTAATCAAACATAAAAAAAGCCTCTTAAGTAAACCCTAAGGTTAATCATTTTACTTAAGAGGTTCTATTTATGTTTATAAAATACATTTTATTATCCATCTGTTTCATTCCTTATATAGTAAGTGCATCACCTACACTCCCCCTCGATTTGTTCAGTCTTATGCCTAGCTTATCCTTAGAGGCCATCCACGCCAAAGTTCAGCCTTCTCCTACATATGGAACGATTCGCTATGACTGTAACGGTTTTAAAAAAGGTGAAGTCGTTGAAATACTAGAAGATGTGTGCCTTGGTAAGCAGTACAAAGTCCAAAAAGGTTCTCTCATTACTTGGGTGTATGCTGATGCACTTCTCCTTGAAGTGATACCTTTTACGCCACTTGCCCCCATGTCTACCGAGGAACTTGAATGCTATATGAATACCACTTCTAAGACGAGTCCAACCCCCTACTATGTATGGGTAGATATCGCGAGGCAACTTGTCTATGTCTTTGAAGGTACTGAAGATGATTGGCAACTCCTAAAGCAGATGCCTTGTGCAAGTGGCAAGACCGAGACACCTACTGCCAGAGGTACTTTCGCTATAACTGATCGCGGATTGTCCCTTAATTCTACTGAGCGTGTGCATTACTGGGTGAAATTCTATAAAAACTACCTTTTCCACTCCTGCCCCATCGATGCTTCTGGCAATGTCATCGATTCTCGCCTAGGCACCCCTATCTCTAATGGCTGTGTGCGTCTAGAAGAAAGTGATGCCCAGTGGCTTTTCGAGACACTTCCTAGTACCACCACTGTTTGGGTCTATTGAAGTATGATTTGCTTGTTGTTGGCTATACTATGAGGTAGTAGAAAGGAGTGTTTTTTATGAAAAAAGGTTCAAAAATAATCATTGGTATCCTCGCAGTTCTAATCATTCTAGCAATTCCTCTTATTTCAAGCTACAACGGTCTCGTGACACTGGAGCAACAAGTTGTAGCCGCAAAGTCAAATATTGATACACAGCTTCAAAGACGTTCTGATCTTATCCCTAATTTAGTCAATACAGTGAAAGGTTTTGCAAATCAAGAGCAGCAAATCTTCACAGACATTGCTAATGCTAGAAGTAAGCTCGCTGGTGCGACCAATGTCTCAGACCAAGCTTCTGCAGATAGTGAGCTTTCCAATGCACTCTCAAGACTTCTCGTTGTCGTCGAGCGCTACCCTGAACTTAAATCCAGTCAGAACTTTAAGGACTTATCAATCCAGCTTGAAGGTACAGAAAATCGCATCGCTGTAGCAAGACAAGACTATAATACTGCTGCAACTGCCTACAACACCAAACTAAGACGTTTCCCTACCAATATCCTTGCCTCACTCTTCGGATTCCAACCTAATACTCTTTATGAAGCAAGTGCTGGTGCTGAGACCGTTCCACAAGTGGATTTCTAGATGATGTCTAAGAAACAACTTTATAAACCCTTTGCCTTATTACTATGTCTGCTTGCATTGTTTTGTACGATCACCCCTGCCTCAAGCGGGCTCCCTTCACCTACTTCTCTTAAGTATGTGAATGACTATACCCATACGCTCTCCGACAGTGAACTGAAGCAAGTCATTTCTCTTGGCAAGGAATTAGAAGACCTTACAGGTGCTCAAGCAGTCCTTGTCTTGATTCCTTCCACTGAAAATATACCCATTGCCGACTATGCCCTTACGCTTTTTCGAACGTGGGGTATCGGCGAGCAAGGTAAGGATAATGGCCTTCTGATGCTTATCGCCTTAAATGATCGGACTTGGCGTGTGGAAGTAGGTCGTGGACTTGAAGGTGCTATTCCTGATGCACTAAGCAACCGTATCATGGAAGAGTTAGCCAAGCCTCTCTTTATGGATGGTCGTTATGCTGATGGTAGTCTAAGTGCTTATAGTACTTTTTGCGATGCTATTGCCACAGAGTACGGTATCACCCTCACCCATTCCTTACATGTCAATTTCCCTACTACGACACAGCACTCCTCAGGAAGTTCTGGACTCCCTATCCTTCTTATTATTCTAGTTGCTGCTGACATCCTGCTGAATCGTGGTCGTATCTTCTCCTCCTTACTTCAAGTACTTTTCTGGAGTAATATAGGTAGACGTGGTGGCCGCGGTGGTGGTGGTGCCTCTAGTGGTGGTGGCGGATTTGGAGGCTTCGGAGGCGGTAGCAGTAATGGTGGAGGCTCTTCCGGTAGCTGGTAAACTAAAAAAATCTCTCGCATGCGAGAGATTTTTTAGTTTATCTTTATTTCGTTTTATCCTGTGCTAAGTAGTATGCACCCATCACTGGTTTTTTGTCTAATATCTTAACTTTTGCCCAAGGTGCTACCTTATGTACTTCGAGTATATACATATCAATCAGTAGAGGATTATCCCCACCAAAGACACTGCCTGCAAGTACCATGGTCACTTCATCGTCCATAGCCCCCATACGTCTTATAATCCCTGCTGCTGTTTGCCCCAGTGCTTTCCCCATGCTCATCATAATATTTTGTGCCACTTTGTCCCGTTCTTTAGCAAGCTGTGCCACTACCACAGGTATACGGTATTTCACTTCATCATCAAAACCTCTTTGGCGGATGATGCGGTCTACTTCTACCATGCTGTCTACTTTAAATACCTTAGGTATCTCGTGTTGAAGTTTTGTAGACGCACTTATCCCCTCATCTGCTCTAAAAGCATGGTGCATCGCTTCTCTTAAGAGTTCACCTCCACCACCTCTATTGCCTAAGTCATAGTCCATATTGCGAAGTTCAATACGTCTTCCTTCTTTGGTAACACCCATTGCACCATGGCCTGTCCCACAAATACTTACGACACCCCATCCATTTTCACTTCCTGCACGAAGTGCAATCAAGCAATCATTCACTACTTCAAATGGTACTTCTCCAAAAATCTCTTGGCACATTTCTCCTAAGATTTCGTAGTCTTCTGGATAGTCTGCTCCCGCAAGCCCTAAGACTGCACACTCAATGTCTTGAATACCTATATTGAGCTTATCTAAAGCACGCATAGTAGCTGTATGTATCGATTGCTTAGTCGTTTCAATGCCTACACAATCGTAATTAGCTGGCCCACCAAAGCCTTCTGCAAATATATTTCCTTTTTCATCACCTACGACACAATGTGTTTTTGTTCCTCCACCATCTACCCCTAGTAAGTACATACATTTCCTCCTCTTTAAGCACCTGCTATAGTCCTTTAGCCAGTTCAAATGTTTTAACCCATATTCTCTATAAATTATACAACTTTTATGACTATATTACAATTTTATATTAATATCAGCCAAAAAAGTGCATGATTATGGTTTCGCCATGTATCATGCACTTATACCCTCTTATTTTGAAAGTACTTCTATCATCTCTTCTGCAAATATGCTTAGGTACTCACCTGCTTGTTCTTTATACTCTTCTATTTGTTTTACAATGGCACTTCCCACTATAATGCCATCCCCATATCTCCTTAAGCCCTGTGCTTGTTCTGGCGTAGCGATACCAAATCCGATGGCCACTGGTACTTGTGTTACTTTTCTTACTTCTGCTATCATCTCCTCGATAGGGGTAGTGATTGCTTCTCTTACACCCGTGACACCTAATGAGGATACACAGTAGATAAATCCCGTAGCTTCTTTAGCAATGGTTGCTATACGCTCTTTTGAAGTTGGTGCGATTAGACGAATCATATCCACCTTGTAATCCTTCGCTACACATTCAAAATCTTCCATTTCTTCTACCGGCACATCAGGAATGATGACACCATCCATACCTACTTCTTTACACCTTCTAAAAAAAGCTTCTCTTCCGTAGTGTTCGATCATATTGGCATAGATGAGAAAAACTAAAGCTGCCTTTGTCTCACTTCTGACCTCTGCCACCATTTCAAAAATCTTCCCTAAGTTAACGCCTTCTGCCATCGCTCTTAAGTAAGACCTCTGAATTGTCTCCCCATCTGCTACTGGATCTGAGAATGGAACACCTATCTCTATGACAGCACTCCCTGAATCGTCCAGTATCTTTATAAATGTCTTTGTCGCTTGCAGATGCGGGTCTCCTGCTGTCACAAAAGGAATGAAGCCACACTTTCCTTCCTCCTGAAGCACCTTAAATCGTTCGGCTATTCTACTCATGGATATCTTCCCCCCTATACCTTGCAATATGTGCCACATCTTTATCCCCACGCCCAGATACATTCACCACAATGATTTTATCCTTCGCAAGCTTTGGTGCCACTTTCATCATATACGCCAATGCATGGGAACTTTCGATAGCTGGAATGATCCCTTCCATCCTTGATACATACTCAAAAGCAGTGACTGCCTCTTCATCTGTGATGCTCTCGTACCTTGCACGCCCGCTATCTTTTAAGTCTGCATGTTCTGGGCCAACCCCTGGATAATCAAGTCCTGCTGAAATACTATACACTGGTGCTATATACCCTTCTTCCGTCTGTAAAAAGTAAGACTTCATCCCGTGGAAAATCCCTACTTCGCCTTTAGCCATCGTCGCAGCATGATCCACTGTATTAATCCCTCTTCCCGCTGCTTCTACACCGACTAACTGAACCTCTGTATGGGGAATAAAATCATAAAACATCCCCATGGCATTACTGCCACCACCTACACATGCAATGAGCATATCTGGTAGTTTTCCTTCTCGTTCTCTCATCTGCGCTTTCACTTCTTTTCCTATGATACTTTGGAAGTCCCTTACCATTTCTGGATAAGGATGTGGCCCCATCACCGAACCAATGCAATAAAAAGTATCCTCTGCATGTGCACACCAATCTTGGAGAGCTGCATTAACTGCATCTTTCAGCGTACGTGTTCCCGTCTTGACGGCATGCACTTTAGCACCTAAAAGCCTCATACGATATACATTAAGTGCCTGACGCTCTGTATCTTCTTCTCCCATATACACTTCACATGTCATCCCCATAAGTGCCGCTGCAGTAGCCGTGGCTACACCATGCTGCCCTGCTCCTGTCTCTGCAATGATACGTGTCTTCCCCATTTTTTTAGCTAAGAGGAGTTGGCCAAGTACATTATTAATTTTATGGGAACCGGTATGATTAAGGTCTTCACGCTTTAGGAAGATACGTGCTCCCCCTAAGTGATCACTCATTCGCTTCGCTTCGTATAAGAGGGATGGCCTCCCTGTATAATTTTTAAAAAGCTCTCTTAATTCTTCATTAAACCCTTCATCTTTTTTATAAAAAGCATAAGCTTCTTCTAGTTCTTTTACTGTATGCATTAACGTTTCAGCAATATATTGTCCACCGTATACGCCAAATCTCCCGATGTTATCCACAATTATTCCTCACCTTCTTTATTATTCTGTGAATTTTATCATAGTCTTTCGAGCCGTCAGTCTCGACACCCGAACTCACATCCACACCATATGCACTCACTTGAAGTGCTTGTTCTATATTTTCTAGATTAATTCCCCCTGCCAAAAAGTAGGGTTTATCCAGTTCTTTAATCAACTTCCAGTCGAAACATTCGCCTGTGCCACCATAACTTAGCGTACTTTTTTTATCTAGTAAATAATAGGTCACATCATAGCTGACTTTCTCCCACTTATCCCCTATTGGTATTGCTTTAATGATAGGGACATCGCCTATCTCTTCTTTTAAGCATCTTATGTAGTCAGCATCCTCATCCCCATGTAGTTGAACGATATCCACTACCTTTTCCTCGACACATTGCTGGATATAAGGAATCATCGCATTGACGAATACACCTACTACTTTTATCTGTGGGTTCAAGTTACGCTTTAGTTCCTCAGCTTGCTTGATGGTTACACGTCGTTTACTCTTTGCAAACACAAAGCCTATATAATCAGGTATTAATGCATTCACCATCTGGATATCTTCTTTTTTCGTAAGTCCACATATTTTAATTTTACGCATAGGCACCTCGTAACCTCATGAGCTGTGCTACGCTGTCTTCAGCTTTTACGAGACTTTCGCCTACTAGTATCCCTCTAACGACTGTGCCTTCTAATCGTTTCACATCCGCTTCTGTATGCATACCACTTTCTGAAATAACCAAGTAATCTTCAGGTATGAGTTTACTAAGTCGTAGTGTGGTATCTAAATCAATCTGGAAGCTTCTTAGATCTCTATTGTTAATACCTATGATAGCTTTCTCACACCTTAAAACTTTTTCTAAGTCTTGTTCATCATGGGTTTCTATCAGCACTTCTAGTTCTAAAGCAAGTGCTTCCTCATAGAGTGACCTAAGCTGACCTTGTTCTAACATAGTGGCTATAAGTAAGACCACATCTGCGCCTATCGTTTTAGCCTTGTATACCTGCCAAGGGTCATATAGGAAGTCTTTATTTAGAATCGGTAACTTCACTGCCTTTCTGACGTCTTCTAAATCTCCATAACTCCCTTTAAAGAAATCTGGTTCTGTCAGTACAGATATGCCAACTGCACCGCCTCTTTCATACTGCTTCACAAGTTTGACAGAATCTAAGTTTGCATTAAGGATCCCCTTCGAAGGTGAAGCACGTTTGACTTCTGCAATGACACCCATCCCTTTTTCGGTATAAAGTCTTTCTTTAAGTGAATAACCGTCCTTCTTCATCCCACTCACTTGTCTTTCTAGTGCTACTATCGGTTCCTCTTCTTTAAGTTTCTCTATCACTTCTCGTCTTCTTGCATAGATTTTCTCTAAGAACATAAAGGCTCTCCCATCTCTTGTGTAGCTTGTATAAAAGCTTCTAACTGTGCTAATGCCTTGCCACTTTCAATCATCTCCCGTGCTATTTGCAGACATACTTTTAACGTTTTATCACTTTCTGCTGCATAGATGGCAAAGCCACTATTTAAGATGACCATATCTTTCATAGGACCTTCCAACTTGCCTTCAAACAAACTTCTGATAATCCCTGCATTAGTCCCGGCATCCCCTCCACGCAAGTCTTGTAACTTACAACGTTTAAGGCCTAGCATCTCTGGTTCGATGAGAAAACTATTCAGCTTACCTTCTTTGATTTCACATACAGTGGTAGATCCCGTTAGATTCACTTCATCGATACCATTTTCACCGCATACGACTAGTGCATGCTTAACCCCCAGCTCTTTAAGTACCATTGCCATAGGTACGACCATCTTTTCTTCATAGACGCCTAGAAGCTGATACTTTGCATAGGCAGGATTCGCCAATGGACCCAGTAGATTAAAGACACTTCGAATCGCTAACTCTCTTCTAGGCTTTGCAGCATACTTCATCGAACCATGGTACATCGGTGCAAACATAAAGCACATACCCGTCTTTTGCAGCACCTTTTTATTCGCCTCGCTATCTAACTCTAGCTTCACACCTAGTGCTTCTAGTACATCTGCACTACCACACTGACTTGATACCGAGCGATTGCCATGTTTGGCAACCTTAATGCCATAAGCTGCCACCACAAAGCTCACCGTCGTAGAGATATTAAAGGTATTGGTCTTATCGCCTCCCGTTCCTACAATGTCTAGCACATCTTCATCCACTGCAAGTACCTGACACTTTTCTCTTAGAACTGTGGCACAAGCCGTCATCTCTTCTATGGTTTCACCTTTCATGCGCATCGCCGTTAAGAAGCTTCCTATTTGTGCTTCTGTGGCATTCCCCTCCATAATCTGATTCATGGCATCCTTGGCTTCAGCGAAACTTAAGTTTTGATTTTCTATTAATTTTTTAATTGCTTCCTGAATCATATGCTACACCTCCAAAAAATGTCTAATAATCACCTTGCCACTTGGTGTCAGTAAGGATTCTGGATGAAACTGTATGCCAAATGTCGGATGACTCGCGTGGGCTATACCCATTACTTCCCCCGTGTCGTCTTCTGCTATAAGCCTTAAACATTCCGGCATAGACGCTTTCTCTATCATGAGTGAATGGTACCTTCCCGCTGTAATCACTGGTGGTAAGCTTTTAAAAATGGGGCTACCACTTGCTATATGGATAGACGTTGCCATGCCGTGTACGATTCGATTAGCCGGTACCACCTTTGCTCCAAATGCTTCACCTATGGCTTGATGGCCTAAGCATATGCCTAGTAAAGGAATCTTCCCACTAAAGGCTTGGATAAGCGAGATGCATATCCCTGCATCTTTTGGATATTTGGGACCTGGCGAGAGGACGATATGACTAGGTGCTAACGCTTCTACCTCTTCAAGCGTTAGCTGGTCATTATAGTGTACTTGTATCTCTTCTGTTGTGAGTTCACCTATATACTGATAAAGATTATACGTAAAGCTATCGTAATTATCGATGATTAAAATCATACTCCATCCCCCACTTTCTGAATCGCTGTACTAAGTGCTCCTAGCTTATTGACCACTTCCTCATACTCTTTCTCTGGTAACGAATCAAGTACAATGCCTGCACCTGCTTGCAGTACGCCTACATTTCCTTGTTTGACAATGGTTCGTATGGCAATGCACGTATCTAAGGTACCATCATACCCGATATAGCCAATGCCTCCACCGTACACACCTCTACCTTTCTCTTCTAACTCCCCGATGATCTCCATCGCACGAATCTTTGGTGCTCCCGACAGCGTCCCCGCTGGTAAGATCATCTGTAATGCGTGGATACTATCATAGGATTCTCTAAGGGTCCCCTCTACTTCGCTAGTCATATGCATCACATGTGAAAACTTCTGTATCTCCTTATACTTAGTCACTTTCACTGTACCAAAAGCACTCACTGCCCCTACATCATTCCGTGCCAAATCCACCAGCATCGTATGCTCTGCATTTTCCTTCTCATCACCTCGTAATACTTCTGCTAAAGCATCATCCTCTTCCGTAGTCTTCCCTCTCTTCTTCGTTCCTGCAATAGGCATCGTAGTAATCTGCCTTTCATTTACTTTTACCAAAGTCTCTGGTGAAGCCCCCACTATCTGCACGTCATCGCATGCCATAAAGTACATATACGGTGAAGGATTAATGACTCTAAGTGCACGGTAGATACCTAGCAAATCATCTTCTGTCTCAAAGTAAAACTTAGTCGATAATACGGTCTGAAATACATCCCCTTGCTTAATATAACCTTTAATCTTCTGTACTTTTTCTTCAAAACTTTCCCTCGTCTCCATCTCCTTAAAGCAAATAGGACCTTCAGCACACATCCGAGGTTTTTGCATCGGTTCATCCAGTAACTCTTGTAAATTTGTGATACGCTTCTTAGCCTTTTCATATACCACTTCTACCTCTTCACACTGTAAATCCATCATTGCAATAAGGGATAAAGTCTGCTTTTGGTGGTCAAATACAATCATGTCATCAAAAACCATCATAAGCATCTCTGGTGTTTGTAAGTCCTTCGGATTATTTAACTGGATAGGCTTTACATACTTTACCGTCTCATAGCCAAAGTAGCCTACTGCTCCACCATAAAAAGGCGGTAAGTCTTGAATCTTTGGCATGGCTATCTGTGGTAATTGCCTTCTTAATTTTTCAAAAGGATTCTCGCCATCCTCACTCGTTATAACTTCCTTTGGGTTATAGCCTACGAATGAGTAACGACACACCTTATGGTCACCTTCCATACTTTCCAACAAAAAATATCGCTTACTTCTCTGCTGCATCTTACACAACACACTGATAGGCGTATATAAATCTGTGTAAATCGTTTTAATTAATGGGACCTTCCCATATGTGTCTTCATATCCCCTTACCTCTTCAATACTTGGTCTAAACATAGTCATCGCCTCCTTTTTTAGTGAGGACTATGTGTTTTTGGCCAATAAAAAAACACATTCATCCTGTATTTCAAGGATGAATGTGCCTAAAATTCCACATCCACGGTGCCACCTTGATTCGCAAAAACAGAAGTCTACACTTCCCCTTTACGCACTTTCGCGAAATGCCATCACATTTCTCGTCTTTAACGCAGACGTTACGTTGAAGCTACTAAGGACTTGCCTTTTCACCACACCCTCAAGAGCCCACTTATCCAACTCGTTTATTGCCGGGCTTTCACCATCCCCAGCTCTCTGTGAACACGTCATTGGTTTTACTTCTCTATCATAGGTTTATATTGGCCTTATTTGATTAATCTGAATTATATTTCAAATGCCATGCTGTTGTCAATAGATTTGAGTATAAATTTTTTAAACTTTTAAAATGAACAAAATAATTGCACTTAAATTCAAACAAATACTAAGTAAGTACAAAACATAAACAGCTTGCTTCTGTGTGAGCCCTTGTGCCACAAGTCTAAAATGCACTTGGCTACTGTCTCCAATGTACACTGGTTTCTTTTCTTTGATACGTTTATAGACGACATAAATGTTATCAAAGATAGGTACGCCTAAAGCTAAAATCGGAATCAATATGGAAATCATCGTTGCTTGTTTAAAGGCACCATCTAGTGAAATAATAGCTAGCATAAAACCTAGAAAAGTAGCTCCTGCATCTCCCATTAAAATCTTTGCTGGAAAATGATTATACTTCAAATAGCCCAAGCAAACGCCTACTAAGATAATGGCCATGAAAGCTGCTGTTGTATTCCCCATTGTTAACGCCACTACAAAAAGTGTACATGCTGAGATACAACTAATGCCACCCGCTAGTCCATCCATCCCATCTGTAAAATTAATAACCGTCGTCACCCCAAACACCCATAATACAGTTAGTGCAAATTGACATAAGGTTGGCAAAATCACGTACATGTCTGTCATTGGATTTGTAAATCCTGAAAACTCAACACCACCTATATACACCAATACACAGGCAAAAAGTTGGATAATCATCTTTGGAAGTGCTTTTAAATCCTTCCCTCTGATCTTATACCAATCATCAAACATTCCCACACCAAAAATAAGAAGTGAACTTGTAAAAATATAGATTGTTTTAATGCTCAGATCTCTTGTAAATAACAAGTAGACTGCCCAAAAAATCACAAACATTCCCACTGCTGCGAGGTACGGCTTCGGCTCTTTATGGATTTTTCTTTCACTATCCGCTTTTGGCTGCTCTACATAATTCGTCCTGTAGGCTAATGCTCTAAGTTTTGGTGTTACAATAATCATACAAATAAGTGATGCAAAAAATGCAACTAAGTAACTCATTTCTTCTTTACCCATCCTTTAATCGAGGTATTTATTTGTATTCAAGTATATCACTTTTTTTGCACTTTTCAATAACATTTATATTTTATTAATTTTTTCATAAGTTTTTATTAATTTTTTGTTCTTTATGTGTTGTCCATCTATCCATTTTTTATAATTTCAAGGCTACAGGTGCCCCAAGTTCAATGCCATCAACTTCTACCACTGTATCATATGCCAAAATATGCACCCCATTTGCATCTGCTTCACGTAAAGTATCCCCAAATGCTTTGTGTGTCCCATCATTGGGTGTAAAATACATCACATCACACATTTGAATGACAAAAAGAACATACACCTTATAGCCATCTTTCTGTGCTGCCATAAGTTCTTTAAGGTGCTTAATTCCCCTTTCAGTTGGCGCATCGGGGAATCGTACGACACCATCCTCCTCTAAAGTCACACCCTTTACTTCTATGAAAGCTTTTTCATTCTCTGTCTCCACATAGACATCAAAACGTGAGTTGCCATAAGTATACTCACCTTTTATAAGGGTGAATGGTTCATCTATCCCTGGTAGCTTTAACTTACCATTCTTCAGTGCTTCGATGCACACTTTATTAGGTACTTGGGAGTCCATATTAATCAGTCTAGCTCCCTTTTGTACCCCTATCAGTGAGTACGCAGTCTTACGCTTAGGATTATCATGATGCTGAAGGTACACAGTCACCCCCGGCACCAAAAGTTCTCGACACTTACCTGTATTTTTTACATGAGCCACAACCTCCTGCCCATCAATCTCACAATGTGCTATAAAACGGTTCGGTCTTTCTTTAAATACCGCTTGTACCATATCTTTATATCGAATCATTCTTTATCTCCTTGCTGTCATTAATCATTACTCTTTTATTATACCCCTTACTTTAACCTTTACAAAACTTCTTTCTCAGTCATCTCCTTGGCAAAACAAAAGCCGCTCATCTTACTTAGCGGCTTTGTTTTCATTGTTCATAATCACTTCTGAGCATGCCGTACACACATGCATCTATAATCCCTTGATTACTAAAGTCTCCTTGGCGTAAAGTACCTTCGTACTTCAGGCCACACTTCTTCATGACCTTCCCCGAGCCTGGATTATTCGGATCATGCAAAGACTCGATGCGGTTCACCCCTACCTCTTCAAAAAAGAAGGGAATAAGTGCAGCAAGCGCCTCAGAAGTAATCCCTTTATTCCACCACTTACTACCGATACAGTAGCCTATATGCACCATCTCTATACGGTCACTTTGCTGTACGACGCCAATACTCCCTATAGGCTCATGGCCAATCTCCTTAAGCACGATTGCCCACTGATAAAAGTGTGGCTTCTCATATGCTTCTATCCATCCTTTGACAACTTTCTCTGATACCTCTACTGAGGTATGGGTAGGCCATCTAAGATGCTCAGTCACCTTTTCATCACTCATCCAGTTCCTATACCCTACCGGTATATCCGCTTCTTTAAATTGCCTTAAGATAAGTCTTTCTGTCTCCAATGTAACCGTTCCTAAATGCTTCATTGGCATTCTCCTTTCTTATTTTTCCACAATAAAATGCGTATGCTCCGTAGCATCTCTATACTGTGGCAACTCACAGTACTCGCAAGCTTTCTTCACATAGAGTTTATAAGTATCTGGCATATAATTCGCTAAGTTACTCGTCTCAATCATAAGTCCACCCATAAAGCTCTCTGCCCCTGCATAAGATACAAGGCTAAGCCCAGACTTTTCAATCTCCTGCAATGCAATAGGTGGTGTAGTGAAATATGCTTTTGTAAATGCTACCTCTTCACTTAGCTCCAAAGACCCTTGCTCATACTCATAAAAATGCTGGTCATCTGCAAAACTATCTGGACACTCATACAACGATGCCTTAAGCACACCCCATATATTAATATACGCAATAAGTGCCTTCCCCTTTGGCTTTAGTATACGCTTTACTTCCTTCAGCACATGCACACGGTTTTCCTCACCATGTAAGTGATACATTGGCCCCATGACCAACACTGCGTCAAAACTCTCATCCTCAAACCTACTTAGGTCCATGGCACTCTGGCAGTAGTAGCCATCTGCCTCATACCCCTTCTCTGTGATACGCCTTTTTGCGATATCCAGCTCATTTTGTGAGATATCCAGTAGGCTTACCTTATGCCCCTTTTCTAGAAGTGGTAAACTATAACGCCCTGGGCCACTTCCAATCTCTAGCATCTTACTTTCCTTCTGGAAGTACTTCTCTATCACATACATCGTCGTCTGAAACTCAATGTTGTTATAAGGCCTTGCCAATCGCATCAGTTCTCCCTCTGCCCTACTATCATAATACTCTCTTACCACATCTTTACTCATCTTCATTTCCCCCTTCATCTCGAGTGTATAAAAAAAGTCCGCGGGCACACGAAGCTAACACTTACTTTAGCTTTCATGTGACTCCGCAGACTTTGCTTCTACGTGTAGGATAACTCCCTGTATAGCTTAGGGCATCTGCCCGTATATACACTCACTCTTTTTTTAAGATTATTCTGATTTTAACCACATTCACTTTAAATGTCAAGCTCTTTTTTAATATCTTCTAGATTTCATCAAGCTTCTTTCTCGCCTTTTTCAAAATTCTAAAGCTAAGTTTCTTAGTATGCTCCTCATTTTTTACTATGAGTTCATAAGCCTCTAATACCGACACTGTATGTACCAATAATGCAATGCCTATGGCTATCAAGAACACACATAATGGATAATATACTTCTAGCCTATTCGCTGCAATCCATCCCTCATCTACAAATAAAAATGGCGCGCCACCCATAATCACAAAGCATACTGCACCTATGATCAGTACCACATACTTCTTTCGGAGCACTGCATATCTTTCTCGAAGCTCTCTCAGATAATTCTGGTCAAAAATCAGTAGCTCTCTTTTTAAGACGCGATATCTATCTTCCTCCATCATCGCTCCCATTATGACACTTCCTATTCCTAGTGTGACTAAAATAATACTAGCAATAATAGACGTCATCGATGCAAAGCCATCTAATAAATAAGGAACAGTCCCTAAAATAGCAATGCCTAATCCCCCAGCAACATACTTAGATACTTTGCGTTCCTGTATCAAATGTCCCTCTGCCATTTCTCTACTTACATAGTAGCCCTTCTCATCTTCACTACTTTCCTCTGTCTGTTCTTTAAGTAAATAATCAATAGATACCTCAAAGACATTCCCAATCGCCAAAAGCTTCTCTGTCTCTGGAAACCCTTGTCCATTTTCCCATTTACTTACCGCTTGTCTCGTAGCACCTAACTGCTCAGCTAATGCCTCTTGAGATAGCCCTTTTTCTTTTCTTAGTTTAAGTAACTTTTCTCCAAATGTCATCCCTATGACCTCCTATTCCTATTTACTCCTTTATTGTATCCATCTATGCTACCAACTTCTATCACTTTGAATAGGCACTTTGTCAACTTTAGGTTGCATCGTTGCACTCCTTTGAAATTCAAGCTTTTGCAATCCTCTTTCTACTTAATCAATCGTATAATGATAGATACGTTCCTTATCTCTCGTCGTACAAATCATCATGGTTAATTGATCTAAATTATAAACTGCTGACCACTGTGTATCTGCTTCAATCTCCTCATTAAGCCCTTCGATAACACGTGATCCTTCAGCTGGTATACTAAGCAAAATCTCCAAAACTTCATCCTCTGTCATGATACCTTGCATCTCATCTTGCTTTGTCTTGATAACCTCATAACGGTCTTGGCCACTTCCTACATTCATATCATTATAAAGTACAAAATTAGTTGCAGCAGTATAGCCCTCTTCTTTTGTTAATACATGCATTTCATTATTGATGTACTCAACTACAGCCGTATTTCCTGTAGCATCTGCAATTTGAAAATGATAGCCTGTCTCTCCACTTGAGTTCATGTCATATTGTTCAAGAAGTGCGATAGCCTCCTCTACTGTTGCTGCTTTATCTAGAATCATACGGATAGCCGTTGTCGTTGTGATAGGCACTTTCCCCGTATTTTGATGCACGACCCCTTCCTTAATTACCAATACACCAATGGCTAATCCTTTTTCATTAATGCCATCTAAAGGTGCATACGGTGCTGCTAAAGTAATAACTCGATTAAGCAAACCTTTCGTTGGCAAATTCTCTTGTGTAAGTCCTAGATGATTCAAGTTAACAACGGAAATAGACTCATACCCATCCTTCGGATTAGTCCGTACAATCAATCCCATAGACGGCACATAGTCAAAGTTTCTCCCGAATAAATCATCCCCTTCTGGTGTTGTAGCGATAAATGTACTACATGCTCCATCCGGATCAATTTCAAGAGGTGCCCCCTTCAATAGCCTCTTTGTCACAAAAGCTACCAGCTCCTCATCCGTAGATGCACCATTTTCTAAAAATGCACCCAGTCCATAATCTGCATGATAAGTCATCTCATAAAATGGATGTTCATTAATTGCATTTAAACTTAACAACGTGCGAATCTCTCCAAAAAACAAACACCCTACTCCCACTACAACAATACCTATAACAATTGCTATTACGATTCCTGTTACCTTTAGTATCTTCTTCACTACTATTCCCCATTCTAAATACTCATTTTCATTTTTCCCAGCTATATCCTTGCTTCTCTAGTACCTCCACAGTCTCTTCTAATTTTTCTTCCTTAATGAGGATATAATCTGTATTAAAAGTCGACACCACAAAAATCCCTATTTTCTGTTCAGCTAATATCGTAGATATCTTTGCAAGTATCCCTATCAACGAAAAGTCTAATACCCCTTCTATACGAAAACCTCTCCACCCCTCTTCACAAGCTAGCGTATCTGCTGGTACATACTTACTACTGCATACCAATGATAGCTCCTCATCTGTCTTTCCTACAAAGCAATACCTATCCTCCCAGTTTACTTGTCCCACATCTGCTATCTTACATACTGAGAATTGTTCACTTAATAATTTTAACTTCATTTGTTCTTTTTCTTCTTCAAATCGCTTTTCCATAATCTCATAAGACATAGATACACCCTCTGCTACCTGCCATTCACACACCCTCGTCACTTCATAGCCTCTATGCTTATAAAACGCAAGCGCTGGTGCCGATGTATCCAGACTTACTACCTTATATTTTTCTCGCATCATCTTCTCTAATACATCCATAATATAAGTGCCATACCCCTTACCTTGACAACCAGGCAACACATAAACCCTCGTAATATGCTCATGCTCACAAGTCCCCGTCCCCACAAGTACACCCTCATCATAAAGCAACCATACCCTCTCCTGTACAATATCTCCCCCGATATTCACAGCCCTATGTAAGTCCAAAAAAGCTTTTACCACTTCCTCAGGATAATATTTCGGATAAATTTCCAAAATCACTTGCTTCACTAATCTTTCTATTGCTCCCATGTCTTTCATCGTAGCACGTACTAACTCCACAATTTCACCCTCTTTTTTAAATCTTTTATTCTATTATATGCCTCTCATCTCTTCTTCACAATCTCTAGCTTGTATTCTCTACACGTATATCCCTCCACAAAAAATACGCTAGGGTGTCCCTAACGTATCTTACTCACTTATATACTTATATGGTTCTTTATTCTTCAATCTGCAGCAGCGCATCTATTTCTTTAAACCATTCTGTCAACGCTAGCATCACAGCTTCAATATGCCTCTTTGATACATAAAAATCACAGTCATACCTCGTTGCTGTACACCACATTGTAATCTCTCTATCCATACTAGAAATTTTTTCTGGTACTTCAATTTCATTCTCTATACACAAGTCTATCAATCTACCAATATCATGCGTTTTAGGATACGTAATATTGTGTAGTTCTAATTCAAATTTCAGCACCTTCTCTACTGCTTGCTGAATAAAATAGGCTACTTTATTCAGATACAATTGGTCTGTAGTCTGCTTCAAACGCTCGTAACTATCTTTCCCAAACTCAAAATCTGATTTAGCAAGTACGTATAGCCCTTTCATAAACACACACACCTTTCTTATAAACTTCACCGCATATACCATTCGGATTTTCTATGCTTTCTTTCTCAAATGCCTCTTTACTCTTAATAAGTAAATCGACGGATACACCTATACCCCTTAAACATTTAGATATCTCTAAAAGGACCTCTTCCTGTCCCCTATTTGTGATAAGCATTACATCTAAATCACTATCTTCTCCGTATCTCAGTGTCACTGAACTACCAAAAATAATAAGCTTATCTATATATTCTGGTATACACTCAATCAGCTTCTTAACATATGGCTGCATCGGTGGATAAATACCACTCAAATCATATTCACACTCTACTACAACTGGAAATCGATACATACCACACCACCTCTATACTCTTTTTTCTATTATACCCCAATACCCTTCTTTTTAACAACCTAACCTCTTATGTTCTTATCTCTCATTTTATCTTAGGCCTCAAAAAATAAAGACACTAAGTTTGCCCTAGTGTCCTACTCACTTATATACTTAGCTATCTCTCCTACCAAAGATCCAATAGCCTCTACATAGCTTCCCTTAATGCGCCCTGCAATCTCATTTGCCAGACTCTCACTATACATATGCGATGTCTTATTTCTATCCTCTAGTAAACTAAGCCATAACTTCTCATCCTGTATCATCCCATTGGCATATGCCTTCTTATAAATCGTACGTGGAAAACTATTTTCTAAAGTTACACCCTCAAATTTCATAAACTCCTGCAACGTCTTATGGGTAAGCTCATAGGTAAACTCAAATCGCTGAATCACGCTATCCCTTATGATATCGTCTTCACCATCATATAATGCACATACCTCTTCTAATCTTGTGCATGCCTTTTTCAAATTTTGGTACTTAAAGTCTACGCTTTTCATAAATCACAATTCCTTCCCTTTCCACCTGTTCCTTAAAAACCACATCTTCAATCTCTTCCATATATGAAATATCAAATTCTAGCAATGTCGCTACACGTGTTTCTATTTCATAAGTAAAATGTTCCTTATCTATATGTTCTCCAAATACCGCAAGATCTATATCGCTCGTGTTCCTATGGTCTCCTCTTGCTCTAGACCCAAATAATTTAATGCACTCTATTTCATCTATTTGCTTTGCAACCTCACATATCTTTCTTAAAACATCCTGCATATCTCTCACCGCTCTACGCCTCTATAATCTTTTTTTTATTATACCCTAATCCCCTAGTTCTTAACAACTAGCCTACGTATATTGACTTAGACTCTACTATCAGTCGAATAAAAAATTATTTTATTGGTTGATACCTATTTACTTAGACATAAAAAAACATAAACTTTTAGGAGAACGAAAATTTAACCAGTATTTTGTACCAAACCTTTGCTTCTTAATATCTTCATGTACATACTTGTTTGTTGTCTATTTAGAATTAACTTCCTGATACTTTATATGTAATATATCATATTAACTGTAACACCCCTTCTAAAACTGCTATACTAAAGTCAAAAATACAATTAGGGAGATTATACTATGCAAACAGTCACCATATGCGGAAGCATGCGATTTGCTGAAGAAATGAAAGCAATCGCCCTAACCTTACAATGCAAACATATTATCTATCATTCAACATTTAAGTGCTCCTAACCATCCCGCATCCCCAAACGCTGTTAATCTATTTTTTCTCTTTTTATTCCCTCCCTTGATAGGCTTTATGCCTCACTGATTCATTTTCATGGTATAAAACACGAAGAGGAGGTGATACGCTCGTAACAAAATATTGGAAGGCGTTCGTAAAAAGTTCTTAGTGAATTTTCTGTAATGCTCTTAAGCGCACTGTTTGAGGCGTAGCCGAGTTTGCGCTGTTATGAAAGAAAATGAACTTAGAGCTTTAGAACAACTGACTATTTTGTGCAGAGCGTATACACCTCCTCACTCACTTAAAACCAAAAAGGTGCGTTAGGCCATAAAGCCTAACGCACCCATTGTTTTATTTACCTTCAGCAACCTGAAGTCTAATTAAAGCCTTACGAAGAGCAACTTGTGCTCTTATAACATCTACGTCACTGCTTGAAGTACGTCCTTCAGCACGTGATTTAGCTGCCTTTGCACGCTCAACATCAATCTCATGTTCAAGCTCTGATGAATCTGCAAGGATCACCACTTTATCCTCTGTTACTTCAGCAAAACCACTCATAATCGTAGCTTTGTTTACTTTACCATCTGCTTTGTACTTAAGTACGCCGTAAGAAAGTAATGTAACAACAGGCTCATGGTCATACCATACACCCATATCACCCTCAAGTGTACGAAGTGTTACAGTGTCCACCATCTCATCAAACACAAGTCTTGATGGCGTGATAATTTGAAGGTTGATTTTATTATTTGCCATAGTCCACCACCTATAGTGTCTTAGCTTTTTCTACTGCTTCTTCAATCGTACCTACCATTAAGAATGCATTTTCTGGAAGTAAGTCATGCTTACCTTCAAGAATCTCTTTGAAACCACGTACAGTTTCTTTTACTGGTACATACTTACCTGCACTACCTGTAAATACTTCCGCAACGAAGAATGGTTGAGAAAGGAATTTTTGTACACGACGTGCACGGTTTACGACAGTTTTATCTTCTTCTGAAAGCTCATCCATACCAAGGATAGCGATGATATCTTGAAGCTCTTTGTAACGTTGAAGGATAGACTGTACATCACGTGCTACTTCGTAATGCTCTTCACCTACGATTTGTGGGTCAAGGATACGAGATGTAGAATCAAGTGGGTCTACCGCTGGGTAGATACCTTGCTCTACTTGTGCACGAGAAAGAACTGTTTTCGCATCAAGATGGGCGAAAGTAGTCGCTGGAGCTGGGTCAGTAAGGTCATCGGCAGGTACATATACAGCTTGTACTGATGTGATAGAACCTTTGTTTGTAGAAGTGATACGCTCTTGAAGAGAACCCATCTCTGTAGCAAGTGTTGGTTGGTAACCTACCGCTGAAGGGATACGACCAAGAAGCGCTGATACTTCTGAACCAGCCTGTACAAGACGGAAGATGTTATCTACGAATAGAAGAACGTCTTGTCCTGAACGATCACGGAAGTACTCAGCCATTGTAAGACCAGTAAGGGCAACGCGCATACGTGCACCTGGTGGCTCATTCATCTGACCGAACACCATCGTTGTTTTAGAGATAACGCCTGAATCTGTCATCTCGTGGAAAAGGTCATTACCTTCTCTTGTACGCTCACCTACACCTGCGAATACAGAGAAACCACCGTGCTCTGTCGCGATGTTACGGATAAGCTCTTGGATAAGTACTGTCTTACCTACACCAGCACCTCCGAATAGACCGATTTTACCACCTTTAAGGTATGGACATAAAAGGTCTACTACCTTGATACCTGTCTCAAGGATTTCTGTTTCAGTAGAAAGCTCTTCAAATGATGGAGCTGCTCTATGAATAGGCCATTTCTCTACATTTGGTGCTTCCTTACCATCTACTGCATCTCCTGTTACATTGAAGATACGCCCAAGTGTTTCGTTTCCTACTGGTACGCTAATCGCTGCACCTGTATCCACTGCTTCCATTCCACGAACTAAACCATCTGTCGCTGACATAGCGATACATCTAACCACGTCATCACCAAGGTGTTGAGCAACTTCTACTACGAGAATCTCTCCATCTTGTTTTTTTACGTTGATAGCGTTGTAAAGTTTTGGAAGGTTATCTGGCGTAAACTTAATGTCTAGTACAGGACCGATAATTTGAACGATACGTCCTATGTTTTGTGCCATTAACTCATTCACTCCTTTTAATTGATTACTTAAGGGCTTCAGCTCCACCTACGATTTCAGATAGCTCTTGTGTGATCGCTGCTTGTCTTGCACGGTTTGACTCAATCTCGAGTTTACCTATCATTTCATCTGCATTTTCTGTCGCAGAATCCATCGCTGTCATACGTGCCCCTTGTTCACTTGCACTTGCTTCTACCATTGCCCCATATATAACTGATGCTACATAATGTGGTACTAAGTAACGAAGCACTTCTTCTTGTGATGGTTCATAAAGGAGTAAGTCCTTAGGACCTTCTTCTTTACCATCTTCTTTCATTTGATCTATATCTACTGGTAAAAGACGAATCATAGTAGGTTCTTGCTGGATTGTAGACTTAAATCTTGAGTAAGCTAAGTGTACTTCTCCTACCTCACCTTTTTCAAATACCTCGATTACATGATCTGCAATGTCTTTTGCAATTTTATAAGTAGGGTCTGCTGATATACCAAGTACCTCTTTTTCAAGTTCAAACCCTCTTACTTTAAGGCCTTCTTTTGCTTTTTTACCGACAGCAATCATATATGCATCATTTGGATTCTCGATATCCTTCACTGCAAGCTTTACAATATTTGAATTGTAACCACCTGCAAGACCTCTATCAGAAGCTAAAACGATATAAGCGTTTTTTGATACATCATTTGCCTTCAGAAGAGGTGTATTCATCCCTTTTGAATTGTTGGCAATTGAGATAATAGTTGTCTGTACTTTGTCAAAGAAAGGTCTTGTTTGAAATACAGCTTGCTTACTTTTTGTAAGCTTCGCTGTAGATACAAGCTTCATTGCATTGGTAATTTGTTTGGTGCTGTTGATTGTTTTAATTCGTCCTTTAATATCTTGTAAAGACGCCATATGCCGCACCCTTTCTATCTTCTAAATTCCATTAAGCGGTAAGAAATGTTCTTATGCCTTAAAGCCTGCCTTAAATTCTGTAACTACTTTTGTAAGCTTTTCTTCAAGCTCTTTTGTGATACCTTTTGATCCTACTACTTCAGTAAGTAATTCTGGGTATTTTGTATTTACGAATTCAAGTAATTCTTTCTCGAATGCTTTAACAGCTTTTACTGGAATATCTAAAAGATATTTTCTAGTTGCAGCAAATAGTACGATTACTTGCTCTGCTACAGACATTGGAGCGTATTGTGGTTGCTTAAGAACTTCCATGATACGCTCACCTTGTGCAAGTGCGTTTTGTGTCGCAGCATCAAGGTCTGAACCGAACTGTGCGAAAGCCGCAAGTGAACGGTACTGAGCAAGTTCTACACGGATAGGACCAGCAATTTGTTTCATTGCTTTAATCTGAGCAGCTCCACCAACACGTGATACTGAAAGACCTGGGTTAACCGCTGGTCTTACACCCGCATTGAATAGTTCTGACTCAAGGAAGATTTGTCCATCTGTGATAGAGATAACGTTTGTTGGGATATAAGCTGAGATATCCCCTGCTTGTGTCTCGAT
>JBOGBZ010000143.1:0-10816 GCA_051656485.1 Cellulosilyticaceae bacterium
AGTGGAGATATAGCGTAACGCAAGGGAAGAATGTATATATTTAGCATTTAGTGACACAAGTAATACTTTCAATGTTGATTTCCTTTCTTTTTTCGCGATTTTACTCCTTATTATAACATATTAGTTGCAAAAAAGATGACTAATTTGGTATACTACTATATAACATTATTAGGGGAATAGGTGAACTTATGAAAAATACTAAAGCAAAGAAACAACATGCTACATTTGACTTAGCTGAAGGTACTTTACCTTCACTCAAAAAAGAAGCTCATGATTGGGAAAAAAAGATACCTTTACGACTTGAGCCTTGGCATTTAACGACTTTTGCACTACTGCTAGACGTTTGTATTTTAGTTATGTATTTCTTTATCAATGTCGGCGTACCTTATCAAGTTCCTATCGGTTATTGTACCCTTATTCTTAATTTTTCATTCTGTGTGCTAAGCTATGTACTTCTTAAGAAAAAACACTGGCCGATTAATGTCGTGCGCTTCACTAAAATGATTAATGTCGTAGCATTTTCCATTACAATTATTGTTTTAGCATTGACTTTATTTATTGATCGTCTAAATTAAAACAGAAGGGAGCATTTTCAGATGCGCCCTTCTGTTTTTTAAAATTCAAATATAATATACTTTATGTTTTATCACTTCTTGCTGTATAATCATTTTTTCTAGCATACTTTTTTGTTGACTTGCTTGAAAAAGTTGATTCTCAATACCATCTACTTCAGAAACGGTATACTTACACTTTCCTTTAGCAATAGCTACATCTTCAGAAAGATAGGTGTAATGTACTTTACCTTTTATAAGCATTTCTATATCACAATCTTCATGAGCAATTATAAAGTAATCTGCATCATTTTCTATCATTTTACCATATCTCTTTATATAGCTTAGTGCAATAATTGTACGCTTTCCTCTACTGACTTCTACAATTTGCTGTATACGTACATCCGGTATCTTTTCAGATACTAGCCAAATACACATCTTGTATGGATAGCCTATCATCTCATAATTTCTTACTGCTGCTTCCATATCTTTTTCATTATTTATTATATAATAAATAGCTATTTTCTCTAATTTTTTATTATAACTCATATGTATCTTATCAAGTATTTCTTCTAATCTCTTGGTATAAGTATGATTTTCTAAAACTTCATAAAGATTTCGAGTGCATTTCTCTTCTATATTTTCTATTGCTAAAGAACCATCTGTGTAAACAACATTATCTTGAAACCATTTCTTAATCCCCTTAGAAGCATTGGTTATAACTAGTGTATTTGAAGCCATTAGCTCAAAAATTCGTCTCGAAAACATCGTATTTGATTCTGTAACCGTTGTGATATTCAACGCATAGCGACTTCCTTTATAAGCTTGATCTAATGATTCATAACGGAGTGCTGGAAAAATATACGAGGCATATTTTTCTGGGAATATATGATTTGAGTCGGTATCTCCTGAATATCGGTTATAAATTTTAAGTAACTTGCCACTGGCTATAATACTATCAAATATCTGTTCCATTTCGATACATCGCTCTCGGTGATACGTATACCAACTACCTGCAAAGATAACTTCATCTGTACGTATATATTTTTCTATAGGATTAAACATCTTTGGCTGTGCTGCAAACATCAGTGTATGAACACTTAGATGTCCATATTCTTCTTTATACTTATCTACACACTCTTCGGCTGTTGTAAATATATGATCAAATTTAATAGCCGTATCTACAAAATTATGCACTTTATCGGTATAATAACTAGGATCTTCTTTATTCCAAAAAACTGTAGGAATACACTTTTTTTTACAGTATGCTAAAATACCTAGCAATGCAGTTCTGTTTTCTTTTGGAAATCGACAACTTCCATATACTTGCCCCTTCCAAGGCCGACGCACTGAGTCTACACCACTCCATGCTGATTCACAGAAAAACAAATCTGGCGCTTCTTGTTCAAAAACTTGTTGCCAATTAGCGGGCTCTATTGGTAATAAATTACACTCGTATTTTAAACAATTGTAGGAAAATTCATCTAGTATACATGCTATTTTGAACTCTTGAATACTTCTTGTTTGTTTATTTTCCATTTTGTGACTCCTCATTACAATTCTAGTACTGCTCTTTCTAAAACCCTATATATACTTTGCAAAAATTTGTCTATGCCATATCTTTCTATTATAAATTTTCTTGCTGAACTTACACTTTTACTATACTCCACTTCATTTTTATAAGTACTTAAAATAAAATTTTTTATCTCATCTTCTGATTGAAAAATAATGTCTTCTGGGTAAAGATATTCTACTCCCGGCCATGCTAGGTATAGGCCCATTGTATAACTACATATAGCCTCTGCAGGTGCTAAGTGAAAACTCTCTATATCACTCATTGAGAGTACATATCCTATATCCTTAAACATTTCTGTTTTCTCAACCCAGCCTTTCATCACAATATGCTCTTCTAATTGATGTTGTTTTATAAAGGCTTCACATTGCTCAAAATATGTTTTTTCTTGTGGATCTCTTTGTATCCATGCTGTATTCGTTGGTAATACACCTATAATATAAAGTTTAAAGTCAATATCTTGATCTACAAGCTCCTTAAGTACCTTCAGTGCTTTCAAATAACCTTTCAATTTCGGAACAACGCCTACTAGACAAATGTTATTAAGATAATCCTTACTTTTTTCTTCGCTGTAAAGGCTTGTTTCTACATAGTTACTTACTAAAACAATTTTTTCTTTTGGAATTGGAAAAGCTTCTGCAAATTTTTGAGAATAATAATACCCGACTGTTATAACTTGACTTACCTTTGAATAATCTATTTGCGTGCCAAAGTTTCGGCCTATTTCAAATCGATGTGCACGAATAACCATGGCTTGATAATTACTTTTATTTTTGGCATACCATACTGCATTTCCTAGAAGCCACTCACACCATATGATATCTGTCCATCCTAATAACTCTCTACTTTGTGTTTCATCATGTACATCATGACCAGTCCATTCATCTACTTTCACCTGATAGGATAGTTCTAGATACTTAATAGCAGGGCGTATAAACTTCAAATCATACCCTGCTATAAGTAATCTTTGCTTACTTTTTTCCTTAAATGCATTATAATCGCTATCTATTAAAGTTTGTAACACTTCTTTATATCTATTAGCTAGTACGATTTTTCCTTGTATGTAGCTATAATTGGTCAAGATAAATCTGCTTAGTTTATCAAAAGATTCTTTCGATAGGCTTCCTTTTGAAAAATTGATAATACTTCCAATCGTATTTTTTATAGCTATTGGCAATCTTAGATTATAATAGCTCATATTCACTTTATTTAAAAGTTGTTCTGCTTGTTGCCAGACCTCCAAATGATTATTTAAATTTTGATTCCCATAAGACTGTGTCGATGCTAAGTTATCTGTATCAACTTCTTTGTTATAGTAATAATACGCCTTATCTATATACATCATTTTAGGTCGACTAGCAATAATCTTGGCATAAAATAAAGTATCTTCACCTACTTTATATCGCTGGTCAAATCTAATGCCATATTTGATCACAAATGATCTTTTTAAAAGCACATCAATCGTTGTACTTTGTTTTGCCAATATAGCATTTATAAGATTATCTTTTTGATCTTCTAATGTTAATCGATTGGCAATCACTAATCGATTATTTTTAATAACATTGAGATATCCTTTTACAAAATCAGCATCTTGTCGTTTTGCATCTTCTACTATTTCTAATAATAAATTTAAATCAATATAATCATCATCATCTAAAAAAGTAATATAATTACCTGTAGCGCGCTGAATACCTATATTTCTAGGCAATGATGGTGACCCACTAGATGTCGCTAATCTTAAGGCTATGATATGGTCATACTGTTGCTGAACTTGTTGAATGATTTTATACGTATTATCTTCTGAGCCATCGTCTATTACGATGAGTTGTACACAATCCTTCGGCGATGATTTCAAAATAGATTGTAATGCACGTGCAATAGTTGTTTCGGCATTATAACAAGGCATAATAATTGAAATATCGTACATAGGCAACTTCCTCTCTTTGCTTCTATATTATTATATTGATAAACAAACGCTGATATGCTCTCTTTTTTGTTACTTAAAAATCACGTATAAATTCAAGATATCTGCTTATACTAAGTTTATAAATTTTATAAGCAAAGGAGTAATACACCATGAAAAAAGCTTTAATTGTGTTATTAGCAGTAAGTAGTATGTTTGCATTTGCAGGTTGTGCCGCTGGGTATGATTCAACAACAGGGTATGATGGTTATGGGTATGATGGTTATTATGATAACTACAATAATGGTTATAACAATAACTATAATAATGGCTATAATGGCACATACAATAATGGCTATGGTACAGGCTATAATACAAACTACTAATAAATATCCTATAATTAAAAAGATGAGTGGCTCGCTAATAGCGGGCCACTCATCTTTTTAATTATTTAATTACACTTTAATTTTGCATGGATTGCTTGTGCCGCTTTTTTACCTGAACCCATGGCTAAAATAACTGTCGCTGCGCCTGTAACCACGTCGCCACCTGCATAGACATTTTCTTTGCTTGTAGCCATAGTCTCTTCTTCTACAATGATTCCACCCCATCTTTGCACATCAAGACCTGGTGTTGTCGTACGGATAAGAGGGTTTGGACTTTGTCCAATGGCAATAATAACGGTATCCATTGGTAGTTGATGAGTGCTATCTGGCTTAACGACTGGGCGTCTTCTACCTGAGTCATCTGGTTCACCTAGCATCATCTCCACACACTCTAAAGCAGTCACTGCTCCTTCTTCACCATAGATTTTCACTGGGTTGCAAAGCAGTTTAAAGATAATGCCTTCTTCTTTTGCATGATGAACTTCTTCTAGACGTGCTGGAAGCTCTTCTTCCCCACGACGATAGACGATATACACTTCTTCTGCGCCAAGACGCTTCGCTGTACGTGCAGCATCCATTGCTACATTACCACCACCCACGACTGCGACACGTTTACCTACATAAATAGGTGTGGCACTATTAGGAAAATCATAAGCTTTCATTAGATTGGAACGTGTTAAAAACTCATTTGCTGAGTAGACGCCATTTAAGCCTTCACCTTCGATACCCATGAAGTTTGGTAAGCCCGCACCACTTCCTACAAATACAGCCTTATATCCTTCTTCCATCAGTTCATCAATGGTAATACTCTTACCAACGATGACGTTCTTTTCTATCTTAACGCCTAATTCTACAATTTTTTGCACTTCTTCTTCTACAAGTTTTTTAGGTAGACGGAATTCTGGGATCCCATACACCAGTACCCCACCTACTTGATGAAGTGCTTCAAATACGGTTACTTCATAACCTTCTTTTGCAAGTTCTCCAGCACATGTAAGGCCTGCTGGACCTGCTCCTACGACTGCTACTTTTGTGTGATTAGATATCACTTGACCAGCTTGTCCTTTACCTTCTGCCATCATATAATCCGCTACAAAACGTTCAAGACGGCCAATAGCTACTGCTTCACCTTTTTTACCACGCACACATTTGCCTTCGCATTGATTTTCTTGAGGGCATACACGACCACAAATAGCTGGTAGTGCGTTTTCAGTAGTGATAATACGGTAAGCTTCTTCGATCTTTCCTTGTTTCACTTCTTCGATAAATTCTGGTATAGGTACATTAACAGGACACCCTGCTACACAAAAACGTTGCTTACATCCTAGACAACGTTCTGCTTCTTCCATCGCCATTTCTTTTGTATAACCTAGGGTTACTTCTTGGAAATTTTTATTACGAATATCAGAGGCCTGTTCAGGCATCTGTACTTTTTGCAAGCTCATATTTGGCATTATTTATGTCCCCCTAACTTTAAGTTACATACATGTTCTTCTTGTTTCTTGTACATGTTTTGGCGTCTCATTGCTTCATCAAAGTCTACTTCAAATCCATCAAAGTCTGGACCATCTACACATGCAAACTTCACTTCGCCACCCACTGTTACACGACAACCACCACACATACCTGTTCCATCAATCATAATAGGATTCATAGAAACCATGGTTGGAATCCCTAAAGGTTTTGTTATATTAACAACTGCTTTCATCATTGGAAGTGGTCCTATAGCAATAACTTCATCATATACTTTGCCTTCAGCTAAAAGGGTATTAAGTACATCTGTTACGAAGCCTTGTATCCCTAATGAACCGTCATTAGTCGCTGCATAAACTGCTTCACTCACTTCTTTAAACTCATCTTGTAAAATGACAAGACTTGCATCTCTTCCACCAAGAATGACATCACATGGTACCCCTTGCTCCTGGTATTTCTTAATTTGTGGGAATAAAGGTGCTGCACCAACACCGCCACCGATACCTAGTACACGTTTTTTGCCATGTAACTGTGCTTCAACACCTAAAGGGCCTGCAAAGTGAGCAATAAAATCCCCTTCTTTTTTCTCAGCGAGTTTTTTTGTAGAGTAACCTACCACTTGATAGATAATAGAAACAGTCTCCTCTGCGCGGTCATAATCTTGAATCGTTAAAGGGATACGCTCATCACCTTCATCTGCACATAAAATGATAAATTGACCTGGCTCACATTTTCTAGCAACAAATGGCGCATGTACGACCATTTTTTCTACGACGTCATTAAGTTTTTCTTTTTTAATAATTTTATACACGACTTTCTCCTTTACGCTATTTGAATAATTTTAATATGTTTCTCCATATATAAGTCAATATATATTTCTCCAACTCTTACAATAGGACGGTACACACAATGGGGATGGATAAAGACGACTTCGCCCACATCACCTGTGCTTAATATGACATAAATACCTATATAATAATTTGCAATATGATTAATGAAAGTTAGAAGCATTTCTGTATCGAGTTGACCAAAAACACCTGTCTGCATAAGTTCTATCACATCAAATGGCGACTGCTTTTCTTTGTAAATGCGGCAAGCCGTCATGGCATCATAAATATCTGCTATGGCGAGTACCTTGCCTAGCTTATGAATATACTGATCTGTTAGACCCCTTGGATAGCCTGTGCCATCTAGCTTTTCATGATGTTCTAATACACCTTCTATCACATCAATATGTATCTTTCTTACTTCTTCTAGAATTTCGTAACCATAAATCACATGCTTTTTCATTTCTTCGAATTCTTGGTCAGTTAATTTACTAGGCTTTTGTAAAATTGCTGGTGGGATTTTAGCCTTGCCAACATCATGTACAAGGCCAGCTAAAATAAGCTGCTTGATGGTTTCATCTGTGTAATGCATCCATTTGCCTATAAGCATTGCCAGTAATGCGACGTTAATACTATGTGTATAGGTATACTCATCCGCTAATCTTACCATATTAATACAGGCTAAGATGGTATAGTTGGCTTTAAAATCAACTTCTACAGCCGCTGCAATTTCTTTCATAGCATCTATATCTAGTATATTGCCCAAGGTAATAGAATCTAATATGTTTTTCAACTTCTTACGATGGGTTTCGTATTTTTCGATTACCTCTGAGGATACATTCCACACATTATTCCATGAACTTATATAGACACAAATACGGCCACATTTGAATTGATAAAGATGCTTAATTGTATCATCCGTTAGTACTTGCTCTGCCCCTATTATGCTAGCACCTGTTGTTAGATCCACAATGGGCTCTGCCGTTACCATTCCAGGTACACATCTTGTGAGTGGAATATCTATTTTATACATACTCATTTCCCCTTATTAAACTTATTTATCCTATACCTTATACTCATATTATAGTCTATTCATTAATGTATTCATAGAAATTTTTATAACAAGGGTCAAATTCATAAAATCCCCCTACGCAGTAGGGGGATCGGTCATTTTTTAGTAAGCTACACCTTGCATATACATAGATTCTGCAACTTTCATAAAGCCAGCAACGTTTGCACCAAGTACGTAGTTTTCTGGATCCCCATAAGTTTCCGCAGCTTGTTTTGCACTTGAATGAATATTTTTCATGATATTTTGAAGTTTTTCATCCACTTCTTCAAATGTCCAGCTATAACGCATACTATTTTGAGACATTTCTAGGCCTGAAGTTGCTACGCCACCGGCATTTGCAGCTTTACCTGGTCCAAAGAGTACTTTGTTTTCTAAGAAGATATCTACTGCTTCTGGAGTAGATGGCATATTTGCACCTTCCGCTACTGCAATGACACCATTTGCAACGAGAAGCTTTGCATCTTCACCATGTAACTCATTTTGAGTTGCACAAGGTAATGCAATTTGACAAGGTACTTTCCAAATACCTCTGCAACCTTCTTCATATGTAGCATTTGGACGTTGATTTGCGTATTCAACGATACGTTTTCTTTGAACTTCTTTAATTTCTTTCATTAAATCAAGATCAATACCATCTTTATCGTATACATAACCTGCTGAATCACTCATCGCTACAACTTTTGCACCAAGTTGCATTGCTTTTTCAGCAGCATAGATAGCAACGTTTCCTGAACCAGAAATAACCACATCTTTTCCAGCAAAGCTATCATTTCTTGTAGCAAGCATTTCTTGTGTGAAGTAGCAGCAGCCATAACCTGTTGCTTCTTTTCTTACAAGTGAGCCACCATAAGTTAAGCCTTTACCTGTAAGTACGCCTGTAAACTCATTTCTTAAACGCTTGTATTGTCCATACATAAAGCCAATCTCACGTGCACCTACACCGATATCTCCTGCTGGTACATCTGTGTCTTGACCAATATGTTTTGCAAGCTCTGTCATAAAGCTTTGGCAGAATCTCATGATTTCGCCATCTGTTTTACCTTTTGGATCGAAGTCACTGCCGCCTTTACCACCACCCATAGGAAGGCCAGTAAGAGAGTTTTTGAAGATTTGTTCAAATCCTAAGAATTTAATAACGCCTAGGTTTACAGATGGATGGAAGCGAAGACCGCCTTTGTATGGTCCAATAGCGCTATTGAACTGTACTCTATAGCCGCGGTTAACTTGTACTTTACCTGCATCATCTACCCATGATACACGGAAAATAATAATACGCTCTGGTTCTACCATACGCTCAAAAATACCTGCTTCAACATACTTTGGATTCTTTTCAGCTACTGGCTCCATGCATAATAATACTTCTTTTACTGCTTGATGAAACTCTGGTTGTGCTGGATGATTTTTTTCTACACGACTCATTAAATCTGCCATATACTCTGTACGAAATGCCATGTTCATTGCCCCCTTTTAATAATAAATGGATACTACATTTAAATTTTATAGTTCTATCTTATCATAATTACTTAAAATTGCAAGAAGTTTAAACTAATTTTTCATTTTTTTTATTATTCAAAGATAAAACCTCGTGTTTTTTGAGACCAAACTATTTTTTTTGAATCAAAACTCGTCTACTCTTTCATAAATCCAAAAAGAAGGATAGATCCTATTCAGAATCCATCCTTCTTACCTTACTCATGTATAATAATCATGGTATCGACTGGTAACTGCTCATACAACCATAGTGCATCTTCTTCTTTCAAGATGATTTTGCCTTTTGTTTGCCCTTCACCTAGTCTATTATAAGTACCTTGTTTTAACTGCCAATGCTCATCTCTAGACATACCATGTACAATAATCCCTTCGCTTAAGACCATCTTATAATTGGCACCTTCTCTAGCCTCTTGATCATAATAACTCTCGCCTTTTTCTTGAAGATAGTAAGTACCAATAGGTGTAGGCGTCGTTTTGCTTCCGCCGGAACAAACAAAGCGCTTAATTTCTTTTTCGCCTTCATAGACACGAAGCTCTTGATTATTTCCAGTGAATACTTCTACCCAGATACGATTTTCCGGAAGTGGTACTGTCGTAAAGGATACCACCTCTTTTTTACTTAACTCACCTGAATGGGCTTGTATTTGAACACTTGCCTTATACGTTTTATCGGGTTGCAACATCGCTGAAGGATAAAAATCAGCACGGTATTCATTTTTTACGACACCTTCCAAGAGCTCACCGTCTAATTCCATATAAGCTGCTTCTAGTGGCGTTTCACTTTCTACGATTATACGTGGATAAAGCCCTACCCACTTACTGCCATCCTTAGGTGTCACCCGTTCAATCAACGGCAATTCATCTGTTTTTACCCCGAGTTGAATGGTTTTATCCAAGAGATTGCCTGCTTTTGAAGGCATTCCTTTTCTAAAAGAAAGCAAATAGTTGTGATTATTTTCTAATTTTGTCTTAGGGGTGAACATGAATGTTGTTTCATCCTTATATTGTCGACCTTGTTCATCTGTCCTTTTTAAAGCTTCAATATAAAACTGTGCATCTGACTGTAAGTTTTTACTGAGTGTATGCTCGTCCATAGGGGTATTAAATTGTACATAAAACGGCTTATCCGTCGTAATAAGTAGTTCCTCTGTGGGTTCAAGTATTTGAATGGGTGATTTAAACTGTATAGGGATACTTGCATTTTTAGATATACCTTTATAAAGCGTAGGGGCATTATCTATAAGTAATGTAATGTTTTGTCCTTGTATATCACCTGTTTCTTCTATAAGAATGGTGCAAGTATGAGGTCCATCCCACTGAATCTGACTTGTAAAATGGCCATTATACAATTTATTACTCTTTATATGTATTGCTTCTTCTAATCTATCTTTTGCCATAGGCATCAAAAAATTGATTGTTACTTTTGCATGATCCTCATTAACTTTTGTCCATACGATATTAAAATCCCGTAGTAAAAATAGCGTTAGTGCCAATAAGACGACTGTCACCGCTATGCCAAAAAGTGTCTTTGTTTGTTTCA
>JBOGBZ010000144.1:0-6927 GCA_051656485.1 Cellulosilyticaceae bacterium
CAACAACAATTAAACAATAAAATCCAAGAATTGCTACTTAAACAAGGTGAATAACAACAAAAATCAAAAAGCATAAATATTTTTGTTGAAAAGAAACAAATCTAATGATATACTCGGTGATTGGAAAAGGAGTGTATATCATGTCTAAAAATTATCTAGCACCAAATGAAATTACTGATTATACGATAGTAGGTGGAGAAGCAAAAATTAACCGTAGAAATATGGTTGTATTTTTAATGGCTATTATGGCAGGTGTGTATATTGCATTAGGGGCAATTGCATCATCTACAGCAGCACATGCAATTGCTGATAAAGGTGTAGCTAAGTTAGTAACAGGCGCAGTATTCCCAATTGGACTTATGTTCGTTGTTATCAACGGCGCTGACCTATTTACAGGAAACTGTCTAATTGCAATGGCTTGTTTTGAAAAACGTGTGAAGTATGTTCAGTTATTCAAAAATTTAGGTATTGTCTTATTAGGAAACTTTATAGGTGCCGTAACATTTGCTTTTATGCAAGCAAATTCAGGAATGTTTACGATGAGTGATGGTAAATTCGCGGCATATGTATTAAAAACAGCAGAGCATAAAGCGACAATCCCATTTTCAGAGGCACTCATACTTGCGATTATTTGTAATGTATTTGTATGTGCAGGGATTTTAATGATGTATGCAGCTAAAGATATTACAGGTAAAGTATTAGCTGGTTTCTTTGCTATCTTTGCTTTTGCAATTAGTGGCGCAGAGCACGTTGTTGCTAATATGTATTATGTACCAGCAGGTTTATTTACAAAGATGAACCCAGAGTTAGTAGAGATGTCTGGTATTGCATTAGAAAAGTTAGAAGGTCTTACATGGGGGAATTTCTTCATTAATAACGTTATCCCAGTAACAATTGGTAACTTTATTGGTGGATTATTCATTGCCGTTATGTATTATCTTATCTATAAAAAATATACAAAAGTAGATTAATAAATTATAATAAAAGGGATACCTCCTAGGAGGTATCCCTTTTATTATAAAATAAATACAGGAGGAAGTATGACAACAACGCAGGCAATCAAGCTGTTTTTAACGAATGTAGCCTATGACGGACATTCTGTACATACAATCAAGGCCTACCGACAAGACTTAAACCAATGGGAAGGGTGTATCGGTGAAAAGGAACTAGATACGTTATGCTTTGAGGATTTCGAGAAGTATTTAAGCTTTTTGCACGGTGAAGGACTGAAAACCACCAGTCTTCGCAGAAAACGTGTGGTGGTGCATCGTTTTTTGAAATATTGTTATGAAAAAAGATTCTGTGAAGAGCGCTTATATGAATGGATCGATCCTATCAAACTTAAGAAACAAAAAAAGCCTAAGGAAGTCCTCACTTCCAGCGAACTAGGCGAGTTGTGGCGCTATATCGCTGATGAAATAGAGACTTATGAAGAGCGGATAGGGGAAAGCAATCATTATGATTACTTGTATTATTCGTGGATTCGAAATGCCTTGCTTACCAGTGTCTTACTTTACACAGGGTGTCGTGCCACAGAAGCAGTAGCTTTGAAAAAGACCGATAGACAAGAGGAACAAAATGTGCTTGTAATCCTTGCTAAAGGAAATAAATATAATAGTATACCGATACATGATCAACTACATGAGGCATTTAAGCTGTATGACTCAAGGTTGCAAAAGCTTACCAATGAAGAGATACGAAGACATCTAGAGAAAAGTCCTTATCTTTTCCCGGCTAGAATGGATGGGAAGCATCATTTGGCCACGAGAACCTTGCATGATTTGATGCTTAAGTACTCGGAAGTATTAGATCGCCATATTCATGCCCATATCTTTAGGCATACCTTTGCTTCTTATTGTATTGCTGCCAATATGGACATTTCTACAATTTCATCCCTTATCTCCCATAGTAACCCAGCCATTACGTTGTCTATTTATACCCACGAGATTGAATCCAATCAGAAGCATCGAGAGATGAAGAAACTGAGGTTTGACGATTTTGGGGTATGAAAAACAAAAAAAAGTGCATCTTAATAAGAGAGCTAGAAAGAAAGGACGATTAAAATGCACGAGCAATTCAATGAATTCAAAAACAAATATAAAGATGGTTATAGATGCATCCATAAACAAGAAGGTAACGCCTATACTTTCACACTAAGAGACTTTAAAAGAGGTAAGATCTGTACCATTTCTACAGATGATCGTATGGAAGTAGGGGAAATCGAAGATTTCTTAGATAAACTTCATGAAATCCAAAAAAAGACAGGTCATGACTGTATTTGTACAGGACATGAATGTGATGATTAAGAACAGATAAACGCTTAGGATACGTCCTAGGCGTTTTATTTGTCAATACAAAACAGTTTTTGAAATCATTGCTTATTATAATCTGAGCAGATAAAGCTCATACTAACTTTGTAACTTCATTGACAGGGGGAATTAAAAATGGTTAAAAAAGCATTGTTTACCTTTCTTATTCTACCAATGATTTTCACAAATATGTGTTATGCCAAAGAAAAAGAAACAGAGAATACACCGGGAAATGCGATTTTTGTCATGGCAATACCACAAGAGATAGAAGTGCAACAACATGTTGTAGATAAAACAGGAAAAAACTTAACGATTCATGCTACAGTGCCAACGATTAAAGGGCTCCCAGACAAACGATTTGAGCGGAAAATAAATAAGTATTTTAAGACGAGAATTGTAGATCTACAAAAACAATTGCAAAATGAGAGACCCAGTAAGTTGTCAAACCAAGAGAAAGTAGTTTATGAAGTTATAAGTAACTATCACTTAGAAGATAGTATGGGACATTTGCTAACTGTGGAATTGTTTGACTACTTATACACAGGTGGCGCACATGGTTTTCCTTATCAATCCTATAAGGTTATCGACGTAAGTGAAAATCAAGTCCTCACACTTAAAGCTTTGTTTGATGAAAAGGTGAATTATAAAGAGCAAATAGGGGAGCTTATTCATCAACAAATAGAAGAACGGAAAAAAGAAGGACAAGTTTTTTATGATGACTTGTCTCAGGCGTTGACGATGAATGAGGATGAAAGATTTTATATTCGTCCTAACGGAGATTTGGTTATTATATTTAATGTATATGAAATTGCATCTTATGCTTCAGGCGTTGTAGAGTTCGTGCTCCCTAAAGATCAATTAACAGGATATCGCTATAGCGATTAAAACAAAGAGCCTACCATCAGGTATAGGCTCTTTGTTATGTTGAAAAACAAGGACAAATATAGTATAATTTGGGGTATTAAAGGGGGGAAAGAAATGTCAAATAAGATACATACACACACTAAAAGGAAGTTGCATTTAGGAAGACTCACCATGTGTGTATCAATACTTGTGATATTTTGTGCGGTCACATTATATGGTATTCACACATATACCAATCCGAGCATATATGGTAAATGGTGCTCTTTAGAAACGAATAAAACCATTGAATTTAAAAAAGATGGCAAAGTCATATTGCAAGACAGTAGCCAAAAACCTACCTTTAAACTTTTGGAGCCTCATCAGATGAGTTATAGTGTTGAACAAAAAGTTTTTGATATGTATTATGCTTTAGAGGGTCGAGAGTTAAAATGGGGTATGGATGAAACGAATGTAGAATCTTTTAAACGCAAATAAAATAAAGAGGTGGATGAATGAACCAATTCGAACTTGAAGGTGTATATGAACAAGCAATCAAAAGCGCAAAACAAGCTTGGAATGCTTTAGTGAATAAAGGTGAAATAGGGAACTTACCTTCTTTGGATGGTATTGTTCAGCAGACAGACGTTGCTTCTGAAGTTCCTTTAGGATTGGTTGAAGTACCGTTAAATAAAATAATAGGAACCTATACCCATTCGAGAAGTGTTGCTTTTGCCCATAATTTTATGCCACTTATGGGTGCACAGACAGAATTTGCGACCAAATGGATGCACTTATATCAAGCGCATATCGAAGAAGGTATACGCGAACCATTAAAAGTTTATGAATACTTGAATCGCTTTTTTGTTGTGGAAGGCAATAAACGTGTAAGTGTTCTGAAATTTGTAGGGGCAACATCTTTTAATGCTTATGTAATGAGACTCGTCCCTAAAAGAGATGCTCAGAGTAAGGTAAATACGATTTATTATGAGTTTATGGATTTCTATAAGAAAACCCAGCTCAATACCATTTGGTTTACTCAAGAAGGGCGTTTTGAAGAACTTTATAAGTTTATACAGAACTACAGTGTGATTAACGCGATGCTAGAAACTAAAGAAAAGACTTTTATTTCTAACGTGTATCGTCCTTTTAGAACCATTTATTTGAGAGAAGGTGGTCAGCGCCTACCTATTACTACAGGAGATGCTTTCTTGAACTTCCTAAAAATCTATGGGTTACCAGATGAAGTCACTGAAAATGCTCATAAAAAATATATCGTCAAGCTCATTGAAGAATTACAGGTTATCGAAAAAGAAGAAGTCAATGTCAAGACAGATACTTTAGAGACACCGAGAAAGAAAAGAGTCTTTTCGACACTTAGTGAACTCATGAGTCCGAAAAAGACATTACGTATTGCTTTTGTTTATGCAAAGGCTCCTGAAAGATCAGGGTGGGCGTATAGTCATGAGTTGGGACGTCTGCATATCGACAATATTTTTAAAGGCCAGATCCAAACCACTAAAATTATCGATGTTCCAGAAAGTCCAGAGGCATATGGGGTATTAGAAAAGTTAGCGAAAGAAAAGTATGACATTGTCTTTACAACAAGTCCAACTTTTGTAGCACCTGCCTTAAAAGCAGCGATGCAATATCCAGCGACTAAATTCTTCAATTGTGCAGCTACCCATTCGTATAAGTCATTGACCCTTTACTTTGGGCGTATTCATGAACCGAGATTTTTATTGGGAATGATTGCAGGTGCTATGACAAAAACCAACACCATTGGCTATATTGCACCGTATCCTATTTCAGAGGTAGTCTCAAGTATTAATGCCTTCACCTTAGGAGCAAGGGCGGTTAATCCTTATGTCAAAGTTAAAGCTATGTGGACTTATAGATGGGATAACCCTGAACAAGGCAAAGATGTGGCACGTAAGATGAAGGAAATAAACGTGGATATTATTTCAAATGAAGATTTACCTATTCCACAAGATATGTCGAAGGAATACGGCATTTATAGCATTGGTGAAAATGAGCTCGATAAAAAACATTATGCCATGGCTATATGGAACTGGGGCGTTTTCTATGAGAAAGTTATTCGTAATATATTAAGTGGGGTATGGAAGACGGTGACAGATATCTCAGCTAACGAAGAAGCACCGCTTAATTTCTGGCTGGGTATGAATACAGGTATTGTGGATGTGCTGTATTCAAACAGACAAATTAATCCTCAGATGAAGTATCTTATTGAAGGGGTAAAAAGTGCCATTACACGTAACGAATTTAATGTTTTTACAGGTCCTATCTACGACCAAAATAATAAGCTTCGTGTAAAGACAGGCGAAGTGTGCGATTATGAAGACATTATCCATATGGACTGGTTGGTAGACGGCGTAGAAGGCGAATTGCCAAATAATGCAGACCTAAAACCTACAGATCCATTTTCTTATATGAAAAACATTGTTCATACGAAACAATAAACGAAAAAAGCAGATTCCTAATGTGTGATTTAGGAGTCTGCTTTTTCTGTATCTAAAATATAATAACCATAGCCATTAATAATACACGTAGTATTCGCTTGAAGTATTCGCTGCGACTTATTGCTATAATTAAGGTGCTGATGGCCGTGTAAATGATAAGCTGGGGAAAGCTTTTCGTAGAAATCATAAAAACATGCAAAGCCTTTGTGCACCCAATCATCACCATCTCCAAGATCAAGCGTAGGTGCATGAGTAACTAAAATATCAAGACCGCCTTTTTTTGAGCAAGCTTTAATGAGTTTTTTTGTTCGGCGTTTCATTGTAGCTTCTGAATACTGAAAAGGCCCTCCGGTATATTCAATGCAACCCCCTAAGCCAGCGATCGTTAAGCCGTTATAGGTAACGACTGTATCGTCTATGCAAATACATCCTTCTGGTGGGTGGTGGCGATAGTTTGTATCGTGATTACCATGAACGTAATAAAGTGGCTTAGGAATCATTGTTACAAGGAAAGAAAGATAGGAGGCTTTTAAATCGCCGCAAGAGATAATTAAATCAATATCTTTAAACTTGGCTTTATCAAAATGATCCCATATGTAGGAGCTCTCATGGTCGGATATAATTAAAATTTTCATATGTGCGCATCCTTTGTCTATATAAATGTAGCTTATATTATACTATAAGCAGACATAATTTTAAATATATTTGTTAAAGAATAATATAGTAAAAAAGAAAAAATATAGAAAACACAGTTGACAAGTAGACATTCTCTTGATAATATAAACAAGTGCTTACGGCACACTAATTGAATATTGAATATAATAGAAACTATATACCTAAATGCCAGTCAATTAATTTAATTTATAGCCATATCAAATGATGTTAAAATCATAGTATTTTGAACGAGAGTTTGATCCTGGCTCAGGATGAACGCTGGCGGCGTGCTTAACACATGCAAGTCGAACGGACTTTGGGAGCTTGCTCCCAAAGTTAGTGGCGGACGGGTGAGTAACGCGTGGGTAACCTACCCTATGCAGGGGGATAACGTTTGGAAACGAACGCTAATACCGCATAACCTAATGAGTTTGCATGAACTCATTAGCAAAGATTTATCGGCATAGGATGGACCCGCGTTGGATTAGCTAGTTGGTGAGATAACAGCTCACCAAGGCCACGATCCATAGCCGGCCTGAGAGGGTGAACGGCCACACTGGGACTGAGACACGGCCCAGACTCCTACGGGAGGCAGCAGTGGGGAATATTGCACAATGGGCGCAAGCCTGATGCAGCGACGCCGC
>JBOGBZ010000145.1:0-8846 GCA_051656485.1 Cellulosilyticaceae bacterium
CCTGTACACCGCTGGATATGAGCTTTGTAGAGGGTGAAGTTGGGGATGTTTAAGTAATAATTAATAAGGGTGTGCAAGGTTTTGGTAGCCATATCAAGCTCGGTGTCTAAAAGGACACTATTACTTGTGATGGTAAAAGAATTTTTTTTAGGGCGAAACTTTCCAATCTGGTTTTGCATGGGTGTAACTCCTTCCAATGTGGTATTTGTGACCATACTTGGATATATAGTCAGGAAGAAGAGAAATCCGTCGCAAAACTACAATAAAAAATTTAAATTTAATATAAAATGTGTTAAAATTAAGAAAAATAGTGATGAGGTGATGACATGAGACTGGCGCATATAAGGGGAGAAGAAGAGCAGTCCGTTGTGGAACATTTAAGAAATGTTGCGAGGTATTGTCGTTTTTGTGCAGAAAAGATAGAGCTTAAGTCGAGTGGAGAACTTATCGGATGGTTGCATGATATAGGGAAATTAACGGACTCATTTGAAACATATATAAGATGTGCCTCAAAAGAAAAGAAAAAAGCAAAAGGGCCAGACCATTCAACAGCAGGAGCCGTATGGATTACACAATTAGTAAAAGGGGAAACTATACCAGAACGTCAATTAACAGCACAGATTATGGCGCTTACTATTATGAGTCATCATGGGGGCTTAGTAGATATATTTGATACACAGGGGATATCTCCTTACTTAAAGCGATTAGAAAAGTTACAGGAAGATAGAGAATGGGCAGAGACATACGAGGGAGTAAGAAAAGAAGTAAAAGAAAGTCTAGATGTAGCACATTTGAAAAAACTCTTCGAAGAAGCAGTAGAAGAAATCAAAGAGATTTTGATACCATTACGAAGCTACACGCAAACAAGACAAGAGATGTGTTATGCAGTAGGTGTCTTAGTGAAATATCTATATTCATGTCTTATTGATGCAGATCGATATGATACGGCAACATTTATGGATGGAATAACAATGAAATATACACAAACAAGCGAAGGATTTTGGCAGGAGCTGATTGATAGATATGAATCAAAATTATCTAGGTACAAAAGTGATACATTTATTAATCAACTGAGAGCAGACATTTCTCATGCGTGTTATAAAAGTGCATTTAAGTCGCCAGGTATCTATACATTGAACTGTCCCACAGGAGCAGGGAAGACAATGGCTTCCTTACGTTTTGCCTTGCATCATGCAAAAGCATATCAAAAACAACGCATTTTTTTCATTGTTCCTTTTATCACCATTACAGAGCAAAATGCAGCAGAGATTAGAAAAATTTTGAGTATAGAAGAAAAAGATGAATGGATAGAACAAAATATTTTAGAACTACATTCTGCAAAAGAAGAAGAGTCTGAAGAGGAGCAAGTAGAAGAAGAATTAATAGCAGAACGTTTGGCACATCCTATTATTTTTACAACAATGGTAAGATTTTTGAACACCTTTTTTGAAAGTGGAACAAGGAATATCAGAGGGCTACATCAATTTGCGAATGCAGTCATTGTTTTTGATGAGATCCAGACGATCCCCCCGAAATGTATAGCAATGTTTAATGGTGTAGTCAATTTCTTAGCAAAAGTTTGCAATACAACAATTGTTTTGTCTACCGCAACACAACCACTACTTAATCATGTGCCAAAAGGACTTTCGCCTTTGAAAATAGAAGAGATGCCAGAGTTATCTAATTGCAATCAAGAAATTTATAAGCACTTCAAACGGACAGAAATCATAGACAAGACAGAAGTAGGGGGTAATAGCAAAGCATCTTTAGCAAGGTTTGTATGGCAAGAACTGCAAGAGAAAGGAAATGCGCTAGTTGTACTTAATACAAAATCATCTGTGGTAACTTTATACGAAGAAATAAAGCAAACCTATGGAGAAATGGAAGAAAAAGAATATAGTTTATATGTACTTACGACTCACTTATATCCAAACCATCGTAAAAAAATAATCGAAGAGATACGTGAAAAACTACGAAAGCAAGAAAAGGTACTGGTAATTAGCACACAACTTATAGAGGCTGGAGTAGATATTAGTTTCAAAACAGTATTTAGGTCTTTGGCAGGGTTAGACAGCATTATACAGAGTGCAGGAAGATGTAATCGACATGGAGAAAATGGCAAAGGAGAATATGGACAGGTTTATCTTATCAATCCAGAGTTTGAAACACTAGGGTCTTTGGCAGATATTAAAAAAGCAAAAGATACTGTTGAGACATTATTAGACATTTTTAAAAGAAGTCCTGAACAACTAGAAGGAGAACTTAATTCCATAAAAGCTATAGAAGCTTATTTTAAAGGGTATTATCATGAACAAAAAGATAATATGACCTATAGATTTAACAATAACTTAAAGGAAGAATACTTGATGTATGAGTTATTAGGTGGTAATAAAACAATTGTTGATGAAGCAATGAGTAATAATCAGGTATACAGAAATAAGCCTATGCCATTAGGGCAGAGTTTCAAAACCTCAGCATCCTATTTTACAGCTATTGATTCCAGTGGCAAATCAGTTGTTATACAACATGGAGAGAGCAAAGTAATTTTATCACAGCTATTAAGTGCGGCACAAAATGAAGAAAAGTACAAGCTACTACATAAGTTACAACCCTATACAGTGAATATATCAAATGGCATATTTAAGCAACTGGAAGGGGCAGTTAAGTATTACGAAGGATTAGGCATGTATGTTTTAAATGAGGATTATTACGATGATGTATTTGGGGTGTCAACGAGACCCACAAAGATGACTTTTTATAATTTTTGAGAGGAGCGTAGAGATGAAGCCAAATGTAGTTGAATTTGTAGTATACGGAAGACAAGCCCTATTTAGCGATCCAATTAATCGGATGGGGGGAGAGAAGATGACTTATCAAGTTCCTACCTATGAAGCACTTAAAGGTATCCTGAGTTCTATTTATTGGAAACCAACGTTTACTTGGGTTATTGATGAAGTAAGAATACTGAATCCTATTAGGTCACAGTCAAAAGGAATAAGACCTATTAATTATGGTGGAGGGAATACACTTTCTATTTACACCTACTTATCAGATGTAGCGTATCAAGTAAGAGCACACTTTGAATGGAATGAACAACGACCTGAATTAAAAGGGGATAGGAATGAAAATAAACATCATAATATTGCCAAAAGATGTATCAAGCAAGGCGGGAGGCGAGATGTATTTCTAGGTACAAGAGAGTGCTATGCCTATATAGAACCATGTGTATTTGGTGAGGGAGAAGGTGCTTATGATACGTATGGAGATATGCCTATGGGTGTTATGTTTCATGGATTCACCTATCCAGATGAGAATAAGGATCACAAGATGTATGCAAGGTTTTGGCAACCTGTAATGAAGAGTGGTGTTATTACATTTACTAGACCAGAAGACTGTACTATACAAAGAGAGTTATTAAGTTTTGAACCTAAACAATTTAGTGTAGACAATCAGACAATGGCAGATGTAGATAGGTTTGATTGGCAAGCAGAGTTTGGAGGTGAAGCGATTGAGCTGGATTCGTGATTTAGCGGCAACCTATGATAATAATCAGGACAAGATAGCGAAAGATTTGGAAGCGAAAGCGATATTGCTACCTATCGCACACTCTACACAAAATGCACAGATAGAAATTATATTAGATGAAGCAGGGACTTTTATAAGAGCATCTAAAGTGGCTAAAGCAGATGCTGTAACAATTATTCCAGTCACAGAAGATTCTGCATCTAGATCGAGTGGAGATGCACCACATCCATTAGAGGATAATTTAAAGTACATAGCAGGGGATTATGAGAAATTTACAGGCATTGATAATAAAAGTAAGCATGAAAAGTATATAGCCTTAATACAAGGATGGAGTGGATCAACTTATAGTTGTAAACAAGTTGATGCGGTTAAGGAGTATATCAATAAAGGGTGTATCATAGAAGATTTAATTCAAGCAAAAGTCCTTGAAGCAGAGGATGGAATGTTAATAGAAGCAAAGATAGAAGGTATTAGCCAAAAAGATGCATTCGTAAGATTTGTCATTGAGCCAAGTACGTTAGGTAGCATTGACCAGGAAAAGGCAGTTTACAAAAATAAGGATGTATTTAATTGTTATAGTAAATACTATACGACCTTACAAGAAGACGTAGCATTGTGTTATGCCACAGGCAAAGAAATACCTTGTTCAAGTAAGCATCCAGCGAAGATTAGACACGCGGCAGATAAAGCTAAGCTTATTTCCGCCAATGATAGCTCTGGATTTACATTTAGAGGACGATTTTCAGAGAAAGAACAAGTTGCATCTATAGGTTATGAAACATCTCAAAAAGCACATAATGCACTTCGGTGGCTTATAGGTATACAAGGATTTTCAGTAGGAGAACAAGCAGTTGTAGCATGGGAGATACATGGTAAGTCAATGATATCACCTGTAGAAGATACCTTTGATGCATTATGGGGAAAAGAAGATGATCAGGAAGAGATAGAAGCGTATACCAATGAGACTTATGCGAAAAGGCTTAAGTTAGCATCACATGGTTATCAGGCAGACTTAAGTACAGATGCAGAAGTTGTTGTTATGGGGGTTGAAGCTGCAACGACAGGAAGGCTATCTATTAACTTTTATAAGAAGGTAACAGGAGCAGAGTTTATAGAAAATGTCTTAGGTTGGCATCGTACTTGTTTTTGGAGACATCAATATAGAAAAGATGTGAATGGCAAGTACGAACCGGTAACTTTTGTAGGTGCACCATCACCAAGAGATATAGCTACAGTAGCTTTTGGTAATAGAAATGACAAACTACTTAAGGCGACTATTGAACGACTGTTACCATGTATTGTAGATAAGCGGCCTATTCCTAGAGATGTTGTAAGAGCAGCATTGATGAGAGCATCTAATGCTAGTACATTTGAAAGTAAACAAGAACATCAGAAAGCAGTGTCTATCACATGTGCACTGATTAGAAAAAGTCAATATGATTATAAGAAGGAGGAATGGGGTATGGCACTAGATAGAGAAAATACGGATAGAAGCTATGTGTTTGGAAGGTTGTTAGGTGCAGCACAGAAATTGGAGGAAGTAGCGCTTTATCATTCAAATGAAAAAGGCAGAAGTACTTCAGCAGAAAGATTTAGTCAGCAATTCGTACGTAGACCAGGAAAGACGTGGAAAATTATCAATGATAATCTTAGACCTTATATTGCAAAGCTAAAAGGGGGGGGACAGACTTGGTATATGAAAGAGTTACAAGAAATCTATGACCTCATAAGCGAAGAAGATTTTCAGAAACAAGAACCACTTAGTGAGCTTTATTTATTAGGCTACAACTGTCAATTAAATAGCTACACTAAAAAAGATAAAGAAACAACAGAAAAATAAAAAAGAAAAGGGGAATGAGTAATGAGTACATTTACAAACAAAATTGATTTTGCAGTGGTATTTAGTGTGAAAAATGCCAATCCAAACGGAGACCCACTTAATGGGAATAGACCAAGAGAAAACTACGAAGGCTATGGGGAAGTGTCAGATGTATGTTTAAAAAGAAAGATGCGTAATCGCTTTATCGATATGGGTCAAGAAGTTTTTGTACAATCAGATGATAAAAATGTAGATGGCTATAAGAGTTTAAGTGACCGAGCAGCGGCAGCAAAGGAGCTAAAAGAGGTAGGCAAAGACAAGGAAAAATATGCTGTGGCAGCTTGTAAGAAATGGCTGGATGTAAGAGCGTTTGGGCAGGTGTTTGCTTTTAAAAGTGCAAGTAAGGGAGACGGTGTATCAGTAGGGGTACGAGGGCCAGTATCTATTCAGACAGCAGTAAGCATCGAGCCTATTGACATCACAAGTATGCAGATTACAAAAAGTGTTAATAGTGAGACAAAGGAAAGCAAGTCTTCAGACACAATGGGGATGAAGCACCGAGTAGATCATGCACTTTATGTAACTTATGGAAGTATCAATCATCAACTAGCAGAAAAAACAGGCTTTACGGATGAGGATGCAGCTATCATCAAGGAAGTACTCATTACTTTGTTTGAAAATGACTGTTCTTCAGCAAGACCTGAAGGAAGTATGGAAGTGTGTAAAGTTATTTGGTGGCAACACAATTGCTTTGCAGGGCAGTATTCATCTGCAAAAGTACATAGAAGTTTAAGAGTTACAGCTAAGACACAAAGTCCTAAGTGTATAGATGATTATGCTATTGAGATAGAAGAATTGGAAGGGCTCAAAGTAGAGATTTATGAAGGAATATAATGAAGAAGAATTTCTCATGCTATCGGGATTGCAACACTATGTATTTTGCAAAAGACAATGGGCACTTATTCATCTTGAACAACAATGGAATGAAAATTATTTAACGACAGACGGGAACATATTGCATGAAAAAGCGCATGATGGTACATCTTTTGAGAAGAGAAAAAATATCCTTATTTCAAGAGGGATGCCTGTTTGCTCGTATGAATTAGGCATTAGTGGCATCTGTGATATTGTAGAATTTCACAAAGACAAGGAAGGTATTTCGCTACATGGACAGAAAGACAAATACAAGGTATATCCAGTGGAGTACAAACGAGGTACAGTAAAAGAAACAGATGCGGATAGTTTGCAAGTAGTGGCTCAAGCATTATGTTTAGAAGAGATGTTATGCTGTGAAATTACTAAAGGGTATTTATATTATGGGGAGATGAGAAGACGGGTAGAAGTGGCTATCAGTAATGAGCAAAAAGACAAGGCAAAGGAACTCATACAGGAGATGCATAGGCTTTATCAATCTAGATACACACCAAAAGTAAAGGCAACAAAAGCATGTAAAGCATGTTCTTTAGTAGGACTTTGTATGCCAAAAGTTACCAGTCAAAAAAGTGTTAAGAAGTATATAGAGAAAGTTTTAGAGGAGCATTAAACATGAGAAAACTTTTAAATACCCTCTATATTACTCAGCCAGAAGCCTATTTATCTTTAGATGGGGAGAATATAGTTGTAAAAGACGATAAGAAAGAATTAGGAAGAGTACCTTTGCATAATCTAGAGGCAGTCATAACAATGGGCTATACTGGGGCTAGTCCAGCACTTATGGGGAAATGTGCAGAATATAATATAGGGCTCACGTTTTTAAAACCATCAGGGCAGTTCTTAGCAAAGGTGACGGGGAAATCGTATGGCAATATTTTGCTTAGGAAAAAGCAATATCAATTGAGTGAACATACAGAAGATAGGCTGGAAGTATCTAAAAGCTTTATTATTGGTAAAGTGTATAATTCAAGAGCAGTAGTAGAGCGAGGAATCAGAGACTATGCATTAAGGCTTGATGTGGATGAATTGAAGAATGCATCAGATAATTTAAAGCGAGCTATAAACTTTGCAAAAGGTGCGATAGATGTAGATCAGTTAAGAGGCTATGAAGGAGAAGCAGCTACATGCTATTTTTCAGTATTCGATGAGCTCATTCTACAGCAAAAAGATGCATTCGCATTTCAAGGAAGAACAAGGCGACCACCATTAGATAATGTAAATGCATTACTTTCCTTTTGTTACTCACTATTAACGAGTATGTGCAGCTCCGCATTAGAAACAGTAGGCTTAGATCCTTATGCAGGATTTATGCATACAGAAAGACCAGGACGAGCATCCTTAGCATTGGATTTGATGGAAGAACTTAGACCAATTATGGTGGATCGATTTGTACTTACACTGATTAATAAAAGGTTAGTCAATGAAAAAGGGTTTGAGCATAAGGAAAATGGAGCGGTCATTATGGATGATGATACTAGACGAACTGTGCTTAAACTTTGGCAAGAAAGAAAAAAAGATTTGATTACACATCCGTTTTTAGAGGATAAAATAGAATGGGGATTATTACCCTATGCACAGGCACTCTTATTAGCTAGATTTGTAAGAGGGGATTTAGATGCATATCCACCATTCTTTTGGAAGTAGGTGAAGTAGATGTTAGTAGTGATTACATATGATGTCAATACTGAAACAGCAGCAGGAAGAAAGAGGCTAAGGCAAGTTGCAAAAGAATGTGTTAACTATGGACAAAGAGTACAGAATTCAGTGTTTGAGTGTCTAGTAGATGATGCAAAGTTTAGAGAAATAAAACATAAGCTAGAAAAAATAATAGATGATGAAGTAGATAGCTTAAGATTTTATAAGTTAGGAAAACATTACGAGGGCAAAATAGAACATAAAGGAAAAGGGCGTAAATTGGAATTAGATGGGAACTTGATTTTATAGTGCGAAACATAAGTACACATAAAAGGTTTGGAGGTTTCGCACTTGAAAATAGCTTTAATAGTACCTGAAAATAGCTTAAAAATTTAATGATAACTAAACTACTAAATATATTTAGTGCAATATGCTTGGGATTATAGAGAAATAAGGACTATAATTAGGCATATTTGCTGTCGCTCCTCATAGAGGGGCGTGGATTGAAATGAATCCACAAAACATGAAAGGGTTACAAGACTTTGTCGCTCCTCATAGAGGGGCGTGGATTGAAATAAGCTTTGCATGAGTCTATACGCGTGCTTCACCATGTCGCTCCTCATAGAGGGGCGTGGATTGAAATAATGAAAGCACCGTGTGATAAACTCATATTTTCGTCGCTCCTCATAGAGGGGCGTGGATTGAAATTATAAAAGACCTTGGTTTATAGTTGTCGTTGGGCTTGTCGCTCCTCATAGAGGGGCGTGGATTGAAATACTTCCTTTTCTACATTAGCTGCTAGTGTCTTTGTCGCTCCTCATAGAGGGGCGTGGATTGAAATTGTTAGTTGTCTTGAATATTATTAACGCATCTTATGTCGCTCCTCATAGAGGGGCGTGGATTGAAATCTTGGAGTTGTTCAGTATCTTTTTTA
>JBOGBZ010000146.1:0-18083 GCA_051656485.1 Cellulosilyticaceae bacterium
AGCAACAGCACTTATCGAAGAAAGCGAACTTGAGATTTTAACTGAAGCAGAAAGAACAGCCTATACAACCATCATAAAACCTACGATATTTGATAGCCTCGAAGTAGATCTGAAAGATATATTCTAAACACAAAATAGCCCCTTCAAGGGGCTATTTGTACGTTTTATCTATTATTTCTTATCTTTTTGTTTTTATCTTTAACGAGCTTGTAGCGTACTAGGGAAAGGACAGGGTATACACCTCGGAAGCTTCAGTATAAGTCAGAGTTTTTAGCAAACTGTTGGCATAATACTAGGAAGGGCTGGGAGCACACCTTGGAAGTTGCATTAGAAGCCTTTTGTAGAGATACTTAGTGAAAGTGAGAGAGTGGTTTTAGGAGTGTGTTTGAGCGACAGCGAGTTCGCGACGTTACGAGCGAGCTGAGCTTAGTATCTCTTAAAAGGCGGATACGCAACTGGAAAGGTGTACTCCTAAGCCCGCGGTTAATATGCCAGCCAGACGTTCTTAGAAGGCGGACACGTAACTGAGGAGGTGTAATACCCTGGCCTAAGGCTAAATGCTACGACGAGGCACCCTCATCTTAATAGCCTTCTCAATATCAGCTAACTCACCACCATTCTTAGGATCTACGAACATACATGTATAGCCACTCTCTCCAGCACGCGCTGTACGACCGATACGGTGGATATATGCCTCAGGACTCTCTGGGATATCATAATTGTAGATATAGTCCACACCAGTCACATCAATACCACGAGCAGCTACATCTGTAGCGATGAGGTACTGAATATCACCCGCTTTGAAAGATTTCATAAGGCGCTCACGCTTTGATTGAAGGATATCACTGTGTAGTTTAATGCAGTTATACCCTTCTTTTTTCATAGCTTCATGAAGGGTATCTACACGGCGCTTGGTACGGCAGAAGATAATGGCCATGAAAGGACTGTCTTCTTCAAGGACTTGGAAAAGAGAAGCCTGCTTATGGCGGTCAGTGGTTTCCACTACTTCTTGCTTGATAGTGTCTAATGTCACTTGCTTTTTCTTAATGCTGATGACAGCAGGTTCTTTCATATAGCGATAAGCCAGCTTCTTAACTGGTGTATCCATAGTAGCAGAGAAGCAAAGTGTCTGACGTTTCTTTGGCATATGACGGATAATGTTTTCAACGTCATCCTTAAAGCCCATCAGAAGCATCTGGTCAGCTTCATCTAGTACAAAAGTGTGCAGGTGTCTAAGGTCTAGCGTATGCTGCGTTAAGTGATCTTGAAGTCTACCAGGTGTAGCAACGACAAGGTGTACATTACCCTTTAGTTTTTTAATCTGACCAGCAGTATCGCGACCGCCGTAGATAGGAAGTACATTGATACCTTTTGTTTTAGAAAGCTTCAAAGCCTCTTCGGTAATCTGAATCGCTAGTTCTCTAGTTGGTGATAAGATAAGTGTCTGAATAAAAGGTTTTGTCTCATCTAATTTTTCAAATAGAGGAAGAAGAAAGGCAAGTGTTTTACCTGTGCCGGTCTGAGCTTCACCAATAAGGTCTTGGCCGTTTAATATAAGGGGAATGGCGCGTTCTTGTATAGGTGTTGGCGTTGTTATGCCTGAATTTTTTAATGTGTTACATATATGTGCACTTAAACCTAAGTCTTTAAAAGTCATAATGTGTTACCTTTCATAAGTAAGATGTAATGGTGTTATTATAATCAAAAAAAGCCCAATTATCTATGGGTTTAGTAAATAAATAGTGGATAAACAGTAAAAACCGTAGAAAGCACAAGTGAATCACATGTGCTTTCTACGGTTTGTCTTTTAGTGAAATAGAAAGTAGATTTGACGTCTAGTAGCTACTAGAAAAAGCGGGGTACTCTCCGTAGCAAAATAGACTAACTAAATCACAAGATGAATAAAAGATAAATATAATGCCATTATAACACATATAATAAAAAAAAGGTTATAAAAATAGAGGAAAAAAATAATTTTTTTATATTTACTAATAAAAATAAAAAGAATACAATATATTTATAAAATTCTTAAAAAGAGATGGATGGATTATGAGAAAACAATTAACAAAAATGGTAGGTATACTAAGTATAGAAACGATTATCCTTATTCTCGCAGTTGCAGTAGCAGCTTATATGTATGGAATGACAGAAGGAAGTCCTTTATTTGAATGGTTAATGCGTTTATAAAAAAAGCTGCTAGGTCTGAGCCTAACAGCTTTTATTTATTAAAATTTAAATGATGATTTAAGTGGAACGATACGGTTAAATACAAGCTTACCTTCAGCAGTGTATTTATTATCTACATTGAAGAAACCGTTACGTACGAATTGGAATTTATCTAATGCTTGTACATTTCCCATAGCAGTTGGTTCTACAAAACCTTGGATTACTTCAAGAGAATTTGGATTAATTTGCTCAAGGAAGTGCTTGCCTTCATTTTCTGGTGCATCATCTAAGATAAGTGGCTCATAAAGTCTAATCTCAGCAGGTACAGCAGTTTTTGCTTCTACCCAGTGAATAGTAGCTTTTACCTTACGTCCTGTGAAGCCAGAACCGCTCTTTGTTTCTGGGTCGTAAGTACAGTGTACTTCTACCACATTGCCAGCTTCGTCTTTGATAACGTCTGTACATTTTACGAAGTAAGCACCTTTAAGACGTACTTCATTACCAGGGAAGAGACGGAAGTATTTTGGAGCAGGAACTTCCATGAAGTCTTCTTGTTCGATGTATAGTTCACGAGCGAATGGTACCATACGTGTACCTTTCGTTTCATCTTTAGCATTGTTTTCGATTTCAAGCATTTCTGATTGATCTTCAGGATAGTTAGTAATCACAAGCTTAAGTGGATGCATAACAGCCATAGCAAGAGGTGCTTTTGGTTGTAAGTCTTCACGTAAGAAGAAGTCTAACATTTGGCTATCTACTGTAGAATCAGCTTTTGATACACCGATTTCACGGCAGAAGTTACGGATAGCTTCTGGTGTGTAACCACGTCTTCTAAGACCGGCAATAGTAGGCATACGAGGATCATCCCAGCCATCTACTACAGCTTCATCTACAAGTTGCTTAAGTTTACGCTTACTCATAACAGTATTTGTCATGTTAAGACGTGCGAATTCGATTTGGCGAGGTGCGCTTGTCATCTCACATTCACGGACGAACCAGTCGTAAAGTGGTCTATGATCTTCGAACTCAAGTGTACAGATAGAATGTGTGATGTTTTCGATAGCATCTTCTAATGGATGAGCGAAGTCATACATTGGGTAGATACACCATTTATCACCTGTGTTATGGTGCTCAGCATGAGCAATACGGTAGATGATAGGATCACGGAAGTTGATATTCGGTGATGACATATCGATCTTCGCGCGAAGAACTTTACTACCATCTGGGAATTCGCCTTGTTTCATGCGCTCAAGAAGGTCTAAGTTTTCTTCTACAGAACGGTTTCTGTATGGGCTTTCTTTACCAGGCTGAGAAAGTGTACCACGGTATTCACGCATTTCTTCTGGTGTAAGGTCACATACGTAAGCTAAGCCTTTCTTAATAAGAAGCTGTGCTTTTTCATACATCGTATCGAAGTAATCAGATGCAAAATAAAGGTTATCCCATTCGAAGCCTAACCATTGTACATCTTCTTTGATTGATTCTACGTATTCAGTATCTTCTTTGACAGGGTTTGTATCGTCAAAACGAAGATTTGTCTGCCCTTTAAATTCGTCACCAAGTCCGAAGTTTAGACAGATAGATTTGGCATGGCCAATGTGTAAGTAGCCGTTTGGCTCAGGTGGAAATCGTGTAATGATTTCTTTGTGTTTTCCAGTTTCAAGGTCATCTATAATGATATTCTTGATAAAATTCGATGCATTCATTTCAGCTGACATGTATTTTACCTCGCTCTTTTATCTTTTTTATCCTTATTTTAATCCAATACATAAAAAAAATAAAGGGAAAAAACCCTTTATTTTCTTTATTTTTTATTGGCACAGATTTTACAAACCTTTGTTCTTGTCTTTCCCTCTACTTTTTCCCATAGCAATTTGACACGTGGTCGATTGCAAACAGGGCATGTGCCACGCCAGTTTTTTTCTTTTTTTGCCCATGGACCTCTTTTATTTTTAGCCACAATAAATCCCCCTTTTATTCAAAAAATGCTTAATTCAATATATTCGTAAGTGGACAAGATTATGCAAGGAAAAACTATACTGAATATCCAAACAACGACTATTATAGAAAAGTTTTAAACGCACACAATAACTATGTGGTTACTCATAAAAGCTCAAGGAGGGATTTTGATGAAAGCAAATAGTGTAATGCACGAAATGAAGGTTATGGCAAAGAAACTAAAAAAAGCGATTAAAAAATCACTCTAACTAGGTTGAAGTGGGGATTATGAAAAGGCTATTGCAAAGGTGCAATAGCCTTTGTTTTTTAGAAAGCATTTATTTTACTTTACAATGTGACTACACTTATTGAAAAAGTTTTGAAATTAACTTATAATACAGTAAGTTGTGGAATAATTTTACAGGAGGGTAAAGATGTATAAGAGAAGAAAACTTCTTTTACTAATGACATGCCTTATGACGATGGTTATAAGTATACAAGTGTTTGGAGCGAAACAAGTGATGGTGCAAAATGTCCCTGTGCTTAATCAACATCCAGAGTTACCTACTGGATGTGAAGCAACGGCACTAACGATGGTACTGAAGTACTATGGTGTGAATATAACGAAAGAACAAGTCGCTAGGGATATGCCAAAAGCTTCAAGACCTGTGTATAGGGATGGCAAACTTAGAGGCGAGACACCGAACAAAGCATTTATAGGAGATCCCTTTTCAAAGAATGGATTTGGCGTTTTTTCTCCTGTAATTTTAAATATGATAGAAAGCTATCTGCCGGGGCGTTCAGAAAACTTAGGTGGAGGGAGCTTTGATAAAGTTTATAAAGCATTAGATGAAGGAAGACCGGTCATGACATGGACGACTATAGGGCTTTCGGAACCTTCAGAAAATAGTCGCTGGTATACGACGGCGGGAGAAACTGTTGTGTGGAAAGTACCAGAGCATGCAGTCGTGGTAGTGGGCTATGATGATAAGTACATCTATGTGAATGATCCTTATTCAGGGACTCAAAAGAAACGCGATAAGAATCTTTTCGTTAAACGTTGGGAGCAGATGGGAAGACAGGCAGTAGCCGTGAAGCCAGTGCCACCTAAAGAGAAGGTAGAGATCTTAGAGACACGAGATGTGTTTATCGATGGGATTCAGTACAAAGATTTAGTAGCGGTGGATAAAACGGGTGAATGGATACCTTTACGTTTTCTAGAAGGCTTACATGGGGGTACAGCAGTAGGTTATGACCCACAAACGGCTTTAGTCTCAGTAACGGTTAAAGAGGACTATCCCATACCTTCAAATATTTCTAAATGGATAGGACATAATACAGCAGGAAAAAATGAAGCAATACCGAGAAATATCAATGGCAAGTATTATATTTACATAGAGCTTTTACCAACAGACAATGAAGTGATTACCTATAATTTAAAGGGCAGAAAAGTGACGATGAAATACCAAGTGATTGATGGTGTCACTTATGTGAATAAAGATTGGGTACAGAAATTTTATGAACTTGATATACAAACGACGAAAAACTCTCCAAGTAAAGTAGCTGGAGAGTTTTTTGCGTATCCGTATTAGTTGATATGAGGACTTTGGAATCCCTCACGTTTGGTAGAGTGTTTCTTACTATTTTTATTATGGTTTTGTGCCTCAGCAGTGAGAGGGGTTTGGTAGTTACATTTAGCCATACGGGCTTCTTTGTTATCTACTTGACTATCTTTTGGCATGATAAGTCTCCTTTGCATAGGTAATCTTGGCGAGATTTTTTTAAGGACCTTTACAGAAAATAGTATCTGCAAAACTAAAAAAATCTATTCTCAAAAAATCAACCTATGCTTCTTTAGAAATCGCTTTATAAAGTAAAACCATAAACCATACAAGGCTTACACCTAGAAGTGCGTGACCGAGGCCAGCTATGTGACTAAGTCCAGCTACTGTGCTGCCAAGAACTTCAGTTATACCACGGATAAGGAGTGTTGTGGTCATATAAAGAAGTGAAAAATTATAGACGATGAGCCAAGGCGTGTGACTTTTAATCTCAGAAAGCTTGAAATTCTTTTCAAGTATAAGAAGTACAAGTGAAAACATAAAACCTAATATAAGTAAATGGCCATGTACCTTGCCTAAAGTTGTTACATCTTCGAAGTTATTAAACTTAGTAAATTCTCTAAAAAATACACCGGCTATAAGGCCTAGTCCTAGATAAGAACTAGCCATGTAAAAATATTTTTTCATAATGATCCCCCTTAGGAAAATGTGTTGTAAAGCTATTATATCATAATTATTATCAATTAGTAAAATATATCTTTTAAAGAACAAGAAGTATGAAATAAAAACAAATGACAAATAGTAAGAGAAAAAACGAGAGGTTGTGTGATGAAGTCAGTTATTGTTTTGTTTGGAGGTTCTTTTAATCCACCTACGCATTCGCATTTTTCATTGGCAGAGCAAGTGTATTGTTCATTCAAACAGATTGAGAAGATTATTTTTATGCCGGTAGCAGATAGCTATCCAAAGAAAGATTTATTAGATGCTATGTATCGTGTGGAGATGCTTAAAAAAGTATGTGAGAAGAATGCACATTTTGAAGTAAGTACCTTTGAAGTAGAGGCACCATGCTTGGTGAATAGTATCGATACGCTTAATGCGGTGCAAGAGCAGTATCCTTCACATGAAATTTGGCTTACTATAGGAAGTGATAATCTAAAACTTATGCCTAGTTGGCCTTGCTATTTGGAGATACTGGCTAAGTATAAGTGTCTCGTCTTAGAAAGAGACAAAGATAAAATCCAGAAGATTATAAGTAGTCATGCCGGACTAAATCAGCATAAAGAACGGTTTGTAGAGATCCATGAATTAGTACACAGTGATTGCAATGCTACCCTTATACGCGAGCTTTTACGAGAAGGTAAAAGCATTCGGTATTTAGTACCAGATGAGGTGTATCATTACATTACAGAAAAGGGATTATATACGATAGTCGATACAAAATCACATTCACTCTAGCATTTTTATAAAAAGAAGTTAAAATATGAGTATAAGTAAAGAAATAAAGATAAGGAGACTATAAAAATGACAAAACAACTTGAACACAGATTAAATTGGATCAAAGAACGCGTACAGGCATCAGGATGTAAAGGTGTAGTAGTAGGTGAAAGTGGTGGCAAGGACTCCGCGGTGGTGACAGCACTTTGTGCAAAAGCTTTAGGAAGTGAAAATGTGTATGCGGTAAGTATGCCATGTAATTCTTTAGAAAAAGACGTAGACCATGCAAAACTAGCAGCAGAAGCTTTCGGTGTAGAATTAATCGTCGTTAATTTGGCAGATACTTTTTCAACTCTTAAGGAGACTATCAGGGCGTATCATGAGATAAGTGACCTTTCAGAGGCGAATATCAAGCCAAGACTTCGTATGACGACACTTTATGCCATCGCACAAACGCGTAATGCACTAGTAGTAGGTACAGATAACTTAAGCGAGATGACTATGGGTTACTTTACTAAATGGGGTGATGGTGGTTATGACTTCAATCCTCTAGGGGACCTTACGATGCAAGAAGTGCTAGACTTAGGCAAAGAACTTGGCGTACCAGAACCTATCCTTACAAAGGCACCTTCGGCAGGGCTTTGGGAGGGACAGACAGATGAGAAAGAAATGGGCGTAACTTACAAAGCTATTGAGGAGTATATCAAGACTGGTAGCACAGATGAAGCATCACTAGAAGTAATCAAGCGTACCAATAGTCGTACACAACATAAACGTGAGATGCCTTATATTTATAAAGGTTATGAAGCATAAGAGACAATATGAGATAAAGACAGCATAGAGCAGGGGGAAGGACATGGAGAATTATATATTAGAAGCTTGTGTAGACTCGGTAGAATCTGCAAGAGAAGCTATTAACGGAGGAGCGAATAGACTAGAGCTATGTGCCAATCTTATTATTGGAGGGACGACGCCTAGTTTAGAACTTTTCAGAGCCATTCGTAGAGAAAGTGCAATCAAAATACATGTGCTTATCCGCCCTAGATTTGGAGACTTCTGCTATACAGAAAGTGAGTTTCATATCATCAAGAGAGAGGTAGAAGCTTTTAGAGAAGAAGGTGCTGAGGGTGTAGTCATCGGTATCTTGCGCCCCGATGGGACATTGGATAAAGAACGTATACAAGAATTGATGGATGTAAGTGGAAATATGTCAGTAACACTGCATCGTGCCTTTGATGTATGTGTGGACTCTTTTGTGGCACTTGAAGAGGCAGTCGAGCTAGGGATTGATACCATCCTAACCTCTGGACAAGCCAACAATTGTGAAGTGGGTAAAGCATGCATCAAAGAATTTGTAGAGAGAAGTAGTGGACGCATCAGCATCTTGGTAGCTGGTGGTGTGGGTGCAGACGTAATTGCACGTATGCATGCCTATACAGGGGCTAGGGATTACCATATGTCTGGAAAGATTGAGAAAAACAGTGAGATGGTCTATCGCAAAGAGGGAGTCAATATGGGGCTTCCTTCACTTAGTGAGTATGTGGTGTGGCAGACAGATGGACAGAAGATAGAGGCGGCTTGCAAAGTGCTGCAAAGGCTATAAGAGGAATTTACAAAATATGTAGAGAAATGAAGGTTCTTAAGTAGAGATGCTTAGGAACTTTTGTTTTTTGCAATAGTGATAGAGGATGTATCTAGAGTATAAGTGTTGAAAAATTTAGATAATAAATGTAAAGTAATAGAAAAGAGGCTTTGGGGAGATGGCAAATGAATATTGAAATAAGATTAGGAACAGAAAAAGATAGCGATGCGCTTGAACAGATGTATGATGCTATAAATGATTATTTGGAATGTACAACCAATTATCCAGGATGGAGAAAAGGTGTCTATCCTACTAGGCAAGATGCAGTAGAGGGGATAAATGAAGGGCGTTTATTTGTAGCGATAGAAAATAAACAAATTGTTGGGTCGATGATTTTGCGTCATAAACCTGAACCAGCTTATGAAGGTGCGCCTTGGCAAGTTGTATTAGAAGAGAGTGAAGTACTAGTGATTTATACATTTGTCGTGAGTCCTAAATGTCTTCAACATGGAGTTGGAAGGAAGATGCTAGAATTCGCTGAACAATATGCTGTAAATAAGCAAGTGAAAGCATTGCGCTTAGATGTATATGAAAAGAATCTTCCTGCAATAAGATTGTATGAGAAAATCGGTTATAGATATATAGATACTGTCAGCCTTGGATTAGAAGAGTACGGTTTAGATTGGTTTAGGTTATATGAGAAGATAGTGAAATAGATAATGATGGGGTGAGAAGGAAAGGTAAATGAATGAAGTCTTAGGATTTGCTGAGTTACTAGAGTATTGCATGGGGGGAGAAAATATATGAAAATTAGGGCTATAAATGAGTATAATCAAAATGGTCATATGATTTATGCTGATAATTATGTTGGGGCATTTGTAAGAGGTAGGACGCAGGCTGAAGCGATGGGGAAATTCGAAGCTGAAATTGTACAATACAATAGATGGTTAGGGATTGATGCAGATATTAACACATTTGATATTGAAATAATTCAAGAAAAATATAGTGATTTGGCAGTGTGTGATGCAGATACAGATATTCTTTTTATAAGTGAAATTCCTGTACTCACAAAAAGTGAATATGATGAATTAAAACGTATAACTTTAAAATCGGCCTATGACTTTCTAGTATTATACAATTCGATTATAAATAAAAATGAGACGACTATAGAACCAAGAAAAACATTTTATGGGGACATTCCACGAAGTGCAAATGAAATGTATAATCATACCAAGAATGTTAATTCATATTATTTTGGTGAAATTAATGTTGAGGCATTAAATGGACCAGATATATATAGTTGTAGAATTAATGCATTTGAAACTTTAGAGAAACAATCTAATTTTTTAGACAATCAAATATTTGAAGGTAGTTATGGGGAGCAATGGTCTTTAAGAAAAGTTTGTCGTAGATTTATATGGCATGATCGTATACATGCTAAAGCAATGTATCGGATGGCGGGTAGATTACAGGAAGTGGAAAGTGTGAAAAATACATTTTGTTTTGAACTATAAAGATAAAGTGTGTTTAAAGAAATGGATCGTAATTTTTTTAATATGTTGCTATACAAAAGATGTTTACATTCATTATTTTTGTGGTATACTAAAAGTACAAAAATCGTTAGAATTTTTTCTTTGGCATACAAATCACCAAAGTAAAAGAACCCCTTAGGCTGGCGGGCCTAGGGGGTTTTCTCATTACTACAGATTCTCGATAATCGCTATGATTATTTCTTTAATCATGTTAATGATCGCTATAGCAATGGCGGTTGCATTCAGCTTTTGTTTATTTTCGTTAGATCTTCTCTTTTGCATACTTATCACCTCCTTTCGTATTAACTACAAAAGGAAACTGAATGCCTGTCTAGTATAGCATAAATAATTTGTTGTCGTAAGATGTATCACTTTTTAAATGAAATTGAAAGATAAGGCTTTTAGTTTTAAAAACATATTAATAAAAGAGGAAGTGACATAATGAATCTAAAGGAACTGCATATAGACTGTAAGAATTGTAGTGGACTATGCTGTGTAGCGTTGTACTGCTCAAAGATAGATGGGTTTCCTGAAAATAAAGATGCAGGGGTACCGTGTAAGCACTTGGAGGCAGACTTTAAGTGTGATATACATGGAGAATTGATAGAGAAGAACTTGAGAGGCTGCCTGAATTACGAGTGTTTTGGTGCAGGACAGAAGGTAACGAGGATGTATGCAGACAAGGGTGGATGGGAGCAGAATCCAAGTCAGCGTGCAGAGATCTATCAGGTGTTTTTAGGTGTGACCCAGTTATATCAGATGAGGTGGTATCTGCTGCAAGCACTGGAGTTACATGTGTCCTCGGAACGAGATGGAGCCATCGAAAAGCTGATACAGGAGAATGGGGAAATAGTAGAGCAAGAACCTAAGAAGATATTGTCGTATGATTTAGAGGCATATAGAGAAAGGGTAAATGTACTTTTAAAAGCCCTAACGAATCAAGTGCGTACTACAAAGGATAATGGCAATAAAAACTTTTTCGGAAAAAACTTAAAAGGTAAAAACCTTGATGGAAAAGACTTTACTATGGCGCTTATGATTGCTGCTAATTTAGAAAAGTGTCGTTTGAGAAGAGCGAATTTGTTAGGTGCAGATATGAGGGATACGAATATAAAGGATACGGATTTGAGTGAGAGTCTATTTTTAACTCAAATGCAGATTAACTCAGCAAAAGGGAATGCTGAGACTAAGCTTCCATCATACTTAAGTAGGCCAAGTACATGGCGTTAAATTTGTATGCATATAAGAAGTACATGAAGGTATAAATAAAACACAAAGAAGCCAAGTAGAGGAAGTACGGTGATCCTCAGCTTGGCTTCTTTTGGTTAGATGCTGGTTTTTTATGACTATCCCTAAGATTGAGATTTTTTATGTGTGCCGATAAAGGAAGTAGCGATGCCTAGGATAGAAATAAATAAGAAAATCCAAAAGGCTTGTGTGTAAGAAGTAGATCCGTAGCTACGGATGCCATTTACTAGTTCACCAGTCCATGTAAGGTCTAGGACACTTCCGATAATAAGGGCAATGATAGAGCTACCAAGGAATTCCCCGCAGTTGACGATACTACTCGCTAAACCACTGTTTTCACTACTGATGTGGTCTGTAATGTCTGTAAAGGCAAGGATGTGTGACATGGCTAAGAAGCCCATGATGAAGAATAAAATCACGAGTACCCCTATCGGAGGCTTGCCTTTTGCGATGAAAAGTATATAGCTCCAACAAAGTGTAATGAAGATGCAGCTTATACGTGGATAAAGATAAAGCTTACCGTCAAAAAGGCTAGCAATTTTATTAACACATAAAGAACCTGCTACAAGACCATAAATGATAAAAGCAATATAGAAAGAAGCTTCGGTACTGCTCATATGGTATACCGTCTCAAGATAGCGAATACCCCATAAGCCTGTAAGCGTAGTAGTACAGCCTACTAAGGTGAAAAGTATAAAGAAATTACGCCATATATGAGGCGAGAGTAGCACGATTTTTATACTGGATAATAATGAAGCACTTTGCTTTGTAGGAGAAGCATCTGTACCACGTGCTTCAAAGCCATAATCACTAGGTGAATTAGCGGTGAAGAAATGGATAAGTAGAGCTACAACGATGCAGAGTGCACCCATAAATACCATGGAAGAGCGCCATCCCATAAAGAGTGCTAGTAATGCCAGTGGGAATGTAGCGACGATACCACCGATATTTCCAATAAAGGAAAGGAGGCCAGAAGCTTTAGTGAAGTCTTCCTTGCTAAACCATATTTGCTGTGCTTTTAAAATAGAAATAAAAATAACTGAAGTTCCAAGGCCTATCAAGAAACGGCTTATATAGGCAAGGGCTATACTAGATGAAAATCCGAAGAGTATAGAACCAAGACCAGTAGAAATCATGCCGAGAAGGCTTATTTTTTTGTAGCCAAGGCGATCGAGAAGGATACCAGCAGGTATTTGCATCATCGCATAAGTATAAAAAGTAATAGAAGCTAAGTTACTAAGCTCTAATGCTGTAAGTCCTAAAGAATTGCTGACATCAGTGGAGATAGCACCTAGTGCACTACGGTGAAAAAGTGCCATAACAAAAGAAAAAGCTAAGATCGTCCAGATACGCCATTTAAAATAGTTATAAGTTTTCATATTTGACCCCTAAAGTATATTAAAATGTAAATCTCCACTCATTATAACTGAAAAAGACCTTTTGTAAAACAAAATTTACATAGAGTATTATGGACTAAATTACACAAACTTAATAATAAGTGAAACAATAAAAACGAATAAAATTTATAAGTTAAAAATATAACGAAAGCCATTGTGTTTTCTATTGCTCAAGAATATGTTATGATAGATTGAAAAAATAAAAAATGAACAACAACTAGCTTAAACAACAATTAGCTTGAATAGACGGAGGGAATTATGAGCGAGACAATCGTAATCGGAATAGCAGGTGGCACAGGCTCAGGAAAAACCACTTTTGCACATAAAATAAAAGATGCTTTCAAAGAGGATGTGGTGATGTTATGTCATGATTATTATTATAAAGCAAATTCCCACTTACCTTTTGAAGAAAGAGTCAAACTTAACTATGATCATCCAGATGCTATGGAGACAGAACTTCTGATCGAGCATGTTAATAGATTAAAAGACGGTGAGACGATTGAACATCCAGTATACTCTTTTGTAGAGCATACACGCATGGAAGAGACAGTAACTGTCAAGCCGGCAAAGGTTATCATGGTTGAGGGAATACTTATCTTTGAAAACAAAGAGCTATGTGACTTATGCGACATCAAGGTGTTTGTAGATACAGATGCAGATGTACGTATCTTAAGAAGACTTATGCGAGATGTTAAAGACAGAGGGCGAGATATTGATTCAGTAGTTGATCAATATTTAAATACTGTAAAGCCTATGCATGAGCAATTCGTAGATCCAAGCAAAAAACGTGCAGACGTTATTATCCCAGAGGGGGGATTTAACTCTGTAGCATTAGAAATGTTGCTGGAGAGAATACGTAATTTTATCAATGCATAGTACGAGGTAGAAAAAATAATCTAGAATAAAACAACATATAGGAGACACAGTTATTATGCCAAACTATAAGATTTTATCCATTAATCCAGGTTCCACATCTACTAAAATAGCTTTATTCGAAGACAAGGAACTTGTATTTGAACAAGTATTACGTCATGAAGCAGAAGACTTAGCAAAGTTCGAAAAGCTTATCGATCAGTATGAATACAGAAAAACAATGATTTTGGATTTCTTAAAAGAAAAGAATGTAGAAATCAAAGATATTGATGCACTATCAGCACGTGGAGGGCTTATTGGTCCTATTCCAAGTGGTACTTATAAAATTAATGAAGCATTAGTTGATAGACTGACAAATAATATGCTTCATTCTTCTAATTTAGCAGGTATTATTGCCAACGATTTATCAAAAGAATACGGTATGCCGGCATTCATCACAGATCCTGTAACGACAGATGAAATGGATGATATAGCACGTATCACAGGTGTTCCAGGTATTAAGAGAAAGAGCCAATTCCACGCACTTAATCAAAAGGCTATTGCAAAGCGTATTGCAAAAGAAAGAAACTTAAGTTATAACGAAGCAAACTTTATTGTAGTACACATCGGTGGTGGTGTAAGTATCGGTGCACATAAAGCAGGTAAAGTTGTAGATGTACACAATGCTATTGATGGTGATGGTCCAATGGCACCTACAAGAGCTGGAAGTGTACCAGTAGATGAAATCATTAAGTTATGTTTTTCAGGAAAATATACAGAAAAAGAACTTATTGAATTTGTATCTCAAAAAGCAGGCCTTAGTGCATACCTTGGAACAAGTGATGTAAGAGATGTTCAAGATATGATGGCAGAAGGTAATGAAGAAGCAGCAATGCTTTATCATGCAATGGCTTATCAAATTTGTAAATGGGTAGGTGCCATGGCAACTGTTCTTAAAGGAAAAGTTGATGGAGTTATCATTACAGGTGGTGTAGCTTATTCAAACCAATTTGTGAGACTTCTAAAAGAACGTATTGATTTTATCGCAGAAGTAATCGTAGCTCCAGGAGAAGATGAGATGCTTGCCTTAGCAGAAGGTGCACTTCGTGTTTTAAACGGAGAAGAAAAAGAGAAAATTTACGAATAAATAGATGAGAAAGAGCCGAAAGGCTCTTTTTTTTGTCCTTTTTTATAAGTAGATATTTAGATATGAGATAAAAAAACAGTGAGAAGTGGCAAAAGAATTGTGCCTCGGAATTAGAAAATTAATGAGTTAACATAAGTTAAAAAAATATCAATCTGTGAAAAATAGGTGTTAAATATTTAACGATAATAAAATAGGGCGAAGTCAACATAAAAATATATAAACGTATCAAAGATTTATTGGAATAAAATAGGTAAAATACACTAAAACACAAGTGGAAACTTCTGACAAACAGAATAAATAAAGTATAGCAAAAGATTTTGATTTGAATAAGAGGTGGGAAGCAAATAAAGAAGGCGAAAACAAAAGCGCATCGTCTTGGGGGGACGATGCGCTTTATATAAATTAAAAGGAGAAAGCTAGAGGAGTTTCCTGGCGGTGACAGCAGCTGTGATGCCAAGGTTTTTGGTGCAGTGCATTTGATTCATAAACCAGTATTGGTTGAAAAGAACGTCGATTACCATGAGTTGAGCCACTTTAGCAGCTACAGAACCTACTTGGAGAGGACCTTCATTGGAGCCACAAACTAAAATAGCGTCGGCATAAGATCCAGCTGGTGATTCAGGAAAATGAGTAATCACAATCACTTTTGCACCATTTTCTTTGGCGATAGGTAAGATGTCTAGCATATCCCGTGTAGCACCAAAGTAAGAAAAGAAGAGGATGGTATCACCAGGCTCTAGAAGTGATGCAATGACAGCTTGGTGATGTGTATCTGCTATATGAAAGAACTTTGGCGATATAGAGAGGAAGCGGTTCCAAGCTTCCATCGCTATGATGAGAGAGCCTCCGTGACCAAAGCAGTAGACTTTCTTAGATTCAGTTAGAATTTGGGCAGCTGTTGTGACAGAAGTAGCATCCAGCAATTCAATGGTTTGAGACAGTGCATTGACTTGAGATGTATAAAGCTTTTGGCACATGGTATTAAAGTCATCATGTGGATTGACTTTACCGTAAATGGGAAAGTCAGAAGTCGTATTAGGCGTCTCATACTGACAAAGAGATTTTGCAAGTGCTAGTTTGAATTCATTGTAGCCACCAAAGCCTAGAGATTTACAAAAACGTACAATAGTAGCTTCGCCAACATGACATTGGACAGCCAGTTGGGCAATGGAGAAATACTCCACATTTTCTCTATTTGAAAAAATATAGTCTGCAATTTTCTTTTCGGAGCGGGTAAGTTTACCGTAGCATGTGGTTAGGTTATCAAAAACATTAGAACTCATAGGCGTAACCTCACTTTTTTTATATATATTTTTAAAGATAGTATAAAGTATGATATGAGTTTATACAATAAAGTTATGACTAGAATAATAAAAATTGTGAAAATTAAACTAAAATGAAATAATATTTTATTATTTTAAGACAATTAAAAAACACTCCAACAGGTGTACGATGATGTTAGTAAGAATAAACAATATTTCGCCTAAAGGGTTGGCGAAGTATAAACAATATGTCAAATATATCTAAGGAGGCAATTATGAGAAAACTATTTACTTTATTGCTTACGGCTACCATGTTGACAGCATCGCTTGCAGGATGTACCACTTCACCAACACAACAACCAAGTGGTAATAATGGAGGGACGACTCAAACGACACCTACTCCAGAGATCACACCACCAGATGATCCTACTCAACTTACAGCAGACTTAACATGGTGGGCATTCCCGACTTTCTCGACTATATATGCGGCGGGCGAATACGAGAAACAAATGGTGTCAAAGCGGTACAATATACAGCTGACCAAGTCAAAGCTGGTAATCTTGTAAATGGTAGTGCTTACAATGGTGGCGAAGCGATCGAACAGTTTGTATCTGGTAATGTAACAACCACACTTCTATGGGCACCAGTTAATGAAGTGAATAATAAAGATACTCTAGAAGCTTCAGGTGTTAAACCACTGAGCTTACCACTTCCATCAGATGATGGTACACCAAATCTTGAGTTCCTTGTAAATGGTTTCTGTGTATTTGACAATGGCGATGTAAATAAAATTGCAGCATCTAAAGAATTTATCAAGTTTATCTGTGATGATTCAGAGTGGGGTCCTAAGAACGTTGTAGCATCTAAAGGCTTCCCAGTTAGAGAAAGCTTTGGAAATTTATATCCAGGAGATGACAACATGGCATTCTATGCAAGCATGTCAAAATTCTATGGTACTTACTATAACACAATTGATGGCTTTGCAACAATGCGTCCAGCATGGTTCTCAAATCTTCAAGCTGCATTAGCAGGAGATAAGACAGCTCAGCAAGCGATGGATGACTTTGTTAAAGAGTCAAATGCATCTATTGCGGCTAATAAAAAGTAGTATAGAAAATGAAGGCTGCTTGCTGTTAAGGTAGGTAGCCTTCTTTGTTAAATAACATATAAGACCAGTAAGGGGGATTGGGCACATGCAAACAAATACAACACTTAAAGAGTCGGATAAGCCAAAGAAGCTTTCATTAGGAAAGAAACTAAAAAATTGGTATGAGCATTGGCCTTTAAAAGCACGAGAGACGCTCGTATCTTATTTATTTCTTCTTCCAGCACTTTTCTTTTTCTTCTTCTTTGTCATCTATCCAATGGGAACAGGAATTATAACAAGCTTTTTTAATTATACAATGGATAAAATGGACTTTGTTGGACTAGGTAATTACATAGAACTTTTCCAAAACGCAAACTTTCTAAAATCCATGAAAAACACAGTAATGTTAGTAGTAGGTGTCGTACCCCTTATTGTGCTTTTTAGTATCATTGTATCAGTTACTATTTATGAAAAAAATGCTTATGTACGTAGCTTTTTCCGCGGTGTATTTTATTTACCAGTTGTTACAGGGACAGTAGCTGTCGTTGTCGTATGGAAATGGATTTTTGACCCGATGAATGGTATCCTTAACTACATTTTAATGGAGTGGGGAATGATTGATCAGCCGATCATGTGGTTAGCGGATAAACGGTATGCATTGCTGTGTATTTTGGTGGTGCTACTAACGACGTCGGTGGGGCAACCTATCGTACTTTATGTAGCGGCACTTGGGAATTTGGACCTCACCCATATAGAGGCAGCTGAAATAGATGGGGCAAATAGATGGCAGGTATTTAGACATATCAAGATGCCAGGTATTCTTCCTACAACCCTTTACGTTGTGGTTATTACGACCATTAACTCGTTCCAGTG